>JAZSIP010000019.1:0-27436 GCA_045533915.1 Eubacteriales bacterium
TACCAATCTTCTGAACAGCGGTTCGGCAGAGATCATTATGGGTCTTTCCGACGGCGACAATGAAGTATCCCTTGAATATAAGGAATATTTCGGACTTGAAAAGAACGAGACCTACGTTGAAAAGCTCAAGTTCTCTATGAACGACTTCTCTGTTGACGGAAGCTTCTACGTTGGCGAGGACTACATGTACGTTTCGGTTCCCGATCTCTATAAGGATGCCGTAGGTATCGCGAGAGGCAAATCCGAGAAGGAATTTGACTCTTCTATCTTCGCATTTGATTCCGACAGCGATTACGAGCTTCCCGAGGAAGCTTCGGATGCAATCAAGATCCTCTGCCGTATTTATGACGATGCTCAGGACAAGAAGGCTGTTGAGGAGATCGAAGCCTTGCTCGAGGATTACGTAAAGCTCGTTCTCGATTCCGTATCCGAGCATGCGGAGATCGAAAAGGAGAATGAGACCGTTAAGATCAACGGCGAACAGGTTGGCGCAAGAGTCATCACCGTTGAGATCGACGCCGAGTGCATCTACAACGTGCTCGTTGACCTTTACGAGAAGCTCGAGAAGGACAAGGACATTCCCAAGCTTATCAAGAAGTACGGCAAGCTCGTTGATCAGTACGTAGAGGGAACCTGCTACGAGGGCTTCATTCAGGAAGAGCTCGGAGAGGATGCGGACGATAAGCTCGTTGACGCTATTCTTGAGGCGTACGACACTATGCTCGACGAGCTGGGCGATATGCTTGACGAGGCTGAAGAGGCTCTCGAGTACGCAGACAACGTAAAGGTAGTAGTTGAGCTTGCAACCAAGAAGGCTTCCTCCGACCTTATGGCTGTTAACGTAGTCGTAAAGGCTGAAGGCGAAAAGATGGAGATCTTCGATCTTCAGATCGGTAAGGCAGGTATCGCAAAGACCGACAGGATCACTCTCGAGATCGCGGGTGAGTTTACCGCTGAATTCAAGGTAAAGCAGAACGACCGCAAGGGCTACGAGTCTGTGATCGAGATCGGCGAGGACGGCGAGCTTCTCAAACTCTTTGCAAAGATCAACAAGGCTGACGAAAAGTTCGAGTTCGGTGCAACGGTTGACGGTGAGACCTATTCCGTCAAGGGTGCTTATACCGCTAAGGGCAAGACCCATACCTTTGATTTCAAGGATATCGTTTATACCGATTCCGACGGAGAAAAGTATTCTATGATCGAGGATCTTTTCGGTTCTACCGGAGATTTTGAGATCGACTTCGAGCTCAAGGTCATCATCTGCGAGAACGCTAAGCCCAAGCCTATCGCGAAGGGCAAGATCAAGTCCGTATTCGAAATTGATGAGGGCGATATCGAAGATATCATTATAGCTGCAGAGGAGATCGCGGCAGAGGCTGTATCCGCATTCGGCGGTGAAGCTGCTGTTCCGGACATCGACCTCGATGATCTTCTTCCCGGCGGTAGTGAATCCGACGTGCAGTATCCCGCGGGTTACGGTTCAGAAGACGGCTACGGCTGGTAATTGAATAAATAAAAATACTGCCGATCCGCGGATCGGCAGTCAGACCACTGACAAAGGGTTCAAGACGAAAGTTTTGAGCCCTTTTGTTATGTAGATGTCGTACTTTACAAAAACAGTTAAATATGGTATAATATAGGTGTAGAAATTAAGAGGGGGAAACGCCTATGTTTACGGAAAGAAGCAGCAAACAAAACAAACTAGAATTTGTAATATTGGAAGAATTGGTACCTGAAGATCATCTTCTGAGAAAGATAGATAAAACAATAGATTTCAGTTTCATCAATAAGATCTGCAAACCATACTATTGTGAGAATAACGGACGCCCCGGGGTAGAGCCGGAGGTTCTTTTCCGTATGCTTTTCATCGGATATTTGTACGGTATTCGAAGCGAAACAAGGTTGCTCAAAGAGATAGAAGTGAACGTAGCATACAGATGGTTCATCGGGTACGATCTGACCGAAAAGCTTCCCGATGTAAGCGTGATCTGGCAAAACAGATTACGCAGATATAATGGCACGGATATCCCGCAGCAGATATTCGACGAGATAGTACGTCAGGCAATGGCTAAAGGTCTTGTAGGGGGTAAGATACTATATTCGGACAGCACTCACTTGAAAGCAAACGCGAACAAGAATAAGTATGTGGAAAAACAGGCAAAGGTTGAAGCAAAAGAGTATATAGATGATCTTAACCGCGCAATCAATGAAGACCGCAAAGCACACGGCAAGAAGCCTTTGAAGTTCAATGGCGACGAATTGAAAGAAGAGCGTGAGGAAGAGAAAGAAAACTACTTTGACGATGACAGTCAAAACGGCGGTACAAACGGTGGAAGCGGTGAAATAAAGACCATTAAAGCAAGTACGACCGATCCCGACAGCGGATTTATGCACAGAGATGGCAAACCTCAAGGCTTCTTCTATCTTGATCACAGAACCGTAGACAGCAAGTGCAACATTATAACCGACGTATTCGTAACCCCCGGAAATACCAATGACGTAAAGCCTTATCTTAACAGACTCAGAACACAGATCGACAAATTCGGATTTGACGTAAAATACGTAGGACTTGACGCAGGATACAACGTTTCAAACATTTGCAAATATCTATACGACATGGACATACAGGCGGCAATGGGTAAGCGTCGCGGATGCCAACAGAAAGGAAAATACGGTAAGTACAAATTTCAGTATATTCCCGAATCGGATGTATATATTTGTCCCGAGCATAATTATCTTGAATACGTAACAACCGACAGAAACGGTTACAAGGAATACAAATGCAAGGGCGACAGATGTGCAAACTGTCCGAGACGGGAGGAATGTTTAAGTGCGAAGCAGGAAAGAAAGAGCTTGCGCCGTCACGTATGGGAAGATTTCAAGGATATGGCATATACCTTTACCCATACGGAAAAGGGTAAGAATATTTACAAGAGAAGAAAGGACACGGTGGAGCGAAGCTTTGCCGATTCTAAAGAACTACACGGTCTCCGTTATTGCAGAATGCGGGGGCTTTCTAAGGTTGCCGAGCAATGCCTCCTCACTGCCGCCGTGCAGAATATGAAGAAAATTGCCATGTGCTGTGGGGATAACACCTCACTTTTTCTCGCGTTTTTTCTTCGTATTAACAAAAAACAAAGCCTATCTCGTGCTTGAGATAGACTTTGTCTGTGGTCTGAGAGCCGAGTATTCTCGGCTCTGTGTATTGTTTTGTTATCAGAGATAATACGCTGCGAGTGCAAGTTTCTTTGCTTGCGAAGCAAGTGAGGAAATGATTCCGAACTCGTCGGTCGTATGTATCTTTCCGCCAAAGTTACCAAGGCTGTCAACCGAGGGGATACCCGCGGCGGAAGCGAACGCGGCATCTGTTCCGCCTGCGTTAGAGCCTATCGGGAGCTCTTCAAATCCGCATTCTTTCCAGATCTCGTTCACTCTGTTCGCAAGATTCATATTGCGTTCGCAAGGCTCCATAGCGGGACGAACGCGCGGGAGCACCCAAGAGCACGTACAACCTGGGACTTTAATGTCCGCGCAGACCTTGTCGCAGAACGCCTTGAACTCGTCAAGCTCGGCATTTGTCGCAAAGCGAACGTTAGCAACGAATTTACATTCGCCGGGAACGATGTTGTGCTTCGTTCCGCCCTTTATAACAGCGCAGCAGCAGGTAAGACCGTCGGGATTCTTGAATTTTTCAAGCTCGATTATCTTATAAGCCGCCTCAAGTATCGCGTTCGATCCGTTCGTCGCGCAGCCTGCCGCGTGAGCCTCAACTCCCGTTACGGTGAATTCAAAGGAAGCGATTCCCTTTCTGCCGATAACGATCTGCTTTGCGCCCGGCTCAAGATTGAAGAAGCCAACGCTTCCCTGCGCCTTTTCGCAGATGTGATAAATGGTAGCGTCTCCGCTGAACTTTCCGCCGCCTTCTTCGTCAGACTGCAAATACATAGAGATAGGACGTTTCTTATATCCGATCTTGTCAAGAGCGTCCATAGCCAAAAAGCCTACGACGATACCGCCCTTACAGTCACTTGTACCAGGACCGTAGATCTTGTCGCCCTCTATTTTAACAGGAGGATTGCCGAAAGAACCGACTTCGTGAACCGTGTCCATGTGACCCGAAAAAGCGATGGGAGCTTCTTTTGCGTCGGGATTCATCGTGATAGTAACGACATTACCCGCGCGCTCCTGCTCGAATACGTCTACTTTCCAGCCGCGCTCGTTAGCGTAGCGAATAAAATATTCTCCGACAGCGTCAACACCCGCCTTGCAGTGCGTGGGACTTTCGATGTTGCACACGTCTTCCCAGATCTTAACGTATTCGTCGTTAAGCTCGTCGATCTTTTGTAAAATTTTTTCTTTCATAATTGCCTCCAAAGGTATATATTTACCCCTTGATTATAACATTTTTTGTTCCCATTGTCAATAAAAACGAGGCAAAAAATAGCAATTGGTGATATTAAAGCTCGATATTCAAAAAATTGCGGTTTGTCTGAGGACGCGATGAGGGATACTTTTTGAAAAAAGTATCCCTCAAACTCCCTTCAAAAACTTTCAAAAATAAGGTTTTGCATAGTCGTTATGGTTGTTTTTTATCTTTTTTAGGAAGTTTTTTGCCAAGCTTTTTTTCAAAAAAGTGGGAATCGCGTCCTCGACAAACAAAAAACCGACAGATTTTTGATCTGTCGGTCAGGCTACTGACAAAACTTATTTTAGAAAACCAAAGTATCAAATTGCACAAATAAAGGCTCCCTTGTGTAAAGGGAGCTGTCGAGCGAATGCGAGACTGAGGGATTGGAACTTAAAAAAATATACTGTTTCACCAATCCCTCCGTCATTTTTCTTGCGAAAATGCCACCTCCCTTTACACAAGGGAGGCTCTTTGTTTCTTTGCGTTTGTATATTTTTCTACCTGAAGTTTTTTTAAGCCACTTTGTCAGCAAGCTGGCATACCGCTAAGGTATGTCTTTTTTTGTGCCGTAATAAAAAAGGATTTTCTGCCAATACTAATTTTAAGTATTGGCAGGAGGTAATAAATGATAAAGGTTTTAGAGGTCATCAGCGATACGAATATAGGCGGTGCGGGAGTTCTTTTACATTCAAGACTTCGCCATACAGACAAAACGCGCTTTCGAACGGCAGTTCTTATGCCAAAGGGAAGCGCTTTGCTGTCAAGATTTTCAAAGGATAATATAAAATGCATCGAAATGAACGGTTGTAAAAACACTTCGTTCGATATCCTTGCAATATTCGAAATGATCGGTATTATAAATAAATATAAGCCCGATATAGTTAATACTCACGGTTGTTTGAGTGCGCGTATAGCGGCGTATCTTTGCGGAGTGCCTGTGCGTATATACACAAGGCATTGTGCTTTTGATATTCCGAAAATATTTGAAATTTCAACGGTCAGAAAAATATATTCAAAAGCGAATAAGGTTCTTTCACACAGAATAATAGCGGTAGCCGATGCGGCAAAGAAAAACCTTACGGATATGGGAATAGACGGCAAAGATATAACGGTTATAATTAATGGAGTAGAGGGCTTGAGGTGTTTAAATGCGGAGGAACGAAGCAAAGTCAGAAAAAGCCTCGGATTTTCCGATGACAATATAGTTATAGGCATTTGCGCAAGACTTGAAGAATATAAAGACCATAAATGTTTTTTTAGAGCCGCGGCTCTGCTTTGCGAAAACTCGAATAAATATCGCTTCTTGATAATCGGCGACGGAAGTAAAAGAGAAGAGCTTAAAAAATTTGCGAAAGCTCTCCGCGTAGATAAATTTGTTTATTTTACAGGCTTTCTACAGGACGTAGCTCCTTATATAAATATAACCGATATACAGGTGAATTGCTCGGTCGGAACGGAGACCTCCTCACTCGCTCTTTCGGAGGGAATGAGCCTCGGAAAACCGAGCGTAGCGAGTGATTTTGGCGGAAATCCTTATATGATAAAGGACGGTGAAAACGGTCTTTTGTATAAAAAAGGAGATGCTATAGGGTTGGCAGAAGCAATAGAAAAGATATCGAAAAATAAAGCCTTGTATAAAAAAATGTCGGAGAATTCTAAAAATAGATTTGCCTCAGAATTGAATATTCAAAAAACGGTTTTTGAGACAGAAAGACTATATTTGTCCTTGTATAACGCTCAAAAGAAACGAAAGCTTGAAAAAAAGAGGATCGCGCCATAATTTTAGGCGCGATCCTCTTTATGCACTTAAGTTATCTGATTTCGACGTTGACGTCACGATTGTCAGCCGAAGCGGCGGCTCTCATAACCGTACGTATAGCCTTAGCGATCCTTCCTTGCTTACCGATGACCATACCCATATCGTCCTCAGCAACGTGAAGAGTAAGGTTGACTTTTTTACCGTCAACGCTTTCCTCAACGAAAACTGAGTCGGGATCGTCAACGATCGCTCTTGCGATACCGCACAGAGTTTCTTTCAAATCCGTCATTCTTGGTTCACCTATGTGCAAAATCAGTCAACGATGTTGGACTTCTTGAGCAGAGCCTTAACAGTATCAGTGGGCTGAGCGCCGTTAGCGAGCCACTTTTTAGCCTTTTCGGCATCGATCTTGATCTCATCACTCTTAGGATTGAAGTGACCGATCTCTTCGATGAAACGACCGTCTCTGGGGAAGCGGCTGTCAGCAACAACTACACGGTAGGTAGGAGATTTCTTTGCGCCCATTCTTCTGAGTCTCATTTTAACTGCCATTGTTTGATTCCTCCAAAAATATATAAATAATTTATTAAAAATCCGCTGTTAAGCAATTAGCTTTTAATTGAACGGAATTTTCATCTTTTTTCTACCGAAGCGAGCCATTTGCTTCGGGTTAGAGAATTGCTTCATAAGCTTTCTCGTTTGGTCAAATTGACGTATAAGCTTGTTTACCTCTTCAACAGAAGTTCCGCTTCCCGCGGCAATACGCTTTTTTCTTGACGCATTGAGTATCTCAGGCTTTTCACGTTCATATCGGGTCATCGATTTAATGATAGCCTCTGTTCGAGCGATAGCCTTTTCGTCTATTTGAGCGTCTTTAAGAGCACCCGGCTTAACCCCCGGCATCATACCGAGAAGCTGATCGATACTTCCCATACTCTTTATCTGAGCGAACTGGTCAAGGTAATCGTCAAGAGTGAAAGAGGATTCGCGTATCTTTTTCTCAAGCTCCTGCGCTTTTTTCTCGTCGTATGCCTGTTCAGCCTTTTCAATAAGTGAGAGAACGTCACCCATTCCGAGAATTCGCGATGCCATACGATCGGGGTAAAAGGGCTCAATAGCATCAAGCTTCTCTCCGATACCGATAAATTTGATCGGCTTTCCCGTAACGTAGCGCACCGAAAGAGCCGCGCCGCCTCTGGTATCACCGTCAAGCTTTGTAAGGATAACACCCGTGATATCAAGAAGCTCGTTAAAGGTCTTGGCAACGGTCACCGCGTCCTGACCGATCATCGCGTCGACGGTCAGAAGTATTTCGGTGGGGGCGACCTTTTCTTTAATATCGGTAAGCTCCTTCATAAGCTCTTCATCAATATGCAGTCGGCCTGCGGTATCAACGAAGACCATATCGTAGCCTTTTTGTATAGCGTATTTAACGCCTTCCTCTGCGATCTTAACAGGTGAGACCTTGTCGCCCATATTAAACACGGGAATACCGAGCTTTTCACCGACGACCTCAAGCTGCTTGATAGCGGCGGGACGGTAAATGTCGCAGGCGACGAGCAAAGGATTTTTTCCTTGCTTTTTATACATTCCCGCAAGCTTTCCCGCATGGGTAGTTTTACCCGCACCCTGAAGACCGACCATCATAATTACCGTAGGAGGCTTTGGGGATATGGTAAGCTTTGCCTGAGAGCCGCCCATCAAATTGGTAAGCTCCTCATTAACTATCTTAACGATCTGTTGACCGGGGAGAAGTGACTCAAGCACTTCCGTGCCGACAGCTCGTTCCGAAACGGTGTTTATAAAGTCTTTTACTACCTTGAAGTTGACGTCTGCTTCGAGAAGAGCAAGCTTTATCTCACGCATACCTGCCTTTATATCAGCTTCGGTAAGCTTACCCTTACTTCTGAATTTTTTGAAGGCGTTTTCGAGCTTTTCGCTCAAACTCTGAAACATAATATCACCTTCCTTTTGTTTGGAAATATTTGATTTTGCGGATCAGTCCTGACGCACAGCGTGTGTCAGAAGCTCAATGGTGTCCTTAATATCCTTTGGAAGCTCGTGCTCATCTGAAAGAGCTGAGAGCTTGTCGGCAAGTTTTTCGACTTGCTTTAAGCGTTTAGCAAGACCGAGCTTTTCTTCATAAAATAGGAGATCTTCTTCCGATTTTTTGATAGTTTCGTGTACGCCTTGTCTTGAAATTCCTATCTCCTGAGATATCTCGGCTAAAGAGAGATCCTCATTGTAGTACATTTCCATAGCAGATTTTTTGCGTTCGGAAAGGAGATCACCGTAAAAATCCAAAAGATAACCGATATTAAGATTCTTTTCAAACATTGTTTTTCGTGTCCTTTCACATCAAAATATCGGGTGTAAAGCAAAATGCTTTACAAGTATACCACACCTTTTTTTATTTGTCAAGAGTTTTTTGTATATTTTTTTAATTATTTATTTATAGAACCGCCGTTCACAACAACAATGTCCGTAGAACCGTAGATCTTACCCTTGAAAGCGTCGTCATACGTTTTGGGCAGAGAAGCATCGTAAGCCGAATCACCGTTAAAGGAGATATAGTACAGATATGCGCTGCTGCTAACGTTTACGGTAAACGTGTAAACAGAATTGCCGTTAGCATCTGTGGTCACAGATCCCTTTTGAGTAAGAGAGGAAGAGGAAAAGGTCTGTTCAAGAGCATAGTCGGAATTATAAGAAAGCGCCTTAGTGGTGTAATAAAGAGTTGCTTTAACATTCTTGATATTGGAAGGAACGGTGACCTTTATTTCATAGCTATTGCCGAGCGTGTGAGTTATCTGCTTGTCAATAGTGTAGAAGCTGTTTTCGTTGGCGAATCCGCTACATACCCATTTGCCAAAACGGTATATTTCTGCGGGAGAAGCCCCCTGCTTTTGTCCGTGAACAAGATTTGGCTTGATGAGCATATTTGAATAAGGACTGTTTTTCTTAAGCGTGTTGTAGGTCATTGATGTAGAGGAGGTATCCGCAAAGGTGTCCTTCTGGCTGTTAATTATAAGCGTAGGTACTTTGCTTCCTTCAAGTGTTGCCGCATCCTGCCAGAGATCCGCGGCAAATTTATCGAATCCGGGGTTATATTTACTGTCGCCGAATTTACCCGTGTTCGTCTGACTGCTCGTAAAGTAGCTGAGATATACGGGTACGCAGAATGCGAGACGGGAGTCGTAACAGCTTGCTACAGTTACAGCAAGACCGCCCCACGAGATACCCGTGATACCGACCTTGTTCTCATCGACACAGTCAAGAGAGCGGAGAACCGTGTTCATGAACGCGCAGTCCGAGATAACGTAGTACATCCACTGTTCCGTTAAATCGTTCTTTGCGGTAGAAAATTTATCTTTTCCCTTGTGTCCAAGCGTATCTTTTAAAGTTGCTTTAGCTTCAATTCCGCTCGTAGCATAGCAGCCTTCGGTGTCAAACGCGATAGCCGCAAAGCCGTGGCGAACTGCCTCAAGACAGTATTTCGCATAAGCCTGACCGCCACCGCCGTGAGTGCAAACGATGCCGTTTACCTTGTTCTGCACTGTTGCTCCGTCGGGTATTCCGAGGTAAGCGAATACTCGCATAGCTCCCATAGTCTTCAACTGAGCATCGGTGAATTGTGACGGATCGTCGTGCATTGGATAATATACGTATACAGCCTTAACAGAAGCTTCTGCCTTGTCCATTGAATTCGGATAAGCAGAGAAAAGCTCTTTCACCCAAATTGCCTTTTCGCCTTCAGCAAGCGTGGGATTGCCGGATTTTCCGCAGAATAAGACCTTGTGATCTTTTGTGTTTTCGGTCATAGCGGTGCTCAGATCCTCTTTGAGCGAGAGCAACAATTTTTGCTCGGCAGTCAAAGGCGGTGCGGTGCTTTCCTGAGCGGAGTTTGACGTAGTAGTACCGACCGCTGTGGTTGTACTACTTGCCAAGGATTCTTGAGGCAGGTCAGTTACATTTTTACAGGCAGTAAAAAGTATTGCGAGAGTTAACAAAAATACTATGATCATCATTGTTTTTTCATAACGGTATCCTTTCTGAATTCTTTTTATACATTATATCATACTTTTTTGCTTTTACAAGTAGTGAAAAAAGAAAAACCGAATTTTTATTGTAAAACAAAAATTCGGTTTTGGTGCCGGTGGTCGGGGTCGAACCGACACGGTATCGCTACCACTGGATTTTGAGTCCAGCACGTCTGCCAATTCCATCACACCGGCGTGAGAAATTACGATGTATATTATATCACAAGAATAGCAAAAAAGTCAATACCTTTGAGCAATTTTATTTTTATTTTTTTAAACGGTAGTTTTTTGATAAAAAACATCGTTATGGCAATTTTTCAAAGGACCTTCATATATCAAATGAAGATCGGGCATTTTAGAAAAATCATTCGGAAGCATCAGACAAGGCTCTTTTGGAAAAGAGACAGCATTTGCGTTTTTCAGAGTATTTGCAACGAACTGAGAACAGGTAAACTTGTTCTTGAGTTTTATCTTTATTCCAAAAGCGAGAGCGAACATTCCTATAAAGCTATATTTTGATTTTTCGTAATTGGTAATAAAATGGTTTATTGTTTGTGATATTGATTGATACGCTTCTTCCGACACCTCAAGGGAATACAGAGCACTCTTGCAGTCGGGATAATTTCCGAAAACACCGTCATGGATATTTTCAACAACAAAGCCCGCAATAAGCGGATTATGTATTCTGCGTCGAGCAAAGCTGTAAAATTTGTCGGTTGAGGGCTCTATCGCTAACGATACGTGAGAATAACCGTCCCCCTTAAGTTTGCGAATAACTCTTGCAGGAACGGTTTCGGTCCGTGAAAGAAGAATAAAAACGCGTTTTGTTTCTGTTGGCATAGATCCGTTCCTCCTTGTTGTTTTTTCGTTATAGTAAAAATAACAAAATAATTATATCATATTGCGACAAATTATGCAACCGAAAAAATAAAAATTTTTTCAATACTATAAAACTTTTTGGCGTATAACTATTTTCTTTTTTGCTTTTATGTGATATAATAATAAATATTGAAGATATAAAAATTCGTATAAGAAGGGAGAAAGATAAAAAATGAAAAAAAATTTGCGCTTTTTAACTGTTTTTGTCATAATTGTCGGAATACTGCTTCCAAATCTCTCCCTTGCTGTATTTGCCGAAGATACATCTGTCATTACACAAAACCGTATTGAAGAAAAAATTTCTGATATTAGAGAAGATCAAAGTCTTTCGTTTTCTTGTTATTTTGATTCTGATAACTATTCTATAAATCTTAGCGGAACAGTAAAACACGACGTTCTTATAAAATATCGTAATTATACAATAGAAATATACGCGATCCCTTTGGGAGAAAATGTCGAAAGAATAGTTTTTGACCCTAATATTTCTGCTATTGCCGAGACGCCAATAGCTGTAAGATTTCAGTTTTCAAAAAAAATAGAAAGCATAGTGGAAAAATACTATTCTTATTGTGTAGCTCTTCGTTCTCAGGACGGCGAGCGGATCCTTGCTACCGATTCGAGATATGCAGAGGTGGTATCTTCATTTGAGTTTGATAAAAGCGCTCGTTCTGAATATAAGGGTATAGAAAGTGAGCTTATATCCTCGGCATCGAACACAGGTGCTGGGCGTATAGTGATTCCTGTCTTTTTAAATAGGCTGATATCTGAAGTATCAAGCGGATACGTTTATCAGACTCACGCAGAAAATGTATATTTTGAAAAAAACTATATTGAAGAGCTTGATGCAAAATTACGTACCGCATCTTCGTCAGGCGCGCAGACATATCTGCGTATTCTCGTTGACGGGCTTGGCGGAGGTATATCGATAAGATATGTCGAAGGAGCGGGAAATGTCCATTATTATATGCCCGACGTATACGATGAAAAAACTCTCACTCGAGTAGAAGCGGCAATATCTTTTTTGATAGAACGATATGAAGACTTACAAAGCGGAATTGTAAACGGTATGATAGTAGGAAGCCGTATCGACGATAAAAGCTTCAATTACATAGAGACAGAAAATGATACTGTGTATACGGATATGTATGCGCTTTACACTATGCTGGTAGCAAATTCCTCCCATAAGATACGTTCGGATATAGATATAGTAATACCTTTTTCAGATGTTAATATCTTCGACGGTAATACGTCGGATTCAACTATTGAGATGCTCATACAGAAATTTGACCATTCGCTTTCTTCGGGATTGAATTTTTCTGCTATGATAGAGGGAAGTATATCACCTTTAGAGCTTATGGATAAAAAGCTCTCGGTTGTTGATAATAGTGAAAAGCTGTATGCGAAAAATCTCAAATTATTTGACGAATATTTAAATAAACTTGCGGCTACGTATAAAAGCGCGCCGAGAGGCTTTTCGTTCGCTTGGCGTGTTTCGAACGAATTGAGGGCGAACGAACTTTCCGCCACGTATACGTATTCTTATTTCAAACTTGCCGAATGTGAAAATCTTTCGTCTTTCATTATATCCTTTACCGATAGAGAAGAACATGGGGAATACAGCGCTTTCAATACCGTGAAAAATATTTTTGAGTATATCGATACGTCAAAAGGGGACAGCGTTGTATCGAACGTTCTTGAAATGTTCGATGCGGATTCGTGGCAGGAAATACTTGACGGAAAAGCTCCCGAATCTCCGATGATCAGAAAAAACCTGACAGTGCCAGTTCGAAAATTTTTACCAAGCGGATTTAAAGGTCAGTTTACATATTTTGATTTTTCAACGTCGGTCTCGCTTAATAATTGGTATAAAGGCTTGTCGTGCGGATCTCTTCGCTTGGATCACGGAAGCAACGGAACTGCGTTGAGAGCTGATATGACGGCTTCAGCGTTTGGAGAATACTCCGAATTTCTTTGCCTTTACGATTATCCCGAGAATTTCAAATTTACACCGTATCTGTCGTTCAGATGCAAGATAGATAACGACGCCGCAAAGGATGCTCTTTTTGAGATCATTATAAGCGGAGGGCAGGGATCTGAACGCCTGACAGCTTCCCAAACGGTATCCTCGGGAGAAGAATCCCTTATAGTTATGGATATTTCGGAGTATACCAACGGACTTACGGATTCATGGAAAATAAGCGTTCGTTCGCTTGACGGAAAAGCCGAAGAGTTTTCGATAAGCATATACGACATCGTAGGTTATAGTATGGAATATGATTCGAAAACACTTGCCTCTAATATCGAAGAGGAGCGCTTGCGTATCCGAAATCAGTCCCAAGTATCCGAAGACGGTTCGGGTGTATCGACTTTGAGTATAATAATTATTATTGCTATATTGGTAATATCACTCGGCATAGGTATCTTTGCTTGTATCCGTTCATCTGAAAATGAAACCGAAGCGGATAATGAGAAAGAAACCTCGAACAAAAACTAAAAAATTATTGAAACAAAGCTAACGAAAGGAAAACGTATGTCCGATTTTGTTCACCTTCATTTGCATAGTGAATACAGTCTTTTGGACGGCGCGTGCCGTATAGCCGATATCCCTCGTCGCGCGGCGGAATGCGGACATAGCGCGGTTGCGCTCACCGACCATGGAAATATGTACGGTGTAGTCGCATTTTATCAAGCGTGTGTCGCAAACGGAATAAAAGCGATAATAGGCTGCGAGGTGTACGTTGCTTCGGGCTCTCGCTTTGACCGTACGGGAAACGCAGACGGAAGTCGTAATACGAATCATCTTGTTTTGCTTTGTGAGAATGAGATAGGATATAAAAATCTTATATATCTTGTGTCAAAAGGGTATACTGAGGGATTTTATTCAAAGCCTCGTATAGACCTCGATCTGCTCCGTGATCATTCCGAAGGACTTATAGCGCTGTCTGCCTGTCTTGCGGGAAAGATACCTTCACTTATATCAGCGGGTGATTATGAGGAGGCAAAGGCTTACGCTCTAAAGCTATCCGAGATATTCGGAAAGGATAACTTTTATATAGAGTTGCAGGATCACGGCTTGAATGAGCAAAGGCAGGTGCTTCCCGAGCTCGTAAGACTTGCGCGTGAATGCGGTCTGCCGATGGTCGCAACCAACGACTGCCACTATCTTAAGCGTGAAAACGCGCATACCCAAGCAGTCCTTATGTGCATACAGACGAACTCTGTTATTACAGAAGGTCGACCGATGGGCTTTGAGACCGATGAGTTTTATTATAAAACGACCGATGAGATGAGAATGCTTTTCGGTAAATACGAGGGCGCGATAGAAAATACCAAAAAGATCGCTGACCGTTGTAACTTTGAATTTCATTTTGATATTCCTCGTCTTCCAAAATTCCCGACTCCCAACGGAATTTCATCTTCCGAGTATTTGCGTATGCAGACAGAACGAGGAATGAAAGAGCGCCTTGCGGATCATACCTTGGTGTTTGCCCCCGAGGGAGAGGGCGTATATCGCGAAAGACTTGATTATGAGCTTTCGGTAATAGAGCGTATGGGCTATTCCGATTATTTTCTTATCGTTCAGGATTATGTCGGTTTTGCTCACCAAAAGGATATCCCCGTAGGACCGGGGCGTGGCTCGGGAGCGGGAAGTCTTGTGGCTTTCCTTATGGGAATAACCGATATAGACCCTATAAAATTCGATCTTCTTTTTGAAAGATTTTTAAATCCCGAACGCGTAAGTATGCCTGATATAGATAGTGATTTTTGCTATAACAGAAGAGGCGAGGTCGTCGATTACGTTTTCGAGCGATATGGAGAAGAGAGAGTATCACAGATAGTCGCGTTTGGAACACTTGCGGCACGCGCCGCTATACGTGACGTCGGAAGAGCGCTTGGAATGTCTGTGTCCGAAGTAGATCCAGTTGCCAGAGCAGTTCCGCGTGAGCTTGGAATGACGCTTGAAAAAGCAGTGAAGCTTGCCGATCTGAAAGCACTTTACGAAAGCTCAGAGCAGATAAGATCGCTTGTGGATACCGCAATGCAACTTGAGGGAATGCCGAGAAATATAACGGTTCACGCTTCGGGTATAGTCGTTACAGACGAACCGCTTACGCAATATCTGCCGCTTGCGGTCAGTAAGGGAACTCCGGTTACGCAGTTTGATATGGATACCATAGCAAAGCTCGGACTTTTAAAATTTGATATACTTGCAATAAGATATTTGAGCGTTATAGATGAAGCTTGTCAGTCGATACGCGAGACCGAACCGAATTTTGACCTTAAAAATATTTGCTTTGACGATAAAGCTACCTACGATATGATATCTAAGGGGAATACGCTTGGCGTATTTCAGCTTGAGTCTGCGGGAATGAGACAGGTCCTTTGCGATCTTGCGCCCAACTGTCTTGAGGATATTATAGCGGCTATAGCTTTGTATCGTCCTGGTCCTATGGACTCTATACCGCAATATATTGAGGCAAGACATAATCCCGAAAAGATAAAATATGCTATTCCTGAGCTTGAGCCCATATTGCGTTCGACCTATGGCTGTACCGTGTATCAGGAGCAGGTCATGAGTATTTTCCGCAACGTGGCGGGATATACCTATGGGCACGCGGATATCGTGCGCAGAGCGATGGCGAAAAAGAAAGCCGATGTCCTTGCTTCCGAAAAGGAAAGCTTCTTGTCGGGCGCGGAAAAAAACGGTATAGACAGAGGTATTGCGACAAAGCTTTTCGATGATATGGCTTCGTTTGCGAACTATGCCTTCAATAAGAGCCACGCGGCAGCATACGCCGTTATGTCTTACCGTACGGCGTACCTGAAGGCTCACTATCCTTGTCAGTATATGGCGGCTCTTATGACGTCTGTCTTGGGAGATCTTTCAAAATTGAACGAATATATAGGCGAATGCTCAAAATTCGGTATCCGAGTTTTGCCTCCCGATATAAATGAGAGCCGAAAGTATTTTTCCGCCAACGGAAAGGATATAATATTCGGTCTGCTTGCGCTGAAAGGCGTGGGAGATCAGTTTGTATCTTCAATGATGGAAGAAAGATCGCACGGCAATTTTAAAAGCCTTGAGGATTTTATCACGCGCGTAGCACCTTACGATATGAATAAGGTGATGGTCGAATCGTTGATAAAAGCGGGAGCTTTCGACAGTCTCGGAATATACAGAAGCCGTTTGCTTGCATCATACGAAAAGCTTATCGATATAGTTACTCAAAAAAACAGAAACAACCTTGCGGGACAGCTTGATATGTTTTCAGCTATCCCCGAGGTTGCATCGAGCGCTCCGTCCTTTGAATATCCCGATATACCCGATTTTGACCTCCGCGAAAAATTGCTTTTGGAAAAAGAAAGCGCGGGAATGTATTTTTCGGGTCATCTTATGGATAATTATTCCGAGATGTCAAAGCATCTGAAGGCTCAAAGTATAGCGTCTTTCTCTGATCTTGGAGAAAGCTTTGATAAGCAACGCGTAAACATAGCGGGAATAGTTACCTCGGTCACTCAAAAGACCACGAGAAAAAATGAAAGAATGGCGTTTTTTAAAGTTGAGGACAGATACGGCGAGATTGAATGTCTTGCTTTCCCAACGCAGTATTCGAAGCATTCATATAAGATTCGAATAGATGCCCCCCTTTATATAGAAGGAAATCTGTCGGTACGAGAAGATGAGGATACGAAGATACTTGTATCCGATATCAAAGAGCTTATTGATAATGAAAAATTTAAAGCGGCGGGTAACGAAAAAGAACGCCCCGTATCCGCGGTGAGCGAAAATACGGAGCAACGTCCCACTGTTATAGATAAGGCTCAACTTGTAAAGGTAACTAAGGTTTATATAAGAGTTCCCGATTTTAATTGTGAGCTGTTTAAAAAAGCGAGAAATCTTGTAGAGATATTCGAGGGAAATATACGTGTTATCTTTTACGATAGCTCACGCTCTCAGGCAGTTAATTTTCCGCAGGGAATAGACGCAACGCAGTACGTGATCTCAGAGCTTGTATTACTCTTGGGCAAAGATAACGTAGTTCCAAAATAAAGTTATCCCGTATAATCTTCTATGACAGAAAGAAGCTCTTTCCTTGAAGTCACCCTTATACCCTCCCTGAGCAGATAGCGGTCTGTTGCGGGGAGGGTTTTTATATGTGTTTCAATAACGTGGATCAAAACATTGTCGGAATTAAATACACCTATCCGTTCTTCATACTCGCGAACTGTAAAGCATTGAGTACCGTCTGTGGTATCAGCGGGTGTCGTCAAAGATTCATCGGGAGAAACGTATACGTAGACATATTCTGTTTCATGAATAAAAGTATTTTCGCTTTGCGTGTACGTTGATTTTCCGCTTTTCTTTACAGTAAAAAGTGTCAGAAAAAGTATAGAGAGCATAAGAATGGAGCAGACGACGGCATAAAGCGTAAAAGCGCTATCTTCTTTTTTCATATTCCTCCAAAAGAGCTATGTTATAAAAAATATTTTTATTATTATCACTCAAAAAAAGTTTATATATTCACTTTTGGAGCAATAATATAATGTAAAAAACATATCGGAGCGAAATATGAAAAAAGAAAATAAAATGAAGAACGCAAAAAAAAAGCCTAAAGCGATAAGAGTGCTTTTGCGTATCTTTCTCGGTTCATTGTTTATGTTAAGCGTGATCGTGTTGATAGGAGGACTTGCGTTTGCTATTTACGTAGACCGAAAAATAGAAAAACACATCGATGAGACTATGTTTACGATGCTTGGCTCGGATTCGGCAAGTATTTACCGATACGAGTCTGACGAAAACGGAAAAAGGAAAGCTGTTGAGATACCCGATGCCGCAATATACGGAGGATACAGATGTGTTTATGCCGAATACGATACCGTACCTCAGGATATGATAGACGCATTCGTAAGCATAGAGGATAAACGCTTTTACTCACACGACGGAGTGGATTGGTTCAGAACGGTATCCGCGGGTTTCAATTATTTTCTTAAATTCAACGGAAGCTACGGCGGATCGACGATCACACAGCAGCTGATAAAAAACGTTACAGATAAAGCTGACTATTCCTTTCAGAGAAAAATACAGGAAATATTCTGGGCAATAGATCTCGAAACAAAAATGGATAAAAAAGAGATAATGGGGTTGTATCTTAATATAATAAATCTTTCACACGGCTGTTACGGAGTGAGAACAGCGGCTAATTATTACTATTCAAAGGAATTGTCGGAGCTCACGCTTTCCGAATGTGCGACGATAGCCGCGATAACCAATAATCCATCATATTACGATCCTGTACGTAACCCCGAAAATAATAAAACACGCAGAGATCTTATACTCTCGCAGATGCTTGAACAAGAGTATATCACCGAGGAAGAATATAATAATGCGATATCTGACGGGATAACTTTAAACGTAAACGCTGAAATGTCAAATAATACCGTTAACTCATGGTACGTCGATATGGTCATAGAGGACGTAATAAACGATCTTATGGTACGCAAGGGATACAGCAGAACTATGGCGGGGTTGATCGTATATACGGGAGGCTTAAAGATATATACAGCTATGGATGCCGATGTGCAGAAGGTGCTTGACGAATATTATTCCGATCCCGATAATTTTTACAGCGGAATAAGCGGAGAAACACCGCAAAGTTCAATGATAATAATAGACTCTGTAACGGGAGACGTACTCGGAGTGGCAGGAGCGATAGGAGAGAAGAACGCAAATCGCATTCAGAATTTTGCAACACAGACGTTACGTCCCGCGGGTTCTGTAATAAAGCCGCTTTCTGTATATGCCCCCGCTCTTGAAGACGGCGTGATAACGTGGGGTACGGTTTATGATGACGTGCCTGTGAATTTCGGAAAATATAATCTGGATAAAAACCAAGGCGCAATAATCGAGCCTGTGGCTTGGCCTCAAAACTCCAATAGGATATACCGAGGACTTACAAATATAAATTACGCCATAGAACATTCCGTAAACACAGTTGCCGTAAAGGTGCTTGAGGATATAGGTATAGACCGCGGATTTGATTTTTTATATAATAAGCTTCATATGAAAAGTCTTATCGAATCAAAAACACTGTCTAACGGAAGCGTATTGACGGATAAGGATTATGCCGCATTGGCTCTTGGGCAGTTCAATTACGGAGTTACCTTAAAGGAGGTTACGGCGGCATATTCGATATTTGCTAATCAAGGTATATACAATAAGACGAGATCTTATTATAAAGTCACGGATGCAAACGGAAGCGTGATCCTTGAAAATCAATATTACGGTGAAGCGGTAATAAAGGAAGAAACAGCGTCTCTGATGACCTTGATGCTCGAAAACGTATTAAAGAACGGTTCTGCCACTGATATTACCTTGGACGAAAGGATAGATTGCGCGGGCAAAACGGGAACAACGCAAAAGAATTACGACAAATGGTTTATAGGATATACTCCGTATTTTATAGGCGGTGTGTGGTGCGGTTACGAATATCCAAAGTCCTTGTCTAATATAAACGGCAATGTTTGTGTTAAGGTATGGGACGAGGTAATGACCTTGCTCCATAAAAAATATATAAAAAACGGTGATGCGAAAAATTTTTCTATCGATCCCGACGTTGCGGAGTATGAATATTGCAGGGATTCTGGAATGCTTGTTACAGAAGCGTGCTTGAAGGATGCGCGCGGTGACAGAACAGAGAAGGGATATTTTGAGAAAGGAACAGAGCCGACCGAGTATTGTACGTGTCATAGATTGGTTGAATACGATAAAGTAAACGGCGGAATTGCTTTTGACGATTGTCCGAGTGAAAATACAGAACTCGTCGGAATGATCGTGGTAAACAGAAGCTTTCCTATGCAGATATACGTTACCGATGCACAATATGTTTTTAGAGATATAGGCACGGATATAATTCCCGAAACGTCTCCAAAACTTCCGTTTTTTAATAATCTTTATGGTGAAAACGAATATAGCGGCATAAGTAATACAAAGGAACAGTACAACAGATCCTGCCGCGACCATTTTAATTATTTCACATGGAAAAAGAAGCAAGAAGAGTCTACTGCGTAAAAATTTACGCAGTAGACTCTTCTTGTTGGTTTAAACGAGCAATTGATATTGATCGATATCGATAAATCGATCGAATTTATATCCCGCTTCTTTAACCGTTCCGCAAAGAGCAAATCCGAACTTCTTGTGCAGATTAGCACTTGCTTCATTTCCCTCGGTGATAATAGACATTATTGAGTGGATAGAAGGTTCTTTACGCGCGATATCTATTATCGATGCTAACAGAAGTGAGGCGATCCCTCGTTTTCTGTAATTTATACTGACATATATTGAAAGCTCAACGGTAGAATAGTAGCCTTCTTTTCTGCGATAAGGCGAGAGGGAAGCATATCCAACTACTTTTTCATCTGTTTCAGCAACGATAAGAGGGTGGTTTTCAACATTGTGTTCAAGAAGCCACTCATGTCGTTGCTCGGGTGTCTGACGGTTTATATCAAGCGTTGCCGTCGTATTTTCAACCTCGTAATTGTAAATATCAACGAGATATAAAAGATCGCGGTATTCCGCAGGTCTTATTATTATATTTTCGGACATATGATTCCTTTCTGCCATTTAGTCGTCGAGCGAGGCAAATTGACTTTGATAAAGCTTTGCATAAAAGCCATTCTGACTAAGAAGCGTATCGTGATCGCCTTGCTCTATAATGTTACCGTCATTCATAACGAGTATCATATCGGCTTCTTTTATCGTTGACAGGCGGTGAGCTACAATAAAGCTCGTTCGTCCTTCCATCATTGTTGAGAAAGCTTTTTGAATACGTATCTCTGTACGGGTATCGATCGAAGAGGTAGCTTCGTCGAGAATAAGCATTTCGGGGAGACAAAGCATAACTCGAGCAATGCATAGAAGCTGCTTCTGACCTTGAGATAGAACTCCGCCGTCCTCACCAATAACCGTATCGTAGCCATTTGGAAGTCTTCTTATAAAGCTGTGGGCGTGAGCCGCCTTTGACGCGGCAAGTATTTCTTCTTCGGTGGCATCGGGATTTCCAAACGCAATGTTGTCGCGTATCGTTCCCGAGCAAAGCCAAGTGTCCTGAAGCACCATGCCGTAAGATCTTCTCAGCTGACTGCGGGGAATATCGCGTATATCGATACCGTCAAGGCGTATCGAGCCTTCCTTAACGTCATAAAAACGCATAAGAAGATTTATAAGCGTGGTCTTTCCGCAGCCCGTAGGACCGACAATAGCGATGTGCTGTCCCTCCGTTACCTTGAGATTGAAATTGCGGATAAGCGGACGATCCTCGGTGTAAGAGAAAGAAACGTTTTCGAATTCGATCTTTCCAGTTGCTTTTTCAAGCGTTTCTTTTTCACTGTCGGGCGCCTGTATGGGCGACTCGATAAGTTCGAATACACGTGAAGCACAGGCAAGCGCGTTTTGAAGTTCGGTAACAACTCCCGAAATTTCATTAAAAGGTTTTGTGTATTGTGTAGAATAGGAAAGGAAGCTCGAAAGCATACCGACAGTTATCATAGAACTGCCGTTTATATAAAGGAGAGCCCCCGTAAAAGCGACAAACGCGTAAACGAGACTGTTTACGAATCTTGTCGCGGGATTAGTCGTAGAAGAGAAGAATACCGCTCGAAGAGATGCCTTTGAAAGCTTTTTGTTTATATCATCAAATCTTTCTTGGGTATTATCCTCCTGTCCGAAAGCAACTACGAGCTTGTGAGAGCCAATAGCCTCATCTATAAGAGATGTCTGCTCTCCTTGAAGCTCTGAACGGAGCTTGAACATAGAGTAGGTCTTTTTCGCTATAAAAGCGGCGACAAAAAGAGAAAGCGGTGTGACGAGAACAACGATGAGCGTGATAGGCGTAGATATCATGACCATGAAAATAAGAGTTCCGATGATAGTCATAACTCCGCTGAAGAACTGGGTAAATCCCATCAGGAGTCCGTCGGAAAATTGATCGACGTCCGTAATAACTCGGCTTACTATCTCACCCGATTGATGAGAATCAATGAACGAGATAGGGAATTGCTGTATGCGAATAAAAGCTTCTTTTCGAATGTTTTTTACGATACCGTACGTCATTTTGTTGTTGATAACGTTTACTATCCACTGTGCGAGAGCTGTAATGAGGATACATACGCCGATCTTTATAAGAATGTTTGAAATTCCGTCAAAATCGACTCTTCCTTTGTCTACGCAAAGGTCGATCGCATTGCCCACAAGTATCGGGATATAAAGCGTCAAAGCAACAGATAACGCGGTGAGAATGAGTGAAATAGCAAAATGTATGCGGTAGATCTTCAAATATTTTAAGACCCGAAGAAAAGTTTTTAGAGAGCCTTTGTTAGCTTTTTGATTTTTCATTTGCTTTTCACCTCCTCGGGAAATTGAGAGAAGTATATTTCTCGATAGGTCTCACAGCTTGAAAGAAGCTCCTCATGAGAGCCTATACCCTCAATCATACCGTCGTCGAGAACGATGATCATATCGGCGTGAAGAATAGAGGAGGTTCTTTGAGATACTATAAACGTAGTGGGATCATAGTCAAGAGATTTAATAGCTTTTCTCAGATTTGCCTCGGTTGCGTAGTCAAGCGCCGAAGCCGAGTCGTCGAGTATAAGTATCTGCGGCTTTTTCACAAGTGCGCGAGCAATAGTAAGGCGTTGGCGCTGACCGCCCGAGAAATTGCGACCGCCTTGAGCAACGGGCTCGTCGAGCATTCCGTCCTTTTCTTTAACAAATCCATCTGCTTGCGCAAGTGATAGCGCTTCCCAAAGGTCTTCCTCCGTAGCATTTTCATTTCCCCAAAGAAGATTTGAGCGTATCGATCCTTTGAAAAGAAGTGCCTTTTGAGGAACGATACCCACGGTATCGCAAAGCTCGTCCTTTTCATACAGAGAGGTGTTTTTACCATTTATAAAAACGCTTCCCTCGGAGGGCGCGTAAAAGCCTGGGATAAGATTTATCAAAGTGGATTTTCCCGAACCTGTGCCGCCTATGATACCGACTGTCTGTCCCTTTTTGACAGAGAAAGAGATTCCATTTATTGCCGCGTCACCAGTTTCGCTGTACTTGAATGAAACGTTCTCAAAGCAGACAGCACTGTTATCATTAATACTGTCCTTTTCGGATATGCGGGTATTATCCGCTGGCGTGTCAAATACATCGGAAATTCTACGCGCGCTTGCCATAGCTTTAGTCAGAGTAATGATAAGACTTGCAAGCTTTATAAGCTCGACAAGTATCTGAGACATATAGTTGTAAAGCGCTACAAGCTCACCTTGGGAAATAGTTCCGCTGTTCACGCGTATAGCGCCAAAACGGATAAGAAGAATGACTGCAAAATTGATAATGACATATGTCAAAGGGTTCATAAGAGCGGAGATACGTCCCGCAAATATCTGTATTTTTGTCAAAGCATTGTGCTTTTCCTCAAATTCGGATATTTCTTCCTGCTCCTTGTTGAAAGCACGAACCACACGAGTGCCGCCGTAGTTTCCGCGAACCTTGCCGACGACTCCGTCAAGTCTGCTTTGTGATTTTTTTAATATCGGGATACTTACGAGCATTATAGCAAACACTACTATAGCGAGGACAGGAATCGTTACCGCAAATATAAGCGCAAGCTTTACGTCTATCGTAAAAGCCATAACCATGGCTCCGAATACGATAAACGGAGAGCGCATAAACAGACGGAGGAACATATTTATTCCTGTCTGAACGCTGTTTACGTCACTTGTCATACGAGTGATAAGAGTGGAAGTTCCGAGCTTGTCCGTCATAGAATAGCTAAAGCTTTGTATGTGAGAGAAAAGAGAGCTTCTGAGCTTTTCTGAAACACCAACGGCAGCTCTTGCCGCAAAAAATTGAGCGCAAAGAGCGCAAACAAGACCGATTATGGCAAGAGCGATAAGAACTCCGCACATTAAAAATACAGTTTTTTTGTCTCCGCCGTTTTCCGACATACCAACGTCGATTATCTGAGCTACCGCAAGCGGTACAAAAAGCTCAAAAAGAGCTTCAAGACATTTGAAAAGAGGGGCAAGGATAGATTCTTTTTTGTATCCTTTTAGGTAAAAAAGCAATTTTTTCAAAATGACCTCCGTATTTGAAAAGACAGTTTTGAGGTAAATAAAAACATTTCCATTAATTGTATCATGAAATTTTAAATTTGTCAATCAACACATTATATCACAAAGTATATTATTTTTCAACCTTTTTGAAAATAATATATAAAAAGGGAAATACAACGAATTTATTTGATTAATTGTGCATAAGTGTTGTTTTGTAAATCAAAGTTTGCCGAAAAAATAACAAAAAACATACTAAATAAGTTGATATTAAAGAAAAAACACGCGATGGGCAACCATAGGTTGCGAAATAAAGTAATTATAGTTGCTTGACTTATGAAATATATTTGGTATAATAAATACGAATGAATATTTCACGGCAGCTTGGCTGTTGAAAAACATAACAAGACAACATTAATTACAATAGGGGGATCATTATGACAATAGGTGAAAAAATTGCACAACTTAGAACAGATGCCGATATTTCACAGGAAGCACTCGCTGAGCGAATTGACGTATCACGTCAATCGATTTCAAAATGGGAAATGAATCAAGCGATGCCACAAATAGATAAAGTGTTAGTTCTTTGTGACCTTTTTAATATTTCCGCTGATGAACTTTTACGCGATGAAATTGATCTGAAGTGTAAAAATTCAAATGAAAAAGGTGCAAATAAATATTTTGGCACAGATGGTTTTCGAGGTGAAGCAAATATAAATCTTACGTCCGTACAAGCGTATAAGATAGGAAGATTCCTTGGATGGTACTATTCTCACAACGAAACAGAAAAACCTAACTATCGCCCAAAGATCGTAATTGGAAAAGATACCAGACGCTCAAGCTATATGCTTGAATATTCGATCGTTGCCGGAATCACGGCATCAGGTGCAGATGCATATATGCTGCACGTTACGACAACACCGAGCGTTTCATACGTAACGAGACAAGATGATTTTGACTGTGGAATTATGATCACCGCGTCTCATAATCCATTTTATGATAACGGTATTAAAGTAATTAACCGTTACGGAGAAAAGCTTGACGATCCGACAACAGCTCTTATAGAGGCGTATCTTGATGGAGATATGAATGTATTGGGAATTTCACAGGGAGATCTTCCGTTTGCCAAACGTGAAAAAATAGGTAGTATTTTTGATTACGTTTCAGGCAGAAATCGTTATATGGGATATTTGATCTCGCTTGCTTCCAATTCCTACAAAAAATTGAGAATAGGAATCGACTGCGCAAACGGAGCTTCATGGATGATTGCCAGAAGCGTATTTGGAGCTCTTGGCGCACAAATGTTCGTTATTGGTGATGAGCCTGACGGACTTAACATAAATAACGGTTTTGGTTCTACTCATATTGAAAAGCTGTGTTCACTTGTTAAAGAGAAACACCTTGATTTCGGTTTTGCTTTTGACGGGGATTGCGATAGATGTATCGCTGTAGACGGCAATGGCAACGTTGTGGACGGTGATGCAATACTGTATATCCTTGGCAAACGTCTTAAATCAAGGGGAATGCTTAACAATAATACCGTAGTGGCGACAATAATGTCTAACAGCGGCTTTATTAACAGTCTTAATGAGGCGGGAATAGATTGTGAGCAAACAACGGTCGGAGATCGCTTTGTATATGAATGTATGCAAAATAACAATTACAGTCTTGGCGGAGAACAATCGGGTCATATAATAATTAAAAAGTACGCAACAACAGGCGATGGATTGCTTACTGCTATTATGCTTTGTGAGGAGATCTGTGATACGAAGCTTTCGCTTGCCGAATTGGCTTCTCCTGTAAAATTGTATCCTCAGTATACAAAAAATGTACGAGTGAAAAATAAAGCAGCGGTATTTAAGGATAGCGATGTTATTGCAAAGGTTGCGGAGATAGAAAAGCTTATAGCAGGGAATGGAAGAATACTTCTTCGTCAAAGCGGAACAGAACCTGTGGTTCGAGTTATGTTGGAATGCGAAACCGAAGAAAAGTGCATAGAATATGCAAACAGCGTGGTTGATGTTATCGTAAAAGGCGGACATAGTATTGAATAAAAAATTTAATTAAAAAATACAAAGGAGGATTTTGTATGAAATTTATTAGTGTAGATAAGTATGAGGAACTTAGTAAAATCGGGGCAAATATTATCGCTTCTCAGGTGATAATGAAGCCTAATTGCGTATTAGGTCTGGCAACGGGATCGTCTCCGTTGGGAATATATTCGAATCTTGCAAAAATGTGTGAGAACGGTGATTTGGATTTTTCAAATGTTACAACGGTAAATTTGGATGAATATGCAGGACTTGATGAAACTCATGAACAAAGCTACAGATATTTTATGAACGAAAATCTTTTTTCGAAGATCAATATTCCAAAAGAAAAGACGTACGTGCCGAACGGAGTTGCTTCGGATCTTGTAAAAGAGGGATTGAAGTATGATGAGTTGATCCAAAGTCTTGGTGGAATAGACCTGCAGCTTCTTGGAATCGGAGTAGATGGTCATATAGGGTTTAATGAGCCGGACAGCGTATTTGTTTCGGAAACTCATCCTGTAAAGCTCGATGAATCGACGATAGAGGCAAACGCACGTTTCTTTGCTTCAAAGGAAGATGTTCCGCGTCAGGCAATCACGATGGGAATGCGTTCGATTATGCAAGCGAAAAAAATTCTGCTTGTAGCGAACGGAGCAAACAAGAAAGCTATATTGGAAAAGGCAATAAACGGTCCGATAGATCCGATGGTTCCCGCATCTATCTTGCAACTTCATCCGGACGTGACTGTGATTTTTGCTGAAGCATAAGAATGCAGTTAACCTTGATCGATCATACATCGTACTTCGTGATAGGTCAAGTCTGCGGCTTGATAAACAAAAACAGAACATTTGTCAATTGACAAATGTTCTGTTTTTGTTGCGAAAAAACGCACAAACGGTGCGTTATACGGTTCACAATAACAAATCAAAATAAAGCTTTATTATCGTTAACATACTTAATGATGTTTTTTAATCCGTCATCAAATGATAAAAGCGTTTGGCTTTGAGTTTTCAGTTCCGCAACATAGTAGAACGTCGAATCCATATAGATCCACGTTGAGCATTTTACAGTAATTCTATCGCCCTCGCGTATTTTTTCTTTTGCAAGAAATTCACTGAGAGCATTGCGGTTATCGCCCAATAATTCCAATCTGATTTCTTCACTATTCGCTTCGGAAGAATCAAAAGCTGATTTGTTCTCAACGGAAACATACAGATAA
>JAZSIP010000101.1:0-29135 GCA_045533915.1 Eubacteriales bacterium
GCCGATTCCAGAGAGCGGGGCATTCCCTGCCGCATCACCGGTCTGAATCAAGATAACATTGCATATATTGAGTCAGAATATCCCGGCTGTTTCCGCTTCCACTGGGACCGGGATTCCTATGACTATGTCTACGATATCCACGATCTTGCGGATTTGAAAGGCAAAAAGTATCAAAAGAAGCGCAACCATATCCACCGTTTCCAGGATCATTTTCCATACTATTCGGCAGAACCCCTGTCTGCCGGAAATGTGGATGCTGTAACGCAAATGATGCATCAGTGGTATGAAAACCGCCTTCAGGAAGATCCTCAGGGCGATCACCACATGGAGCGGGCCGCTCTTACGAAAGCCCTTGCCCATTATGAAGCCTTGAATATGGAAGGTCTGGTACTTCGGGACGGGGACAGCATTCTTGCCTTTACCATGGGCAGTCCTCTTTCCTATAATACCTTTGACATTCACTTTGAGAAGGCACGGCAGGATGTGGACGGTGCATATACCATGATCAATTGCGAGTTTGCCCGATACCTGCGAAAAAAATATCCCGCTCTGCAATACCTGAACCGCGAGGATGATCTGGGTCTGGAAGGTCTGCGCAAAGCCAAGCTCAGCTACTATCCTCACCATCTGGTAGAAAAATGCTGGGCATGTCTGTTGGAGGACGGCTATGATTATTGATTCGCCGAAGCGTGAGCAGATATCGGAATTGCGGGAGCTTTGGAAAGAGGCTTTCGGCGACGGAGATGTATTCCTCGACCGTTTTTTCGGTGAAGTGTTTTCAAGTGAGCGTTGTCGGTGCGTAAGCGTTGACGGTAAGGTCGCAGCCGCTCTTTATTGGTTTGATTGCGCATATGACGGCAAGCGTGTTGCATATCTATATGCTATCGCAACGGCAAAATCGCAGAGAGGGAAGGGAATATGCGCCGCTCTTATGCGCGATACACATTCTTATCTTGCACAGCAGGGATACGCTTTGGCTATGCTCGTTCCCGCAAGCAAGGAGCTGTTTTCGTTTTATGAAAGGCTTGGATACGGGGCGTGTACGTCGGTGTCTGAAACGCTTGTCAGTGCTTCTTCAACAAGAGTGGATATTGAGCAAATAGATTTTGAGGAATACGGCTTTTTAAGAAAAAAGATGCTTCCCGAAGACAGTGTCGTTCAGGAAGCGGAAAATCTTGTGTTTTTGAATATTTTAGCCGACCTTTATAAATGCGACGGTGCTATATTTGCATTTCAAAAGGAAAATACAGACGGTGGCTTGCGTATAATAGAGCTTCTCGGAGATACCTCGCTTGCTCCGAGTATTATCGGAACACTTGGGTTTGAAAAGGGTATAGTGCGTACAAAAGGAGAGGGAAAAGAGCTTTCTATGTGTTTCTTTCTTTGCAAAGAAGATATCACTTACCCGAAATATTTTGGTCTTGCGTTTGACTGAAGCGTCTATGTGCATCTTCGATAAAAAAGACGAGTTGATCAGATCAACTCGTCTTTTTTACTTAAAGCTCGTTTATTATGTTTCTCGCGACGTGTACACCGCTTGCCGAGGCGTGAGAGAGCGAGTGGGTGATACCGCTTCCGTCACCGATTATATAAAGTCCCTTATGGCAGGACTCAAGCTTTTCGCTGACATCGACCTCCATATTGTAGAACTTTACCTCAACGCCGTAAAGGAGCGTATCGTCGTTCGCCGTACCGGGAGCTACCTTGTCGAGAGCGTATATCATTTCGATTATGCCGTCAAGGATTCGCTTGGGAAGTACAAGGCTCAGGTCTCCCGCAGTCGCCTTAAGAGTAGGCGTTATGAACGCTTCGTCTATACGGCTCTGAGTTGAGCGCTGACCTCTGATAAGATCACCGAAGCGCTGAACGATAACACCGCCTCCAAGCATATTGCTAAGTCTCGCTATAGATTCACCGTAGCCGTTCGAATCCTTAAAGGGCTCGGAAAAATGCTTTGCCACAAGAAGCGCGAAGTTTGTGTTTTCGGTCTGCTTCGAGGGATCTTCATAGCTGTGACCGTTTACGGTGATTATACCGTTTGTGTTTTCGTTTACGACAGCACCCTTTGGGTTCATACAGAAGGTACGGACTCTGTCGCCGTATTTTTGCGTGCGGTAAACTATCTTGCTCTCATATAGCTCGTCGGTAATGTGAGAAAATACCTCGTAGGGAAGCTCGACGCGCACGCCTACATCAACTCGGTTCGAATGAGTGGGGATCTTAAGATCATTGCAGATCTTTTCCATCCATTTACTGCCTATTCTGCCTACGGAAATTATACATTTTTTACAGGTGTATGAGCTATCCTTACAGTTTATACGGTAACCGCCGTCGATCATCTCAACCGACTCAACTGGCGTGTCAAAGAAAAAGTCGACCTTATCCTTGAGATCGTTATAAAGATTTTCAAGCACGATGTAGTTTATATCTGTTCCGAGATGCCGTACCGACGCGTTCAAAAGGTGAAGGTCGTGGGTGATACACTTCTTTTTAAAGGGTGTTCCTGAGGTAGAATAGAGTTTCGTACCCTTACCGCCGTAGTTCATATTGATATCGTCTACGTACTTCATAAGCTCAATAGCGTGATCCTTGCCGATATATTCGTGCAGAGTTCCGCCAAAGTCATTGGTTATATTGTATTTACCGTCGGAAAAAGCTCCCGCACCGCCAAATCCGCTCATAATAGAGCAATTGGGACAAGCGATACAGCTTTTTACCTTGTTGCCGTCGATAGGACAACGGCGTTTGTCAAGCGAGTGTCCCGCTTCAAAAACTCCGACCTTGATAGCAGTGCTTTTTTGAGTAAGCTCGTATGCCGAGAAAATACCTCCGGGACCCGCGCCGATAATTATTACGTCATAGTTCATATTGATATCCTCCAAAATAAAAGAGTTTACTCTTTTATTATAACATAATATTTTTTAGTTTACAATCGTTAAAAAAGAAATTTTAATTTTATTGAAAAACAGAGCTTATCAGAAATATTTTTTTAAAGGCAAAGCATCGTCAAACGACCATATTCTTTCGAAGATCTTTGTAAACATTCGAATGAGTGTGCCGTTCAACAGAGCGCAAACGACAGTGCCTACGTTGATGCCCTCAAAATGCCACATTCCGAAAAAGGCAAAAGAGAGAACAATAGCTATAATACAGCTTGCGCAATCGTATATAGTTTTGAATTTATGTATATTGATATTGTATTTTGCGGAAACTTCCTTTACGAAAAGCTCGTATGCCTCGGGCGAAATATAGGTGTGGAAGAGCAGAGCAACACCGCAGGAGCATAACAGCATACCGAAAATATAGATAACTATTCTCACGATCATCGTATCAAATGGAATAAATGAGATAAGGGCGATCGAACCATCTAATAAAAGACCGTATATTACAGCCGTTACGAGCGAGAAAAGATAGGACAGCTTCGCTTTGCGCAAGAATATCACCATACACAAAAGAATGACAGCCTGAAGCGTGTATTCAGCCATACCGAAGCTGAAAAAAGGGAGGAACTCCGATATCTTCAAATGAAGAATATAGGCAGGCGCAACTACCATAGAAACACCGAAATCGGCGCGCTCCATAAAAGCTGTTCCTATGGCTAAGATCAATATTCCGAAAACGTATGCAAGCTCGGTGTAAAATACTCTTTTTTTCATGAGCTCTCCTTAAAATGAAAACAACAACCCGCCGTGTTTGATATAGAAACACGAAAAGTTGTACGAAAGTATTATATACTATATTGCAAAATTTGTCAAGATATAATTTTTATTGTTATACCTCTTGCTTTTATGTGAAAAATGTGATATACTAATAAATAGTCTTTAAGTACCGTTTTTGAAAGGAGGAGCGTGAATATGATTTTTGCAAAGAGACTTTGTGAGCGTAGCATAATAATGCGCGGATTTGACCGTTTTCAGAATTCGGTATTATATCCAATGGTTTTTGCAGTACTTTGCATATTTGCGGGTTTAAATGATAAAACGGTTTATCTGCCTATTATGTGGACAATGTGCGCGTTGGTTATCCTGTCTGCGATATTCTCAACCGACAATAAGGTCTTTTTTGCTCCCATGCTTATGGCTTATTATTCCTTGGGATATGATACGGAAAATATTATGTTTAGTGATTCCGCAGAATTACTATACTTACAGTCATTTGATCTTGAAGCGTTCAAGCAGATAATACTTTGCGGTTCGGTTATGGTTCTCGCCGTTATCATTCGTCTGATCGCCGACGGCTCAATAGCACGTGCTTTTAAAAAGAGAGGTTTCTTTACCTTAAGTATTTTTCTTATTGATATCGTATTGCTTATAAACGGAATATTCAGTCCCAATTATACGCTTAAAAATCTTGGCTACGGAGCTTTGTTTGCCTTAGCGCTTACTTTGTTTTATTTTTTAGTTCTTGCCATGCTTGACCGATCTGAAAATGTTGTCTCTTACGCGTGTAAATGTCTTGTTTGTATGTCGTACGTAGCTCTTGCGCAATTTTCTATATTGGCATATAAAACGCATCAAAACGGAGAGCTGTTTATATATGGCGAGTCACTTGAGATAATCGGTATAAACCGTCAGACACTTGCTTGGGGAGTGGCGACTATTATAGGCGCTGTTATAGTTCTCGGAATCCCCGCCGCTATGTATCTGGCGAAAAACTGCAAATACTCTTTTATATCCTATGTATCCTCATTGCTGTTTTTGGCAGGTTCTGTGATTGTAAATACACGCTCTGCTATGATCGTTGGCGCGGTGTTCTTCCTGATTGGCGTAGTAATAGTCTGTATAAACGGAAAGAACAGATGGTTTAACCGCGGTTATACTTTTCTTTTGTTAGTCGCTATCTGTGGAATTCTTATATATATACACACAAAGGTGATATCCCTCAACGAGCTTTTAGAGAAGATAGGTAATATACTTCGTTTGTACGAGCTAGAAACTGATGCAAGGATCATGCTCTTTAAGAACGGAATCGAGGATTTCAGATCGTCTTGGCTGTTTGGTATTGGATTCAACGACGGCGGATACGGTCCCAATGTTGTTACCAACAATGTTTACAGCAGAATGTACCACAATATTATAATTCAGCTCTTAGGCTCTATGGGAATAGTCGGCATAGTTGCGTTTTTTGTTCATATAAAGCATTTGGGCGAGATTACCGTAAGACGTTTTTCATTTGATAAGTTGTTGCTGATATTCGTTCCGCTTATGGTTATCTCTATGTCGATGGTCGATAATTTCTTCTTCTACGCTAATTTCCAAATCGTTTACAGCGTATTTCTGGCTATTGCCGAAATATCGCTCGAAAAGTCACGTGAAAATAAACTTTCCGAGCATAGAGTTGTAGATGAAGGAAAAAAGCCGAGAGTAGCTTTTACGTACGTTGAGGCGGGAAAGGGTCATATCGTTCCCGAAGAGGCGGTTCATAAGTGTTTTGAAGAAAAATATGGTAATGAAGTCGAGATAATAGAATCGAGCTTTTATAATGAGACTTGTGATCCAAAGCTGAAAAAGACCGAGACTCTTTTTATAAAGACGGTTAAAAATCAAAATAAAAGCTTTATTGCGGGGATGATGTGCCGTATAGGAACGTGGTTTTGCGGAGATACTTTGTCTTTGACTTGGGTAATGGCGTGTACTCCGAGCGGAATAAGATCGCGCAGACGCGCAATGGAGCATCTTCGAGAGCTTGACTGTGATGTTGTGTTTACAACGCATTGGTCGGTCGCCTTTTACACTGCGCATATGAAAAACGCGCCGTACAGCATACTTCTTTGTCCAGATCCATATTCAAATGGAATGTTCAACGTTGACGTCAATAATTTTCTTATCACCTCCGAGGCGGGTAAAAAACAGGTCGACCGTCGTAGAATGTACGCGGGAGGCAATGTAAACGCAGTTCCGCTTCCAATACGCAAAGACGCGAAACAATATCTGGGAAAGCGTGAGGAACTGAGGGAAAAGTACGAAATTTCACCAGATTCGTTTGTGGTCGTACTTATTGATGGCGGATACGGTATGGCAAGGATAGAAAGGACGATAAAGTATCTCTTAAATACAAATGCCGATATAACGATAATAGCCCTTTGCGGTACAAACGATGCTTTAAAGCAACGATTGGACGCTTTAAAAATATCCGACAAGGTCAAGCTGTTGGCTATACCTTATTGTGAGAATGTTTTTGAATATATCGCGCTCGCCGATCTGTTTTGCGGTAAATCGGGAGCAAATTCCTTGGCGGAGGCGGCTTACTTCGGCGTGCCGATAATGGTCAACAAATGTATCACGTATATAGAACGGCATAATAAGAATTACTATACGAGAAAGGTCAAGGGCGCTTTATACGTTCCGTCCGCGTATCTTGCGGCGAAAAAGATACTGAAATTTGCAAACGACCGCGCGTTGCTCGAGCCTTACAGGAAAAATATTTCCAAGCTTTACGGTGTATCGGGCGAGGAGGTCGTTGCGGATATCATTTACGAAGCAACAAAGATAAAAAAATAATTAATAGGGTACGCTTTCTGTATGAGCATACAGAAAGCGTACCCTATATTTTTATTAATTTACTGTCGTTACGTATGAGGAAAATCCGCTTGATTCCTTTCTCTCGCCGTCGCGGTATATCCAAAGCGCTTCTGCGCCGTCGGTCGATTCAAGGAGAGCAAGTCCCTCTTCATATGACATACAGAACAGAGCGGTAGAAAGCGCATCGCCAAGTCTCGAGTCTTTGCAGACCACCGAGACCGAAAGATATCTTTCCGCGGGCATATTTGTGTCGGGATCAATGATGTGGTGATAATTTTTTCCGTTTACCGTGTAATATCTTTGATAAGAACCGCTTGTGACAAGAGATTCTCCCGAAAGATTCAGATAGGAGAGATAAGGCTCGTTTTCGTCCTCAGAGGGATTTTCTATTCCCGCGATCCACGCGTCGCCGTCACCCTTGACTCCGACAGTTCTCACGTTTCCGCCGACGTTTATAACATACCCCGTGATACCTTTTTCCTCAAGGGAGCGTGACGCCATTTCAACGGCATAGCCCTTGGCAATAGCACCGACGTCCAATTTCATCTTGGGGTCAGCCAAAAAGACGGTGCTTTTTTCAACGTCGATGATCACATCGTCGATATTGGTGTGCGCGGCTGCTTCACTCAAAAGATCCATAGGCGGAAGCTCAGCTTCTGCGGGTTCGTTCAAGCCTTGTGTTCTGTAATCGTGCCATATGGACAAAACGCTTCCCATAGCGACGTTGACCTTGCCGCCTGTTTTCGCATAGATATCCTTTGCGTAGAGCAGAAGATCGATAATGCGCGAGTCTACCGTCACAGTCCTGTGTACGCCGTCATTGACTTCGTTTACGGTACACAAATTTTCAAGACCGTCGTATCGGTTGTATATTGTAAACAGTTTATGATATTCTTCCAATTCCGAAAGTATCTCTTTGCTGATCTTGTCAAAGTCCTCGCGTGTCTCAGCGTATCCCGTAACGGTCGTTGCCGTATCGAAAAGATCGAGTGAATATTCGGAAAATTTTTCTGTCTTGGGATTTCCGCAAGCATACAGGAGTACGCAGGGAAGTACAAGAGCAACGAGTAAAAGGGAAGATAAAAAACGTCTTTTTTTCATTATAAGCCTCATGGTTTAAAAAAGGGAGGATATCCTCCCTTTTTTGTAGTTTTAATTAACCGATCTTGGAAGCAGCCTTAACGAAGCCGTCTACAAGGATAGTACAGCCGGCGCTCTGAATATCAGTCACGCCCTTGTTGTCTGATCCCATAAGAGCCTTGATCTCAGTCACGGTCTTGCCGATACAAGCAGCGTCAAAAGCAGCCGCTTGCTCATACCACTCCTTAGCCGAGCCGCCGTAAGCCTTCATACCGTAGTTGTCACCTGCTTCCTTCTTGGAAGAGATAGCCTTTGCGGTGTCAAAGGTGGAAACGCCCTTGTTGTCAAAGGTGAACTTTACCTGAACGCAATCGCTGGTAGCGGCAACAACCTTGCCCTCTGCGTTTACAGCAGCGGCGAAGAAGGTGGTCTCGATCTGATTCGAGCCTGCCTTATCCTCGGTAGCGTCGGAGGTGCTTTGATTGGTGGAAACACCAAGCTTTATGGTGTCGTTCTTTGTAGCGTTAGAGTCAGTTGCATTGTTGATAGCCTTTTCGATTGCGTTTGCAAACTCTGCAACGTAGATCGTACAACCTGCATTGACGACCTCTTGTGTGCCCTTGTTGCCTTCCGCAACGAGAGCCTTGACCTCAGATGCGGTCTTGCCGACGATGAGAGAGCAGAACGCGTCTGCCTGCTCGTACCATTCCTTAGCCGCACCGCCGTAAGTCTTCATATTGTAGCCGTCGCCCTTCTCGTATTTGGTTTTAAATTCGGAAGCGGCAACTGCTTTTCCTTCATTTGTGTATTCTACATTGCTGTCAGCGCAGTCAACGAACGCCTTGACTATCTTGCCTTCGGCATCAACAAGAACGGCAGCTGCAGTTATTGTAGCCTGACCGTTTCCGTTTTTGTCTTCGGTAGCATCAGTCTTTTGGGTGCTTGTATAAACACCGAGTCCAAGCTTGAGCGTAGGTTCCTTAGGTTCTTCCTTTTTTCCGCATCCAAAGATGAGCAGAGTGGAAAGGATCAGGGTTGCGCAGATCAAAATGCTAAAGATCTTTTTCATTCTTAAATTCTCCTTAATATTTATTTTGTAAAGAACTGAGAAAAGAATACCATATAAATTAAAGTTTGTCAATAGCTATTGTTAAATTATTGTCTTTTTATAGAGATACGCTTTATCATAAGTGCACCGCACAATCCGACAAAAGCGCCTGATATCGTACCTGTTATCATTAAAACGATCAGATAATACGCTATTTGCGGTGTGCCGAGAAGAAAGACCGCGACGATTATCTGTCCTATATTGTGGCAGACACCGCCCGCAATACTCACTATCACAGTCGAAAAGATATCAAGCTTTTTAAAAAGCACCATAATGGCAAGACTCAGTACAGCACCCGCAAGACTGTAAGCAAATGTCATAACCGTTCCGAACAGTAAAGAGGAAAGCGCAAGTCGCAGGAATGATACTCCAGCCGCGTTCCACAGACCAAATTTGTAGAGCACGAATATTATCACAATATTGGGAAGTCCGAGCTTTATTCCGGGGATCGCCGCAAACAGAGGAGGGAGCAGAAATTCAACATAAGAGAGCAACAGAGCTAATGCCGTAAAAAGTCCTAAAAATGTGATCCGTTGGATCTTTGACAGATTATTTTTCACTTTCCCCCCCTTATGAAATAATATCGGGGACGTTTTTGTCCTGACCTTGAACCGTTATGACTACCTTGTTTGGAAGACAGATAATGCTTTCTCCGTCGTAGGAAACAGGCTTGTGAGAGGAGCATATCCCGTCGGGACAGCTTGCGGTCTCAACGAAAGCCTTACCGTCCTTTATAACTAAAAGATTGAAGCCTCGGTCGGTCTTTATTTCGACGGTCCTGTTTTCATTGAGCGTATATTCTCCGAATATCTTGCCGTCGGCAGTAACCGTGACAGTATCGCCCGAGGTACGAAAAAGGAGCATTCCCAATACAGCCAGAATGATGACGGAGAGCAAGGCGGAAACGAATATAATATCGTTTCTCAGTTTACCGCTTTTTTTCTTGTCAGCTTTTCTTTCGCTTTCTTTACGCATGAGAATGCTCCTTATTCAGAAAACTATTTTAGACCTTATTCTCCAAGGTCGGGGAAGAATACTGCCTTCAAGCAACCCGTAGGACAAGCAGAGACACATTCTCTGCAACCCGTACATTTGCTGTAATCTATCACAGCGCAGTTGTTGACAACCGTAATAGCACCCGAAGGACAGGTCTTTTCGCACTTTTTACAGCCGATACAAGCGTTTTTACAAGCCTTTCTCGCATCTGCACCCTTGTCCTTGTTGCTGCAAAATACAGCCGCTCTTGTATCCTGAGGAACCATAGAGATGATTCCCCTGGGACAAGTGTCCTCGCAAACTCCGCAGCCGAGACAACGGCTCGTGTCAACGTGAGCAACACCGTCCGCGATACAGATCGCGTTTGCGGGGCAAACTGCGGCACAGTCTCCGCAACCGAGACAGCCAAATCGGCAGGCGTTTGGTCCGCCATAGTTCATAGAGGTTGCCTTACAAGAGGAGATACCGTCGTAGTGCGATCTCTTTGTGACAGCGTCGCATACTCCGTTACAGTGAACGAACGCGACTACATCGTGAGGTGTTTCGACCTCTATGTTAAGAACCTTGGCAAGCTTTGCCGCGGTTGTTTCAGCACCAGGAACACAAAGGTTAGGCTTCGCTTTTCCTTCAGCAAGCGCCGCGGTGTAGTCGTCACAGCCCTTAAAGCCGCAAGCACCGCAGTTGATTCCCGGAAAGCACGCTCTTATATCTTTTGTTCTTTGGTCGTCTTCTATTCCAAAGAATTTCACAAAAACCGCAAGAAGGATACCTAATATCAAGCTTATAGCCGCAACTATTCCAAGGGCTATCAATATATTAATTACCATACGATACCTCCTTTAAGCGAAGAGCTTATCGACGATACCCGCAAGTCCCATAAACGCAAGGGATATAAAGGATGCGGCGATAAGTGTGGAAGCAACTCCGCGGAAGCATTTCGGGATACCCGACTCGTCTATGCGTGAGCGCAGACCAGAGAAGAGGAACATCGCAAATAAGAATCCAAGACCGCAACCAAGAGAGCTTATCATAGACTCAAGGAAGTTGTATCCGTCGGTGATGTTGTTGATAGCCACGCCGAGAACGGCGCAGTTGGTCGTGATCAAGGGAAGATATACGCCAAGTCCCTTATGCAGAGAGGGTGAGAACTTCTTGAGGAAGATCTCAAGCATTTGAACGAGCGACGCGATAACGAGAATAAATACGATAGTCTGCATATAACCGAGATTCAAGGGCTCAAGCACGAAGTATTGGATAGGCCAGGTGACCGCGGTAGCGAGAAGCATAACAGCGGTGACCGATACACCCATACCGACCGCCTGATCGAGCTTTTTGGAAACTCCGAGGAAAGGGCAGATTCCGAGGAAGCGGCTCAAAACGTAGTTATTTACTAAAACAGAGGACAGGAGAATTATTATCAAAGTCTTGAATGTTTCCATTTATATCTCCTCCTTTTCTTCGTTTTTCTTAGCGCATTCCGCACTGCTGCAGGTAGATGCGTTGGGACAGCCTGCGCAAGAGAAATCCTTTTTCTTAGGTGCTTTACCCGAGGTAATCATATATACGAGAGCTATTACAAGTCCGTATACGACCATACCGCCGGGAGCTTTTACGAGAAATTCTATCTTGTAATTCTCAAGGAAGGGTATCGCGATACCCGCAAAGCTTGCCGCTCCGAGAACCTCTCGGATAGTAGCGATAACGCAAAGCGCGAGTGTAAATCCGATTCCCATACCCAAGCCGTCAAGCGCGGACTTGCCAACGTTGTTTTTACTTGCGAACATTTCGGCTCTGCCGAGAATGATACAGTTTACAACGATAAGGGCAAGATATACGCCGAGCATCTTGTAAAGCTCTGGGAAGAACGCCTGAACGAGCATCTGGACTACCGTAACGAAGCCTGCGATAATGACTATATAGCAGGGGATACGTACAGAGTCGGGAATGACCTTTCGGAGCAAGGATATGAGACAGTTGGAGCATATGAGAACCAGCATAGCGGCAATTCCCATACCGAACGCTCCAAACACGTTAGTCGTTGTTGCAAGTGTGGGACAAGTTCCGAGGATCAGAACAAGTACGGGGTTTTCTTTAAGAATACCGTTCGTTAAAACCGAAAGAGAGCTATTCTTTTTCATTAGTTAGATCCTCCTTCAAGTATTTTTACGGTTTTGAATGCGCGTTCGATAGCTTTGGTATAGCCATTCGTTGTCATAGTCGCGCCGCTTATAGCGTCAATGTCAAGATAGTTTTGTTCGGTCTTGCCGTCAAACTGACCGTAGAAGGACTCTTCTGCGCAAACAGATCCGATGCCTTTCGTTTCAGCCTGAGAAACGGTCAGACAGTCGATTATCTTTCCGTCCTTAGTCATAGAAACACGAATTACGATATACTCGTTCGAAGCAGGGTGATATTCGTCGCCGCCCTGTATTCCGTAGCCCGCGCCCTTTATTTCAATGATGTAGTTTTCTGTCGCTGTCTTCTTTGCCGAGATAAGCTGACTCGGAAGCTCCGCATACTTCGAAAGGTCTATATCCGTCACAGTAGTCTTGCCGATCTTATCTATCGCGGCACTTACTTTAGCGGCAGAAGCCTCGTCACATTCGGTGACAGCCTTGCCCGTAGCGTCAGCTCCGATGAACTGCTCACCGATAACGCAAACGAATCCTGTCTTGTTTTCTGCCTCGTAGATAGCGTCAACGCCCTCAACGACTTCAACGAAGAAGTGCTTTTTGAACTTGCCCTCGGCAGAGGGAAGAGCGGCGGAAAGATTGTCTTGAAGTATCTCTTCGTCGGTTCTTATATCGACTGAGCCGCCGCCAAGAATAATGGCGGTGTTAAGAGCGTCCTTTACAGCCGACTTATAAGCGCCCGTTGTCTTTGTTGCGCCCGAGATCGTATCTACCTTGTCCGCTTCGTCGGCATTCTTTCCGACAAAGTTCTGACCAAAGGTTTTTTCGTGACCGAGCGTTTCGGTTGATTCAAGGCAAACGACACCGCTGACAGTTCCGTCAGCATTAACTCCGCAAAGGATAACGAATCCCGTGGAATAACCTGTGGTCGTGAGCTTTACGACGTAGCCGCCGTTCTTTGCCTTGTACGCTTCGGAAACGGTTGCGGGAAGAGTATAAGCGCTGAGGTCTACCTTTTCAAAGCTTTCCCCATCGGGCATGACCTCAAGCAGAGCCGCGTTTTCAGCTGCCGCTTGATTCTCCTTAATGATAGGAGCGGTAAACTGATTGGTAACAGCCATAAGAGCAGTAACCGCTAAACAGATGCATACGAGGATAACGATGCTTTTGATTTGTTTTTTCATGCTCGGTCTCCTCCAAATATCTTATGTGCGGTTATTTTTTCGATGTAAGGATTAAGTATGTTCATAAAGAGGATAGCGAAGGATACGCCCTCGGGATAAACACCGAAGTAACGTATAAGGAAGGTCATAAGACCCGCGCCTACGCCGAAAATGATCTTTCCCGCGGCAGTCGAGGGAGAGGTCACGTAATCGGTAGCCATAAATATAGCACCTATCAGAAGTCCGCCCGAGAGGACGAGAGCCAAGGCTCTCATAACATCAAAGCCTTCCATAAGTAATGAAAGAACGAATACGCTTCCTACAAAGGTAACGGGAATGTGCCAAGTAATTACACGGCGGATAAGAAGATACGCAAGACCGACAAGCAACGCGATAGCGCAGGTCTCACCGATAGCTCCGCCCGTTGTACCGAGCAAAAGATCGGTAAGCGCGGGAGCGTTACCGTTCTCTGCCATTTGAGCAAGAGGTGTTGCGCTTGATACGGTGTCTACGATCTTCGGGAATGACTGAACAGTCATACTTCCGAAAGCGACGAGCATAAATACTCTTGCGGTGATAGCGGGGTTTACGAGGTTATGACCGATTCCTCCGAAGATGCACTTAACGAGAAGGATAGCGAAAGCGCTTCCGACTACGCATTGCCATATCGGAATACCTGCGGGGAGGTTGAGAGCCAATAAAAGACCCGTTACCGCGGCACTGAAATCACCGACAGTCTGTTCTTTTTTTGTTATTAAGTTGAAGAGCGCTTCAAACAATACTGCTGAAGCGACGGTTACCGCGATGACCAAAAGCGAGCGAAGTCCGAAAATGACCGTTCCCGCGATAGCTGTGGGTAACAGTGCGATTATAACGTCTCGCATAATAGCGGAAGTAGAACGTCCGCTGTGTATGTGCGGCGAGACCGACAAATGCAATAAATTATCCATTCTTGGACGCCTCCTTTGCTTTTTCCTCTCTCAAAAAGAGCTTTGAGAGCTTGTTAGTCTGTACTAAAGGACGGTTTGCAGGGCATATAAAGCTACAGCAGCCGCACTCCATACAGGTGTTTACACAAAGCTTATCAAGAGCCTCCGCGTCTTTCTTTGCGTAAGCTCTGGCAATAGCCGCGGGATCGATACCGAAGGGACAAGCGTTGGTGCAAGAACCGCAACGGATACAATTCGTTGTTTTCGGAAGCTTTGCTTCCTTTTGCGTAAGCGCAAGGATAGCGTTTGTGTTCTTAAGAATGGGAGACGTGAGATCGGGAACGGTAATTCCCATCATAGGACCTCCGTAAAGCGTCTTGTAAGGGGTGGAGGTAAGACCTCCGCAGAAAGCGAAAACGTCCTCCATAGACGTTCCGATAGGAACGATCACGTTTTGAGGAGTCTTTACCGCGCCGCCGTCGACCGTGACACATTTTTCTACGAGGGGCATACCCGTTTTGAGATAAGTACCGATAGCGGCGACCGTCGTGCAGTTGCATACGATACAACCGACGTCAATGGGAAGCTTACCTGTGGGAATAACCTTTTTTACAGTGTGGTAAACGAGGACCTTTTCTCCGCCTTGGGGATAGATCTGGGGAAGCACCTTGACTTCAACGCCTGTCATACGAGACGCGAGTGCGTTCATTGAAGCGATAGCGCTTTTTTTGTTGCTCTCGATACCGATAACTATACGCTTTATTCCAAAATATTTCTGGAAAGCTGCAAAGGCGTATTCCATATCGTCAACTCTGTCTGTCATAGTCAGTGAGTCGCTTGTAATATACGGTTCACATTCCGCGCCGTTTATAATAAGCTCCTCAATGCGAGAGGGGTCTACGTTGAATTTTACGTGAGTGGGAAAACCCGCTCCACCAAGACCTACAACGCCGCTGTTTTTAATAGCTTCGATAAGCTCCTCGCGGCTGTTTACAGAGGGTGCGCACATATCGTCGCACGGCGACATCTCACCGTCCGATTCTATAATTATTGCGGGTACGGTATTGCCTGAGGAAATAAGTACATCAGATATCTTGGTGACCTTTCCCGATACGCTTGAGTGGATCGGTGCTGAAACGAAGCTCGAGGCTTCCGCTATCAAAGAGCCTACCTTAACGAGATCTCCGACCTTTACGGCGGGAGTCGCAGGCGCGCCTATATGCATAGACATAGGGATCGTGACAGATTTCACGTCGGTCATTCGAAGTGCCGGTGTATTTGCCGTGTGTTTTCTATGAGGAACGTGAACGCCGTTTAAAGAAAAAAGCATTTGAAATCCTACCTTTCATTTTTTCTATCAATTATTTATTATAACACGCTATGCGTTTTTTGTCAATAACGCGTTTATATATAATTTATACAAGAAATGTAAAAATGCGTATAAAAATAGACGGAGCTTACATATGAATAAGCTCCGAGTTTTTTGTTTTTTGAAAGACTTTTGTGAACACCATCACAAATCTATTATATCACAAAACAACCGTCTTGTAAAGAAAAATATGTGACAAACTTCTAAATTCTCTGTTTTAAATAAAAAATAATTGTGAATTTCTGACAATTTGTCAATTGCAAAGTAATAAATACTGTGATATAATATAGGTGAAAAGAAGGAGGACGGTCCAATGAGATAATGGAACGCAGGCTTTTAACAAAAGGTACTGGCACACACGGTTTGAATAGGAAGAAAGGACAAACACGGCGGTGTAACGCATTTATATAGATAAAATGTGTGCGGTGAATGTATGTTGGAGAGTGAAATAAATCAGACCGAAAAACAAACCTTTGTTGAAAAGTCAGAGATCGCCTGTTTCGATAAAAACGCAAATACATCGAATATCGATTCTCATCAGAGAAATGCAAATTTAAGTATTGCGGATATACGAAAATGGGCAAAAAATAATGTGAAAGAGAGGATAACAAAAGATGTTAGATATCAAGAGTGAACAGAAATGACCCTTGATTGCGGAGAAAAGCTGCAGTCAAGGGTCATTTCTTTTTTTATTCTTTTTGATTTTTAATACAGTTTTGTGAATTCAAACGAGGGATCGATACCGAGATCGTTCAGTACCTGCTCTTTTTTTTCGCAATCTTGCCGTCAAGCTCGTCGAAGAAATTGTTTCCCTCTGTATCTATACCGATAACATCTCTCATTCTCTTAAAGCTGTACGCTCCAGATCCAACTCTATTTCCGAACAACCTGCTCCGTGAACGGCAAAAACACACCGTCAAATTCTCCCATATGTTTTTTCACATCATTTGTGATGTGGTCCATAACATAAGAGGCACACTCTTCTGACATGATCGGACCTGCGCCAAAATTGCCCCCTCGGGTTGCCAGATCAACAGGTAGCGCTTCTGCACCTTCTTCTTCGATCGCTCTTAAAGCTCCGCCTAAATATGTTGCTGTCCCTTTAAATTGGCTAATTACATTTTCAGCTTTGACCCACCCTTTCGGAACTAATGTTTCAAAGGAGGTTTTTCCGACAGCAAAGCTATTTGTTTCATTTCCAATTGTGTTAAAAGTATTTTCATAGTAAATCTTTCTTGATATGATTTATAAAGAATCATTTTGACGAGAGCGTAAGACTTGACGAGATAGCAAAGCGCTCGGCTATGTCAAAGACCTGTTTTTGCGAGATATTCAAAAGTATTACGGGAATGTCCTTTAACAAATTCTTGAATACCTGCCGAATACAAAAAGCCGCTCAGATGATACAGAGCGGCGAGAAGATAACTACGGCGGGAACGCTTTGCGGATATGAATATTTCAGTACCTTTTACAGAAATTTTAAGGACGTTATGGGAATATCCCCATCGGAATATCAAAGGATACACCGATCGTAATAAATAAGACAAGAGGACGGCTTTGTGTGCGATGTCGCGTACAGAACCGTCCTCTTTAAATTTATATATGTTTCTACTGTAACAGAGTTACGCCTTTTGAACTCAGCTTTTTTGCAATCTCCTGATTGATCTGTCCGTTGGTGACGATATAATCCGCTACCGAAAGATCGCTTATCTTCGCAAAGGCGCTGTGTCCGAATTTTGAATGGTCAGCGGCAACGATACAGCAATTTGATTGCTTTATCATTGTAGTGGCAACCACTACCTCTTTGTCGTAATAGGTAGACAAGCCCTGCTGTATGTCAATGCCGTCTACCGAAAGGATAAGCTTGTCGGCACGGTATTTTTCCAGCTGCTCAACTACGTCGCTGCCGTAAGTAAACTGATATTTTGTGTTCACCGATCCGCCTACAAGAATTACGTTGTAATTCGGATTTCCCGCCGCCTCGAGTGCGATAGAAATGGAATTGGTAACGATACTCAGATTGTATTTTTCGGGGAAGCGGCGAAAGACCAACAAGGTCGTCGTACCTGCGTTGAGCATTACTGTATCGTTCGGCTGGATCATTTCTGCCACGCGCTCGGCTATCTCAACCTTTGCCTGTTGATTGGTTTCAAGTCTCTGGTTGAGACTCATACTGTAATATGGCTTATATGTACTGACCGCACCGCCGTGTATGCGGGAAAGAAACCCCTTTTTTTCAAGGTCCTCAAGATAGGTTCTTATGGTGACCTCGCTGACACCGAAAAGGCGGGAAAGGCTGCTGACTCGCACGGAATCGTTTTCTTTCAACAGCTCAAGGATCTTTTGCTTTCTCTGCTCGTTGGTCATTGTATCTTCTCCGTTTGCTTTATTTCTTAATTTATTATATCATTATCTTTCGTTTTTGTCAATAAGCTTTCGATTTTATTGTGTATTTTAAAAAAACGAAAGTATAAAGAAAATTTTTCTTGACAACAGAATACCTGAATTGTATAATGGATTTGTATAAATTTATAGTAGATCAGGAGTTAAACAATGGTAAAAAATTTTAACATCAAGCCACCTTTCTTTGAAGTTGGACCTAAGGCTATAATATGGGGAGAGGAAATGTTGGCACTTGCTAAGGTCATCGATAAAACGGCGATGAAATACGACGTTGATATTATCGTGACCCCTCAGTACACAGACATAAAGCTTCTCGCGGACAATACCGAGAGAATACTTGTGTTCGCTCAGCATATGGACGCAATTGTTCCGGGCAGAGGTCTTGGCAGCGTGTTGCCTGAGGCAGTTAAGGCTGCAGGGGCAGTCGGCGTTATGCTCAATCACGCGGAAAAGCCTCTCGATATGGAAACACTTGAAAAGACTATTCGCCGCGCTGACGAAGTAGGACTTGCTACCATAGTTTGCGCAGATACGGTAGAGGACGTAAAGAGGATCGCTCATATGTCTCCTAACCTTATCGTCGCAGAGCCTACAGAGCTTATCGGAACGGGAACTACAAGTGACTCTAACTATGTGCTTGAGACCATTAAGACCGTACAGGAGATAAACTCCGAGATCATGGTATTGCAGGGCGCGGGCATCTCCAACGGACAGGACGTTTATAATACAATAAAGCTTGGCGCGCAGGCAACGGGCTCTACGAGCGGAATACTTAAGGCGGCAGATCCTTACGCTATGGTCGAGGAAATGATCTACAATCTCCGCAAAGCTTGGAATGAACTTCACCCATAAGGGAGGTACGCTATGAAAAGAGAAGCCGTTGAAATGGCGAAAAACGCATATCGTATTGAAAGCGAATGTATTTTGAAGATGCTTGATTATTTTGACGAGGACGTGTATTCGGAAGCCGTCGAGCTACTCAAAAATGCTGTTCGTATCGGTGCGGCAGGCTGCGGACATAGCGGAATAATGTGTCAACACTTTACGCACCTTATGTGTTGTATCGACCGCCCCGCGAGATTCATATCCCCCGCCGAAGCGGTACACGGCGGCACGGGCTATCTTCAGGAGGGCGACGTTATGGTGTTTGCCTCAAGAGGAGGAAAGACACAGGAGCTTTTGCCGATCCTTGATATTTGCAAGAAGAAGGGTGTAAAAGTCATAACGATAACCGAAAACACCGATTCTCCCTTGGCAAAGGGAGCTGACGTAGTTATAAAGCAATACGTAAACCAAGAGACCGACAAATACAATTGTCAGGGAACAACTTCATCTGTTTCCCTTGCGGTGATATTCCACGTTTTACAGACCGCGCTTATAGAGGAAACAGGCTTTAAAAATGAACAATTTGCCATCGTACATCCTGGCGGAGCCGTTGGCGAAAGGTTAAATAAAAAATAATAAAAAATTAAAAACAAATAATCGGAGGAAAATTATTATGGAATTCAAAGTTTTTCAAAAGGAAATCGAACTTCAGTCAAGAGGCTGGATACCCACCTTCCACGACATCAGAAAAGAGATCTTAGAGATCGTTGAGGCTTCGGGCGTTAAGAACGGTACTGTAGCTATAGTTTCTCACCACACCACCTGCTCAGTAATGGTTCAGGAGTGCTCTCACGACATTGATTCGTTTGACCTCGAGTTTCTTCAGCACGACCTTCTCGATATCATGAGAAAGATGATCCCTGACTTTGCTGAGGAGCATCAGTACCGTCATCCCGGTCCGATCCACGCTCAGTACGGCAGATACGTAAACGAGCCCGGTGACTACTCCAGCATGAACACAGACGGACACCTCCGTTCTGTATTCTTCGGCAGAAGCGAGACACTCACTATCAAGGACGGCAAGCTCGACCTCGGTCTTTTCGCTCACATTTACTTCATCGACTGGGACCACGTTATCGCGCGTCGCAGACAGGTAAACGTAACCGTTATGGGTACTACAGATGACGTTGAGGACAGAAAGTGGAATGACGGTCAGGTGATCGATACCAAGCATAAGTTCACCGATGAGGAAAAGGCTTACGATATCCATTACGAGCTCCAGCAGCAGAGATAAGACAATGAAATTGATGGGAATTGACATTGGCACAACGTCCGTAAAGACGGCGGTGTTCAATGAATCTCTTGAGCAACAGATATCCCTTACGGCAGATTATACCCTTGATTCTCACGGAGACGTCGTTGAGTTTGACGGCGAAAAATACTGGGAGATAGTTAAGGGAGAGATCGATAAGGTGATGTCTTCAGTTGGCGCTGACGCGCTTGCGGTAGATACCCAGTGCGAAACTCTCATACTTACCGATGAGGACGGAACTCCAGTGCGTCCCGCGATAGTATGGCTCGACAACAGAGCTGTTGAAGAAGCGGAGATAATCACGAAGCATTTCGGTCATAAAAAAGTGTACGAGATCACAGGTCAGCCCGAGATAACAGCTACGTGGCCCGCGTGCAAGCTTTTGTGGGTAAAGAGACACGAGCCTGATGTCTGGGCAAAGACCAAAAAGGTATTTCTCCTTGAGGATTGGATACTTTATAAGCTTACGGGTAAATTCATAAGTGAAAAGACTCTTCAGTCGTCCACCATCTACTTTGATATACATAAGGCTTGCTGGTGGGACGAGATGCTCGATTTTATCGGCGTTGACAAGGAAATGCTTCCAACCTTATATTCAAGCGCCAAAGCGGTTGGCGAATATGAGGGAATAAAGGTAGTGACGGGCGCTATCGACCAGATAGCGGGAGCTATCGGCGCAGGCGTTGTCAAGCAAGGTATCGTCAGCGTTATGACGGGAACGACAATGGTCATATTTATGCCCTCGGACAGCGTTCCCGAGTACGACGAAAAGAGCATAGTGCCTTGTCATTATAACTATGACGATAAATATTGTTTGCTCTCATGGACGCCTACGGCAGGTATGGCTCTGAAATGGTTCAGAAACGCGCTTTGTGAGAATTTCTCGTTCGCGGAGCTTGATAAACTTGCTGAGAGTGTTCCCGCGGGAAGTGACGGAGTCACCTTCCTGCCTTACCTTTGCGGTTCTACTATGCCGAAGTATAATCCCTCGGCAAGAGGAAGCTTTACGGGACTTACCACAGAGCACACAAGAGCTCATTTCGTAAGAAGCGTTATGGAGTCTGTGGCTTGTATGCTTAAGTCTAATCTCGATTACCTTGGACTTGACGTTGACGAGATAAGAGCGATGGGCGGAGGCGCAAACAGTCCTCTTTGGTGTCAGATGAAAGCGGATATGACGGGCAAGAGGCTTGTAACTCTTAAAAACAAGGAAACCGCTTGTCTCGGTTCAGCAATTCTCGCGGGTGTCGGAACGGGTGTGTTCGAGTCTGTCGAGCAGGCAGCAAAGAAAATAGAGCTTGATAAGGTATTCGAGGATAAGGGCACGGATTATACCGAGTGCTATGAGAGATATCTCAGCTACGATAAGATATTAAATCTTTGATCGAAAGGAAAAAATAATATGGCAAAGATAGGATTTGTTGGCTTCGGTGGGGTAAACACTCCCGTTGACGTTATAATAAGAAAGTGCAGCGCGGCAAAGGCGGCTCTTGAGGCTGAGGGACTTGACCTTGTGTCAGTATATCCAGTAGCAGATGACTATGAGGAAACTCAGGTAAAGAGCGCTGTCGAGGCTCTAGGCAAGGAGAAGTTTGACGCGCTTGTCGTTTGCGTTGCGGGTTGGATACCCACTCACGCTGTCGTTAAGGTTACAGAGCATTACAGACATCTTCCTATGGTGCTTTGGGGACTTTGCGGCTGGTACGAGGGCGATAGACTTGTAACTACCGCCGATCAGGCAGGTACTACGGGACTTCGCGCTACCTTTGAGGGACTTGGATACAAGTTCAAATACGTATATGACATCATAGGCAAAAAGACAAAGAGCGACGTAGTTGCGGATTACTGTAAAGCAGCTATCGCGGCAAAGCAGCTCCTCACCGACAAGGTAGGTATGGCGGGTTACCGCGATATGAACCTTTATGGTACGCTTTATGACGGAATGTCACTCAAGAAGACCACGGGTATCGAGATCGAGACCTTTGAGATGCTCGAAATACAGCAGAGATACGAAAAGCTTTCCGAGGCAGAGAAGAGAGCTGTTGTTGAAAACAGAATACTCAAATGGAATTTCCTCAAACCCGCAAAGGACGAGGGAATGATGATGGCGGCTGGATATTATCTTGCCGTTAAGCAGATAGCAGATGAGAGAGGATATAAGTCGATCTCTCTCAAGGACGTTGACGGTATGAAGAAGCTTTGCGGCTTCCCGCCCGCACCTATCTTTATGCTTTTGTCCGAGGACGGATATACCACCGTTCCCGAGAACGACTCTTTGGGTGCTGTAACACAGCTTATGATGAACAGACTTACGGGTCAGCTCGCAGGCTATCTTGAATTCTATGAATTCTTTGATAACAGCGTTCTTGCGGGTGTTCCCGACTTTGTTGCATGTGATATGATAGACGGTGATACCTATACCGTGCTTCCCGCGGCATTCGGATTGCTTACTCAGGGTATTCTCAACGTTTCAAAGGTAAAGACAGGTACTGTAACCATGAGCCGTCTTGTTTACGCGGACGGAAAGTACACTATGCAGGTGATCCTCGGTAACGGCAAGAATCCTCCCAAGTGGGAAGAGTGCGGTTGGGATCAGCCCGCTCCTCAGCTCTCCGCTCTCGAAATTGAGATCCCCGACGTTGAGAGATTTGCGCAGAATGTCGCTTGTCAGCATTATATCATTACCTATGGCGATAACAGGACAAAGATCGCCGATCTTTGCGGCATTTTGGGTATTGACGTAATGTATCTTTGATGCAAAATAATAAGGAGATATAAAAATGATATATATTCTTGATACTGCCGATCTTGCGGCAATAAAGCATTGTAATGAGTTCTATCCTCTTGCGGGAGTAACCACTAACCCCTCTATCATCGCTAAGGCGAAGACGGATTTCTGGAAGCTCGTCAAGGACATTCGAGCTATTATCGGAGAAGATAAGATGCTTCACGTTCAGACGACCCAGACTGAAGCTGAGAAGATAGTTGAGGAAGCAAAGCTTCTCAAAAAGGAGCTTGGCGGAGAGTTCTACGTAAAGATCCCGATAGGCGAGGAAGGCTTAAAGGCTACTATGGAGCTTAAAAAGCTCGGTATCGGCGTAACCATGACCGCTATCTTTACACCCGCGCAGGCTCTTATGTCTGCTATGGCAGGCGCATCCTTTGTAGCACCTTACGTAAACCGTCTTGATAACATTCTCGGAGACGGCTGCGAGGTAGTTGCGGAGATCGTTAGCCAGCTTGAAAACTACGGTTCGGACTGCAAAGTTCTTGCCGCAAGCTTCAAGAACGCTGAACAGGTACACAAGTGCGCGTCCTACGGCTGTCACAGCGTTACCGTTACCGACGATATCATGAAGACACTCATTTCTCATCCTATGACAGATGCCGCAATTGCAGTCTTCGAAAAGGATTGGAAGGGCGTATACGGCGATAAGACCATTTTGGATTTTTGACAAATATTCAAAAGTAAAAAAGGAGAACTACATATGAATAAGATAAAGATCGGTTGGAGCGAGGTAAGTATCGTTCCCGAGGGCAGAAGAGTTGACCTTGTCGGTCAGTTCTATGAAAGAATTTCAGGCGAGGTAGAAACACCCATTTCGGTTACCGCTCTTGCTATGGAGTGCGGAGACGATCATTTTATATTCGTTTCCTGTGACCTCGTTGGCATAAGCAATGTCATGCTGCAAAAGATAAGAGCCTATATTCCCGACGATTGCGGCTTTGACAAGAGCAAGCTCATAACAAACGCTATCCATACACACACATCAATGGGTTATACGGATCGTTCCGATGCGCTGAAGGCAAACTCGGGTGCCGGAACTTTGGCTGTACTTAATGAAATGAAACCCGACCACATTAAATACGTTCCTCTTACACACGATGATTCGCCCGATATAATGAGAGACGATGAAGCAAGAGACTTCCTTATTGAGAGGATCGCGCGCGCCGCTACAGAGGCATGGAACAACCGCGCAGAAGGCGCGTATGCCTGCGGATTCGGACGCGCGGCAGTTGGTCTTTGCCGCCGTGTTTGCTACGACGACGGCTCTGCGAAGATGTGGGGCAACGCAAATCACGCAAACTTCACCGAGCTTGAATCGGGCAACGATTCGGGCATCGAGCTTATGTTCACATATGACACAGACAAAAAGCTGACGGGTGTTGTCGCAAACGTCGCTTGTCCCGCGCAGGTGCTTGAGCATCAGAGCTTTATTTCCTCCGACTATATGGGTAAGCTTAAGAGTCTTATCCGCGAAAAGTACGGCAAGGACGTAAATCTTCTCGGACTTATCTCTCCCGCAGGCGACATGTGTCCCCGTGACCTTATCCGTTGGGTAGACTCTCCCGTATGCAAGAACGACCCCAACATTCACCGTGACGAAGTGGTTGAAAGACGCGCTGTCCCCTCGATGTTCGATATCAAAGGCTGCGAAAAGGCGGCAAAGCGTATCGCAAACGAGATCTTCTGGGCACTTGATGACGTTACCGAGTACGTAACCGAAACCGAGATCACTCACAAGAATCTTACGATAGATATGCCGCTCCGCAAAGTAACTATCGCGGAATATGAGAATGCGGAAAAGACCATTCGCGACTTCTTTGCTACTTGTGAGGGTGATATTAACTACGAGGACAATGCAAGGCTTCAGATATACAGCGGTATAGTTGCAAGATATAAGCTTCAGCAGACGAAGTCGCTCTATCCTATCGAAGTACACGTTCTTCGTGTCGGAGACGTTGCGTTTGCTACCAACCCCTATGAGCTCTTCTTGAATTACGGTAACCAGATACGCGCTCGAAGCAAGGCAAAGCAGACCTTCCTTGTTCAGCTTTGCTGTGGTTCATTTGCTTACCTTCCCACCGAAAAGGCGGAAAAGGGAAGTCACTATTCAGCGTTTGTCGGAAGCGGTAACTCGGGTCACGAGGGCGGCGAGTATCTTGTAAGAAAGACCATACAAGAGATCAACGCGATGTTTGATAACTGATAAAGACTAACGTTTTAATTAAAGTGAAAACACTAAAACGCCCCGAGAGTTTGTGACTTTTGGGGCGTTTTTTGCCGAGCTTATCTTTAAATACTTTGAAAGTTGTTGACAATTCAACAAATTCGAGGTATACTGTAAGAGAGCTTTTTAAAGCTGTAAGCAATGATATGAAATAATAGCATCTGAAAACCAAGAAAAACAATAAATTTTGAAAGGGAGTATTCTTTATGAGTAAAACGAACGAAAAATACGGGGCGTTGTTTACGCCTTGGAAGATCGGAAATGTAGAGATCAAAAACAGAATAGTTATGTGTCCTATGGGTGGCACATCGCTCTTCGGTTGGTTTGAACTCACGGGCTGTCACTTCGATAAGGAGGCGGCAAAGCTGTTTCTTGAAAGAGCGAACAACAATGTTGGACTCATTATCCCCGGTATTGCGCCTTTGCGCGACACGTTCTGGGGAAAGTGGCTCTGGCAGAATCCTAAAATGTTTGAGGAGCTCAAAGAATTTATGGAGGAGATCCATAAGACAGGGGCAAAGCTCTTTGTTCAGTTGACCGCAGGTATGGGACGCTCTTGGGCGATAACAGAGCTTGTTGCCCCATTACATAAAAACAAATTTACACGCGCAATTGTAAAACCTATCATTGACACAAGTCACGAACTTGCGTCTCCGTCTCCTCAGCCTTCACGTTGGGCACACGACATTGAGTGTCCAGAAATGACGAAAGAACAGATCCACGAGATCATTGAGGCATTTGCAAAGACCGCAAAGCTTTGTCGTGACGCGGGAGTTGACGGTGTTGAGGTTCACGCAGTACACGAGGGTTATCTGCTCGATCAGTTTTCTATTGAATTTTTCAATAAGCGTACAGATGAATACGGAGGAAGCTTTGAAAATCGTTATCGCTTTGCAACCGAGGTCGTAAAGGCTATCAAGGAAGCTTGCGGCGAGGATTATCCCGTGTCTCTCCGCTATTCTGTTGAATCCAAGATGAAAGGCTTTTGCGAGGGAGCAATGCCCGGAGAGGATTACGTTGAGGTAGGACGTAATATGGAGGAATCCGAGAGAGCCGCAAAATATTTGCAGGATGCGGGATACGATATGCTTAATGCCGATAACGGTACGTATGACTCTTGGTATTGGGCGCATCCGCCTATGTATATGCCCGAAAACTGCAATCTTGAGGACGTAGCGCATATCAAGAAATTTGTTGATATTCCCGTGGTCTGTGCGGGACGAATGGATGCTGAGGTCGGAGCAAAAGCGGTTGCGGACGGCAAGATCGACGCGGTCGGAGTTGCCCGTCAGTTCCTTGTTGACCCCGAATGGATAACAAAGCTTATAGAGGACAGACTTGAGGACATCAAGCCTTGTATCTGTTGTCACAGCGGTTGCTTCAATTTCTCGTCCTCAAAGGGACACGCGAACACACAAGATCTCACCGATACAATGGGACTTTCGCGCTGCGCTCTGAACCCACAAACGATGCAGTCTAAAAAATATTACATTGAACCCGCAAAGAAGCAAAAGAATATCGCCATTATCGGCGGCGGTATCGGAGGAATGGAAGCGGCTATCCTCTGTGCAAAGCGCGGACACAAGGTAACTCTTTATGAGAAGAGCGACAAGCTTGGCGGTGTATTTATCGCGGCGGCTTCTCCGTCCTTTAAGGAAAAGGACAGAGCGCTTATCGCGTGGTATATCCGTGAGCTTTCAAAATATCCTATCGAAGTTAAGATGAATACCGAGATAAAGGATGTAAATACGCTTGATGCCGACGAAATAATCGTGGCTACGGGTGCTATTGCAAAGAAGATACCCGTCAAGGGCGCGGAAAATGCTGTTGAAGCTGTAGACTATCTACTCGGCAACAAGGCGGTCGGTGAGAACGTTGCCGTTATCGGAGGAGGTCTTACAGGCTGTGAGATCGCTTACGATCTCTATCTCAACGGTAAAAAGCCTGTGATCGTTGAAATGCAGGACGACCTCATTACAACAAAGGGTATCTGCCTTGCAAACACAAGCTACTTGCGTGATTTCTTCAAGACCAATAAAGTTCCCGTATATCTTGAGACATCGCTCTACGAGATAAACGACGGTGGCGTTACGCTTAAGGATAAGGACGGAAAGACATTTACGGTCGATACCGATTCGGTCATTCTCTCGGTCGGATATGACCCTGCGCCTGTCGTTTCAAAGGGCAAACACGTTCACGTTATCGGTGACGCTTCAAAGGTAGGTAATTTACGTACTGTCATCTGGGGCGCTTGGAACGTATGTATGAAACTGTGATAATTGATAAGGAGAAATACAATGATACTTACAAAAGAACAGCAAGCCATCCTTGACGGCGAAAAGGGTGAAACACTTGCAAAGGTTATGAAAACGCTCGTGATGTACGGCGATGCGTTTGAGGCGGAAAAGCTTGTGCCCATCACGTCAAAGTACAACCACCTTGTTACCTCTTTCGGACTTAAGGTAATGTCTCCCGTTTACGATCTTATGCAGCAGCTTCTTGATGCGGGTGTTTGCTCCGATCAGAAGTTTTCCGTAGACCCACGTCCGCTTGATAAGAACGTACCCGCAAATTTTTTGCAGAATCTTGTATTCAATAAATTTATGTATACAAAGCAGGATTTTTACGAGGGTCAGCTTGATAAGCTCGGTCTTATGGATAAGAATGCCTTTACCTGTACCTGTTATATGGACGAGGTCGGCAACAAGCCACAGAAGGGTGACATTCTTTCATGGGCTGAGTCGAGCGCGGTCGTATACGCAAATTCGGTTCTTGGCGCGAGATGTAACAGAAACTCGGGAATTATTGATATTATGGGCTCGATCGTCGGTTACGTTCCTTATTTCGGACTTCTTACCGACGAAGGACGCCGCGCTACTTGGGTAGTTAAGATCGAGACAATAGAAAAGCCCGAGGCACAGCTTCTCGGTTCGGCTATCGGTATGAAAGTAATGGAGGACGTTCCTTACGTCATAGGACTTGATAAGTGGATAGGCAATGAGCTGAATGATTCCGCTTGCGCTTACTTAAAGGACTTCGGTGCGGCAACGGCTTCTAACGGTGCGGTAGGTCTTTACCATATCGCAAACCTCACACCCGAGGCAGTAGAGCTTGGTGAAAGCCTTATTAGCGAGGGCGCAAAAGAATACGTCATTGATGATGCCGAGCTTCAGAGAGTAAAGGACAACTATCCTGTGATCTGGAAAGATCCCGATGCGACACCGAAGCTTTGCTTTGTCGGCTGTCCTCACCTCTCTCTCGAGCAATTGAAGGACTGGACCGTAAAGCTTGAGGAAGAGCTTAAAAAGAACGGCAAAAAGAAGGTCACGATCAATACGGTATTTACCGCCGCACCCGCGGTGATTGAAGCATTCAAGAAGACTGAATATGCGGCAAGACTTAAAGCAACGGGCGTTGTTACCTCGTATATCTGCCCTTTGATGTATATGAATAATCCGCTTTGCAAGAAGATGCCTGTCATCACCTCTTCAAATAAGCTCCGTACTTATACGAGCGCGAGATATTATACCGATGCGGAGATCCTCAAAACCATCACAGGAGGTAAAAGATAATGAAACAGTTTCAGGGAAGAGTTATAACTCCCGGTGAGGTATGTGCCGAGGCAGTAGTAACGAAAGAAGGATTCAATACACTTGCTTCACTTCAGATGGCGTTGCAGTTTGGCGATAAGGAAGTAAAATGCGGAGACCAAAGCAATAAGGAGCTTTACGGCAAATCTCTTATAGGTAAAGCGTTTTGCCTGCCTCAGACCATTGGTTCTACCACAGGCGGTCTTGTGCTTTATTGTGCTTGCTCTATGCAGATGAATCCGGCTTGTATGCTGTTTGCAAATCATATTGATTCGCTTGCGGCGGCAGGAGCGGTACTGGCGGACGTATGGGTGGAGGGCGTTTCTATGCCCGTCATTGACGGACTTGGAGATGAGTTCCTTGATTATGTAAAGGACGGAATGAAGATAACCGTAAAGGCAGACGGCATCGTCGAGGTAGAGTAATATATGCTTTGCAGACAAAAAGGCTTTGAGAAAAATCTCAAAGCCTCAGACCACTGACAAAGTCTATCTCAAGCACGAGATAGGCTTTGTTTTTTGTTAAGTCGGAGGCCAAGCGGTCTTAGGAAGACAAAGTGGCCAAACAACTCCTTGGCTCCCAGAACGACATGGTTACGATCCGACTTGCAGACAAAAAGGCTTTGAGAAAAATCTCAAAGCCTCAGACCACTGACAAAGTCTATCACAAGCACGAGATAGGCTTTGTTTTTTGTT
>JAZSIP010000065.1:0-6565 GCA_045533915.1 Eubacteriales bacterium
CAAATTGCGGTTTGTCGGGGAGAAGAAGTAATGAACAGAATACGCAACAAGTCGAGCTTTGCGTAGCAAATTCGCGGGACGCAACCGCGAATCGACTTGTTGACCGAGTTGCTTTGCAACTCGCGAAATCAAAATTTGAAATTAAACTATATCTTTTTATAAATTCCTTTGCGGTATCGAACAGTTATAATAGTCACCGCAACCGTCTGGAAGATCAATGTCAATAGCCACGATATAGTAAAGCACACCATTACCATACTAAAAGTAGGATTCAGAGGATATATCCAATTCATCCAGACAATTCTGAACAAGAGAGTACATACGATAGAGCTTACGCTTCCCAAGAAAGGATAACCGTAAGCGTGCTCTGCCGCGCCCAACACGGTAAAAATTGCGTAAACAAACGTAAACAAGCTTACGTAAAACAGCCTTATCATAGCATACTCAATAGCTAAAGCATCTGCCGTACCTATAATAAGTCCAACCAAAAATTCACCTGCCAAGTAGCATACAACACCCATGCTTCCGCCGATCACCACCGCAAAGAAAAGCGTGTAGCAGAAGGATTTTTTAACTCGATCCTTCTTTTTCGCTCCGATATTCTGACCCATAAAGGTCGAAGTTGCGGCAGAAAATCCCGTTACGAATGCCGATACGGCGTTGAAAAGGTCGGTCGCGGCTGTATTTCCCGCGGTAGCCGAGACACCGTAAGAATTTATCGCGGGTGCTATCTGCAAATTTGCTATAGGCATAAGAATATTTGTGATCGCAACAGGAAATCCGAATCTTAATATAAGCTTGAACGATTCAAAACAGAATCGGAATTTTCTTAAAGAAAGCTTTACAACATCTTCAAACTTGAATATACGGCGAGTTACAAGTATCGCTTTGACAACGGTCGCAAACACAGTAGAGATCGCTACCGCCATTACCTTTTGCGGCAATATAAGACAAAGAACAATGTTAAATATAACTTTTAAAATTCCGCTGAAAATTATGTAATAAAGAGGTCTTTGGGTATCTCCAAGCGTTCTGACTATCGCCGAGCCGTAGTTATAAAGAAGTATTGCGGGAGATGAAGCTATATAAAATCGGAAATAAATAAGCGCACCCTTGAAGCATTCCTCGGGACAGTTTATCATACGGAGAAGCTGAGGAGCAAAAACGATTCCGAGTATTGCGACAAGAACACCAAAAACAACACTTACTATAAGCGAGGTCTCTATCGTATTTCTTATCTTTTTCTCATCCTTTTGTCCACAAAAGCGCGCAAGAATAATACCCGCGCCCGTAGCAAACCCAACAAAACCGTTTATGGCAAGCGCGGTAATAAAGCCCGTAACACCAACAGATGCGACCGCCGTTGAATCCGCCATTTGTCCAAGCACGGCTTTGTCGATAATGGTAAAAGCGTTCTGCATCAATGTCGTTAAGACAAGCGGTATAGAAAACGTAAAGATCAATTTAATTATAGACCCTTGAGTTGCGTCTAATCTTTTTTTCATTTTTCAGCCTCCGTTTTTAACTTGCTTATATGATTATAACACATTTGCTTGACAAAGAACATAAAATAATTTATAATATACCTATAAAATTTTACAATTTTCGGAGAGCTTATGCAAATAGATTTTATTAACGGTTTTCTGCGCGAAGGTCTTGAAGTCTTTAAATTTCCGAATATCAAAGCAACCTGGGATGTAATGATGTTTCTGGAAAGCGGATCGTGTAAAGTCTCGTGCGGAAATAACGTAAAGCCTTTTGAACTTCATGCGGGTGAAATAGCCCTTCTTCCCACAAACACGGAAATACACAGAGAAGCCTTAAGCGAAGAAGTTTCTGAATACTATCAAATACCTCAACCGTCATCTTGGGGAGAAGATAGATATCGATCTTCTCGCCTCCAGAGTTTATTTGAGTCATTCGGCTCTTATTTGGAAGTTTAAACAGGAGTTGAATACCTCTCCGTCTCAATACCTTATTCATCTCCGTCTGAGATACGCAAAGGATCTTTTGATGAATACCAATTACAGCATTACACAGATTGCCGCGCTATGTGGATATACGAATGCGTTTTACTTTACTAACGCCTTTCGAAAAGATACGGGAAAGAATCCGACAAGCTTTCGCGAACATCACCTAAAGAATAAAAAAATAACGCGGATCTAAGCGTTTGACATATAATTTTTGTTAATATTATAATATGGGAGCAGTCTTTAACGTAAGTCTGCTCTCAACTTTCTCTTTTTAGGCGTTGGGTGATTTTGTTGCGTGTATATTGACACGGCAGCTTTGATTTGTATAATGTACATAGAATGGAAAATTGTTTCTCAAAGCAAATCAACTATCAATATCAAAAACAGGAGGCATACCTTGTACAAAAATTTATTTATCAAAGCGTTATGTGCAATATTAGTAATTTCAACATTCTGCGCCGTCTTTACAGGCTGTATAAAAAAAGACGGTAACGACGCAGAAAGCTCAGGCACTACACAAGCAACCACCAAGGCGGTAACAGAACCGACAACTGAGGAAGATCTCAAAGCTGGCATTGACCTCTCAAAATATTGTATAGTTCGCTCAAAAACCGCTTCTTCCGAAGTAAGAACCGCAGCAACGGTATTTAAGAATTTCCTTTACGAATACTGCGGCGTAAATATAAGCATCAAGACCGATGATAAAGCCAAAACGGAAAATGAGATCCTTTTCGGTCAGACAAACCGCGCGGAAAGTGTATCCGTATACAACTCCCTCGGTATAAATGACTGGTCAGTAAGCTTAAGCAATAAAAAAATAGTTCTCGCGGCGGGAAGCAACCGCGACATAGCAAACACGACCAACTATTTAGTCGAAAACTGCTTAAAAAAGAACAGCCGTTATATGATCTTGGGCGAAACTCCGATCTCAAACGGCGGTCTGCCGAGCGCGGACACGGTAAAGCTTACTTTAGACGGCAAAGATGTGAATACTATCCAGATATCTTTGCTTTATAAAGACGGCAGCTATACCGACAACGTAGGATTTACCGAAGCAGCGCTCCTTCTTGCTGACAACGTAAGAATGGAAACCAAGATAACTCCTACTGTTTATCATTATATAAAAAATCCTTCGACTACGCAAATACTTATTGCAAGTGCTAAAAACGGAAGCGAGTATCTTCCCTCGGGTGTGAGCGTTGGCAATATGCAATACGCATTGTGCAGAAATGGCAAAGATATCGTTATCATCGCCAATGATGCTATGGGCGCTGAGATGGGTGCTCAAGCGATAATCAGAGCTATGCGCGGAGCAAACGGCTCAATTCTTGAGCTTAACACTCTGTGCAAAAATTCTGCCGTTACGTATACCTACGGTCAGAATCTCGACCTTGAAAAAGAAGGCGAATACCGTATAATGACCTATAACGTAGAAAGAGTAGATGCAACACTCGACAACAACACGTCAGACAGATATGACGAAGCTTATAACTCTGTTCTCTTCTATAACCCCGACGTTGTGGGATTTCAGGAATTTTGCGTAAATTATCAGAATAACTGCAGACCTTATCTCGAAGCTAAAGGATATACTTTTGTTTCGCCAAAGCCCGAGTTCTACAACAGCAGCGATACTTCATGTGCGACCAGATATTCAATGGATAACAACTATACGCCCATCGCGTATAAGACAGTGAAATTCGATCTGCTTGAAAGCGGAGCAAAGAGGATAATCCCCTCCAAAACCTCAGGCAACAGCATACAAGGCTCTTACGGTTGGCCCGGATACACTATAACCTGGGCGGTCCTTAAGGATAAGACCTCGGGCGATGTTTTCGCAGTCACCGCTCTTCACAACAAAACAGGAAGCGCTGCAGCGGACCAAGAGAAAAAACAGTTTCCCTCGGAATTGTAAAGGGTGTTATGGACAATATCGTAAGCACACACCACTGCCCCGTATTCATGGTCGGCGACTATAACTCCAGAGAAAATATGGAAGACATAAAGTCTTTTGTCACAAAAACGAATAACATATACGACTCCCGCTATGTCTCGGAGCGCGGATATTCTATAGGACACTCACACGACAGCTCGGGACAGGTCGCTTGTTCGGGAACAACTAAAAACGCTATCGACCATATCTTTGTAACAGGTAACGCGAAAGTTCTTCGCCACCGTTACGGAATGGACGCAAAGGTTTTCGAAGCTTCCGACCATAAGCCTACATTTGTTGATGTAGTGATAGGTGAAAAATTCAGCATTTCGGATTCCCAAGAGATCTTTTCAGGACACGGAAGCTCTATGTACGTAAACTCGGTCTCTTATAACCGCGTGGAAAATGTAATCGGAGATATATTTGCGGACAACGGACCTATTGCTATAACAGAGGTTGCAACTCACGCTACCGCAGGATACGACTTCGTCGAGGTCATGAACGTTTCAAATAAAGAAATCGACCTTTATGATTACTATATCCACAGAGATACAAGATCGTATGGAACTCTAAAAAAATATTCCGCAACTGCTGTAACTGCGATAATGTATCAAGGAATATTTCCTACGGCTACAGTCAAACACCGTCTTGCATCTGAAACTATGACACTTGAGCCCGGCGAAGTAGCTATTATCTGGCTTACAAGCTTAGGTGACTCTTATAAAGCAGACGACTTCAAAGCTACGTGGGGAATATCAGATTCCACCACAAAAATATCAAAGGTTACTATATCCGAAGATCATACTATCACCCAAATATATACAGGAAACCATACCCTTAATAAAAAACAGTCAAGCGCAAAGGGAGATTATCTCAGCCGAAATCATAAAGTCAGCTACTCCCTTACTATAGCACATGCCGATTTTTCCGAGGGACTTGCAAATTATGATATATACAGAACAGGATATAATGATATCTCTGTATTTCCAAGTGGACATATTGAAAACCAGCTTATACTTAGAAGAATGGCTTCTTGCATAGTAGCTGTTCTTTGTGATGACTTGTGCGATGCTTCTTGTAACGCAACAACCACATGCACTGAAAAAGGAAATATATCTGTTGTCTTCAAGAGTTTCCATACAGCAGAGACATTGCAAGCTGCCATAGACAAAATGGATCCCGCTGCTGACAAAAACGCTTTTGCTTCTGATTTTGTTGGTCCGTTCGAAACAACAAACACTGAGGAAGCTTGTTTTGGAATCTATAATTCCGAAGGTTCTACAAAAGATATCATTACCCCCCTTCCCTACTTTAAATTCACAACAAACGTCACCCCCGGAACTGTCAGCGAATTCTCCACCCCGAATCAAGGCGGCGAAGTAACACCCGACACCGTTGAATCCGCGGTCGTCGTTGAGGGAGTACAGTCTAAGAAAAACGCAAACAACACCGCGGACCTTCGTTTCGTTGCCTCGCTTAAGGGAAGCTACCTTAACTATCTTGAGGCGGGATTTGAGTTCACGTTTAACGGTCAGGTCGCAAAAGTCGACTGTAAGCACGTATACAGAACTCTTAACTCAAATGCAGGAGTTATTTCCGCCGAAGACTACAGTGCGGACTATTTCATCTGCTACACGTTAAAGAACCTCTCCGCAGGTACGTATACGATCGATATAAGAAGCTGGACGCTTGAGGACGGCTCTGCCAAAGAAGCTTACAGCGAATCAAAAACAGTAACCTTTACAGTCGATTCCAACGGAATCGTTGAGTTCAACTGATATTGGAAAGGAGTGTATATTAATTATGAAAAAATCATATAATAAGCCCTTCGCGGAAATCGTAAAAATAGACACCGCGGATATAATGCGAACCTCCTTAACACTATCTTTTAATCTCGAGGGATCGGAAGACGGAAGTGATTTTTCCGACTTGTTTAACAATCAATAAAAACACAGGCGGCAGAGAATTTTCTCTGCCGCCTGTGTTTTTATCCTAAAGGCGTCTCCTTTTCAAGATATACTCTTCCGTCGCTCACAAGAGCGTTACGATAAGCCCGCGGAGACATTCCCACTTGCTTACTGAAGGCTCGTGAAAAATATGCGGGTGTTTCAAAGCCAAGTCTTTCGGATATTTTATTCACCGTCATTTTGTTTTCTTTAAGCAGCCGCTTCGCCTCGTCTATTTTTAGCCTCATATGGTACTGCATTATAGTCTGCCCCGTTCCCTTTTTGAACACGTCGCACAGATGGCTTTTTCCAAAATGAAGATGAGCCGAAATATCCTCCAAGCTCACACGTTCGTAAACGCGTTGCAAAAGATAACTCTCTATTTCACTGACAAGGGCATTTTCGGACGGATCTCGCAACACATACGACCCTACCGAATTTTTCTGTTCACCAAGCCTTAGCAAACGAATAAAAAATTCTTCCAGATAAAGCCTTATCAACTGCGCTCCTCCGAGCGATGCGTTTGGAAGAAGTGTCAGCGGATACTGCGACACAGAAAACGTATTCGTAGATTCGTCTATAAGACGTCTTACGAGCGACCTCATATCAGATGGCACTTTTATAAGCTTGTCTCGAAAATATTTCATAGCGGCAGAGTGACAGACAAACGTAACGATGAACACAGAAGCGCTATGCTTTCCGTCACATTCTATACT
>JAZSIP010000064.1:0-11250 GCA_045533915.1 Eubacteriales bacterium
CAAATTGCGGTTTGTCGGGGAGAAGAAGTAATGAACAGAATACGCAACAAGTCGAGCTTTGCGTAGCAAATTCGCGGGACGCAACCGCGAATCGACTTGTTGACCGAGTTGCTTTGCAACTCGCGAAATCAAAATTTGAAACACACAAAACGACTACACAATAAAGCCTTTTCAGGAAAGTTTTTGAAGGGAGTTTGAGGGAAACTTTTTTCAAAAAGTCTCCCTCATCGCGCCCTCTCGCGTCCTCCGCGTGTCCTATATAAGACGTTCGCGGAGGAATGCGAGGATCTTTTTTTCCTCGCGCGAGACTTTGACCTGAGTAACGCCGAGCGTCTCTGCCACCTGCTGTTGCGTCATATTCCGATAGAATCGGAGCGCGACGATCCTCTGCCACTGTTCAGACATTTCGGAGCACGCCTCCTTAAGAGCCACACGGTCATTGATACGGCTTATCTCGCTTGACGCCTCAACGTCAACGATAGTATCTCCGACAGTCGCCGTGTCGTCCTCGCCATACGCATTGTCGGAAAGAGAGACGATAGGCGAGATCGCGTCCATAGCCATACTCGCTTCCTCGGGAGTAACACCGCAAAGAGAGGCAAGCTCAGAGATACGCGCTTCTCTGCCCTCCTCGGAAAATATTCGGTTCTTTTCGCTCAGCAAAAGCGCGCCGAGCTTTTTGTAATACCGCCCGACCTTGATAGGACCTTCGTCGCGCAGATGCCTCCGTATCTCACCGAAAATGAGAGGAACTGCGTAGGTCGAAAAATTCGTGCCCCGCTCACAGTCAAAGCCCCGCGCCGCCTTTATCATTCCGATAGTTCCTATCTGCACAAGATCCTCATATTCGACACCGCGCTCACAAAAGCGCAGAGCTATCTTGCGCACAAGCCCCATATTTATCTTTACAAGCTCCTCAAGTGCCCACGCCGAGCGCTCACCGTCGTCCGATTGAGCCAAAATTATAAGCTCTCGGTTCGCGGAATACACCGAAGTCTCACCTGTATTTTCAGAATTGCTCAGCGTCGGCAGAGCCGTTTGTGAAGTACGACCGTCGTTCCCTTGCCACACCTTGATCTCACCTTAACCTTATCACAAAAACTTTCCATAACCGTAAAGCCCATTCCGCTTCGCTCGTTTGCGGCATCGGTCGTGTAAAGAGGCATTCTCGCCTGCTCAACGTCGGGAATTCCGCACCCGCGGTCAACGATTTCAATATGAACGCTCTTGTCTCCGTTTGATTCAAGCATAAGCTTTGCGGTTATGTAAATATCGCCGACGGTGTCACGGTAGGCGTGAACTATGCAGTTCGTCACCGCCTCGGACACGGCGCATTTTATGTCGGCAAGCTCGTTGACGGTTGGGTCTGCCTGCGCGCAGAACACGGCGATCATCGAACGCGCAAGTGATTCGTTTACCGACAGTGACGGAAGCTTCAGCTTGATCTGATTTATGACCTCCCCGCCCCTTTTCCTTTTTTCGTTTTCATTGTTACGATTCATTTTTGACCTCCTCCGAGCCGTTTTCAACGCGGACTATCCGTGAAAGTCCCGCAAGCTCAAATATCTTTACTATCCTTTTATTAGGATTTCGCAAGGCGAACTCTCCGCCCATCTTCTGCATAAGAGAATATCTGCCCATGATAAGCCCAAGCCCCGAGCTATCCATAAATTCAATATTTCCAAGCTCTAAAATGACCTTTTGAGGACGAAGACGGCAGATCTCCTCGTCCATTTCGGTCCTCACGTTGACCGCAGCGTGATGGTCTATCTCGCCAAGCAAACGAAATTCCAAAACTCCGTTTTCAAATCGGCTTTCGTATCGGCAATTACTTTTTGTCATTTTAACCTCCGTTTTTTTACTTACGGTATATATTTTATCATACGTGATCTGCGAAATTTGTCGTAATGGGGATGCGTGTTACTTTTTTCTTTTAAAAAAGAAAAAAGTAACAAAAAAAGGATAAGGCATAGAACTATCCATACCTTATCCCATTATGTTTTTTATGCGTTTACTTCGCTATCATCATTTTCAACTCGTCGATCTCGGCGCGGAGCTTTGCGTTCTCGAATTCAAGCTCGTCGACCGTATTCTCGGCGATATCGAGCTTACCCTCGACAGACTTTAGCTTTCTCTGCGTTTTTATACGCTCCGAGCAATAATCAAGCGCGCAAAGAAGCGCCGCCTCGGTCTTTGAGCAACGGCTTCCCGCACCAAGTATCTCGCGCATCTTTCGGTCAACCATTCCCACAAGAGCCTCTACGGTCTCGGGGGATTCCTCCGCAACAACGTTCATCTGAACGTCCGATATCGTAATAGTGTACTTCTGTTTCATCAAAACCCTCCAAAATTTACGAATTACCACTTGCAAAAAGCGGAAAATGAGTGTATAATATTAATCACTTATATTATAATATAAAATCCCGAATTTTTAAAGGGGTTTTGAAAAATTTTTACAGAAAGAAATGAAAAATCATGGGATATTTAAGAGACAGCCACAGAATAGTGGTAAAGGTCGGAACTTCAACGCTCACGCATAACACGGGGCATCTCAATCTCCGCAGGATCGAAAAGCTCGTCAAGGTCCTCTCGGATATGAAAAATCACGGAATACAGGTAGTACTCGTATCATCGGGAGCTGTCAGCGCGGGAGTTGCCAAGGTAGGATTTGGGCATATTCCCTCCTCTACCGAGGAAAAGCAGGCAATGGCGGCTATCGGTCAGAGTGAGCTTATGAAGATCTACGACAGATTTTTCTCGGATTACGGTCACACCGTAGCACAGATACTTATGACAAAGGACGTTCTCTCCAATCCCGTCCGCAGAAGCGCGGCTGAGAATACCTTTAACCGTCTGCTTGAAATGAACTGCATACCGATAGTAAACGAGAACGACTCGGTATCTACCGACGAGCTTACCAAGTTCGGCGGAAACGACATACTCTCGGCATACGTGTCACAGCTTTGCGGAGCTGACGTGCTCCTCAATCTTTCGGATATCGACGGTCTTTACGACTCCGATCCTCGTACAAATCCCGAGGCAAAGCTCATTGAACGTGTCGAGAATCTTGACGACTCGGTCTTCGCCATAGCGGGCGGAGCGGGAAGCTCTCGCGGTACGGGCGGAATGATAGCAAAGCTAAATGCCGCGAAGATCGTTACAGAGTCGGGAATACCTATGTTCATTCTCAACGGTAAAGACCCCGAGATACTTTACGAGCTCCTTGACGGCGGTCATATCGGAACTTATTTCGTGGCGGAAAAGAAATGAAAAAGGAATCGATTCAACACAAACGGGAACGAATGGCGCAGATAGTGCAAAAGCTTGAGGGCATATATCCCGAAGCGATATGCGCGCTTGAATACGGCGGTGAGCCGTGGAAACTTTTAGTAATGGCGCGCCTGTCCGCTCAATGCACCGACGTGCGAGTTAATATCGTATGCCGCGACCTGTTCGCGCGCTTCCCTACACTCGACGAACTCGCGGACGCTCCCCTTGAGGAAATAGAGGATATCATCCGCCCCTGCGGACTCTTCCGCACGAAAGCAAAGAGCATCAAGGAAGCCTGTACCGACGTCCGCGATCTTCACGGCGGGAAAGTGCCCGATAATATGGACGATCTGCTTAAGCTCTCGGGAGTTGGCAGAAAGATCGCGAATCTTTTGCTCGGCGATATATACGGAAAGCCCGCCATCGTCGCGGATACGCATTGCATACGCATCTGCGGACGCTTGGGAATGTATGACACGTCGCTCAAAGATCCTCATAAGGTCGAAAAGATACTTTCAAAGATCGTTGAACCCGAAAAGCAATCGGATCTCTGCCATAGAATAGTTCAGTTCGGCAGAGATACCTGTATGGCAAGATCGCCAAAATGCGATACTTGTCCGCTTTCTGACCTTTGCCCTTATCAAAAAGAAAAATGATATTCATTTAAAAATTGCGGTTTGTCGGTGAGATTGTTATATCGTTTGATTGGTTTAAATCATTTGTATTAGGACCGTCGAGGACGCCGGTCCCTACAAGATAAATTATGATCGTTAGGGCTTTCCATCGCCTCACGGCGAGGAATATGTGTACAAATTTTTCTACACTGTAGGGACCGGCGTCCTCGACGGTCCTAATACAAACGATTTAAACCAATCAATCGATATAACAAATCTGCTCGATAAACCGCAATTTATCCACCGAAAATAAATTTTCAAGGAGCAACAAATGAAAGATTCCACAGAAAAATTCTCCGTATATTCTTACACTCTTTCCGATCTTTCTCGTCTGCCAGACCGTCCGAGACGGTCAAACAAGGGAACTTTCGGGCGCGTTCTCTGTGTGTGCGGCTCGGAGACAATGTCGGGCGCGGCGTACCTTTGCGCAAAGGCGGCTTACCGCACGGGAGCGGGTCTCGTTGAGATCCTTACGCCCGAGGCTAACAGAATAATTCTCGCGACCCTTCTCCCCGAAGCGATAATCACGACCTACTCAAGCGCCGCTCCCGAGCTATCGGTCATTCGCGAGGCAAAAAAGCGCGCCGACGCGATCGTTATAGGCTGCGGTCTTGGCACGTCGCTCGAATCAAAAAAGGTGCTCTGCTCTGTTCTTAGTGAAACAAGTGTTCCTTGTGTCGTTGACGCCGATGCACTGAACATCATAGCCCGAGACGATGATCTTTTTTCTCTTCTTAATGGCAAAATAATAACTCCCCACCCAGCCGAAATGTCTCGCCTTTTGGGTGGCGCGGATATAGAATATCTCCTCGATAACGCAGAAAAAACGGCATTTGATTTCGCAAACGCGCACGGGTGCGTGTGTGTTCTCAAAACTCACGAGACCATTGTCTCGGACGGCTCGGAGCGTGTGTTCCGCAACAATTGCGGAAACAGCGGAATGGCGACAGGCGGCTCGGGAGATGTTCTCGCGGGTATTATCGGCGGTATTCTTGCCCAAATGAAAAACGATCCCTCCGCCGATCTGACACTTGCGGCAACCCTCGGCGTGTATATCCACGCTCTCGCGGGTGACTGCGCGGCAAAACGCCTCGGCGAGCGCTCGATGATGGCGGGAGATATCATCGATTCCCTCCCCGAAATTTTGAAGTGAATATGTTTTGGGGAGCATTTATTTGCTCCCTTTTTCATTTATATCCTTTCATCAGTCAGATCGCAACCCCTCAAAAAACAAAATTTTAACTTTTTATGCGCAATATTTCCTCGCAACCTCTTGTAAACACCGTTTTTTTTTGATATAATAATAAGGATAAAGAAAAATCTGGAGGAAACATTATGCTTATTCGTAACGCAAGTATCTACGATCACAGATCCCGCCGCTTTTTTGACGGTGACATTCTCATAAAAGACGGCAAGATTGCTGCTGTAGGAGCTTTTGATATTCCCGATGGCGAAACAGAGATCATCGATGCCCTCGGCAGACCCGTCGTTTCAGGATTTATAGACGTCCACACACACGGCAGAGCAGGTTTTGATTTCGTAAACGAAAACGCGGATCTTTCAAAAATGGCGGCGGCATACGCTGCGCACGGCGTTACCTCGGTAATGCCCACACTTGCTTCCGCTCCGCTTTCCGATATGACCTCTGCCGCTCGTAAAATAAATACATTTTCGCCTAAAGAAAACGAGGCGAACTTCGTTGGCGTTCACTTTGAGGGCAGATGGCTCAATCCCTCGAAAAAAGGCGCGCACGCGCTTGAGCTGCTCGCTCCTCTCAATAAAGAGGATCTTGAGGACGAGGTGTTCAGAATGTGCCCCTCTCTCCATATAAGCGCGGCTTTCGAGCTCGATCCCGACGGAGAGTTCGCGAAAAAGGCTCTCTCTCTTGGAGCGACACTTGCTCTCGGTCATACGGCGGCTACCTTTGAGGAAGCCAAGAAAGCCGAGAAGAACGGCGTTACCGCGTACACACATCTGTTCAACGCAATGCCCCCTCTCCACCACAGAGACGGCGGTCCTGTCTGCGCCGCGTTCGACGGAAACGCTTTCGCCGAGCTTATCTGCGACGGCATACACATCTCTCCCGAAATGGTTCGCTTCGCGTACAGAAATCTCGGAAGCGAGAGGCTCGTGCTTATCTCCGACTCAATGGAGGCAACGGGTATGCCCGACGGAGACTACGCTATCGCGGGTAATCCCGTAAAGGTAAAGGACGGCAAGGCGCTCACCCCCGAAGGAGCTCTCGCGGGCAGTACGCTCTCGCTCGATACGGCGCTCAAGAATCTTATGAAATTCGCGGGTATCTCTCTTGCCGAGGCTCTTCCCTGCGTTACGGTCAATCCCGCGCGTGAGGTCGGGGCTTTCGATACGGTAGGCTCGATAGAAGTCGGCAAGCAAGCGGATATATTGATACTTTCGTCGGAAGATGAGCCTAATATAGAACAAATAATTCTTCGCGGGAACGCGTAAAGACACGGTTGCTTTCTTTTTTAAAAGAAAAGTAACATCATCTTAAATAGAAAGACGGTATAAAGAAATGAACGAAAAATTTTATATAACGACAGCAATAGCATATGCTTCAAAAAAGCCTCACTTCGGAAACACGTATGAGGCTATTATGACCGACGCTCTCACGCGCTGGCGCAAAGAGATGGGCTACGACGTATTTATGTGCACGGGAACTGACGAGCACGGACAGAAGATCGAGGATCTCGCGCGTGACGCGGGTATTACCCCAAAGGCTTACGTTGACGGCGTTGCGGGAGAGATCCGCGACCTTTGGGACAATATGAACGTCAAGTACGACCACTTTATCCGCACGACAGACGACTATCACGAGACGGCTGTAAAGAAGATGTTCACACGCTTCTACAATCAGGGCGACATCTACAAGAGTCGCTATGAGGGTTGGTACTGCGTACCCTGTGAGTCCTTCTTTACCGACACACAGGCGGTCGACTGCAAGTGTCCCGACTGCGGACGCCCTGTCGAAAAGGCAAGTGAGGAGGCTTATTTCTTCAATATGAAGAAGTACGCTGACAGACTTATGAATTACATCGAGGAGCACCCCGAGTTTATCGAGCCCGAAAGCCGCAAGAAAGAGATCGTAAACAACTTCCTCAAAGCAGGACTTCAGGATCTTTGCGTTTCGCGTACCTCGTTCAGCTGGGGTATCCCCGTAGATATAGACCCAAAGCACGTCACTTACGTTTGGCTTGACGCTCTTACGAACTACATCACGGCTATCGGATACGACCCCGACAAGAGCTATGACGAGCAGAGCGAAAAATTCAAGAAATATTGGCCCGCGGACGTTCATATAATCGGTAAGGACATTATCCGCTTCCACACTATCTACTGGCCTATATTCCTTATGGCGCTTGATCTCCCGCTGCCCAAAAAGGTATTCGCGCATCCGTGGTTCAACTTCGGTATGGACAAGATGTCAAAGTCGAAAGGAAACGTTATCTACGCCGATAAGCTCGCCGAGAAGTTCACCGTTGACGGCGTAAGATACTACGCGCTTGCCGAAATGCCCTACGCAAACGACGGCTCTATCACCTATGAAAACGTAATTAAACGCTTCAATACCGATCTTGTTAACAACCTCGGTAACCTTGTAAAGCGTACACTTGATATGCAGAAAAAGTATTTCGACAAGGTCATTCAAGCGCCCACCGCAAAGGACACGCTTGATGACAAGATCGTCTCCGCCTGCGTCAAGGCATACGACAAGGTCGTTGAGAATATGGAGGGCTATCGCATAGCAGACGCGCTCGACGAGATATTCGAGATGCTCTCGCGCGCTAATAAATATATTGACGAGACTACTCCTTGGACACTCGCGAAGGACGAATCGCAAAAGGAACGTCTCGGAACAGTTCTCTACACGCTTCTTGAGGCTATCCGTTGGGGAGCTGTGCTTCTTCACCCGTTCATTCCCGCAACCGCCGAGGAGATCCTCTCCGAGCTTAACACAAATGCTTGCGGATATGCGTCCATCGGCAGCGCTGACCGCTTCGGAGCGCTTAAGGCGGGCGATTCCGTAAAGGATTCCAAGGTACTGTTCGCGCGTATGGACGAGGCAAAGGTCCTTGCAGAGTTCGAGGCTGAAAGACAGGCTCAGATTGCGGTGGCTGAGGCGGCTAAAAAGGCGGCTGAAGCTCCCGAAAAACCCGAGGGCTGCGCTGTTATCGGCATCGAGGACTTTATGAACGTCGAGCTTCGCACGGCTAAGGTCATCTCCTGTGAGCGTGTGCCTAAAGCAAAGAAGCTTCTCCTTATGAAGCTTGATCTCGGTTACGAGCAAAGACAGGTAGTATCGGGTATCGCGAAGTTCTACGCGCCCGAGGATATGATAGGTAAAAAGGTCATCGTTGTCGCAAACCTTAAACCCGCAACGCTTTGCGGCATCGAGTCGCAGGGTATGATCCTCGCCTCCGGCGAGGATCAGGTTCGCGTCGTTTTCCTCGCTGAAGATACACCTCTTGGCGAGAGAGTTAGATAAAGGAAATGAGGACGCGTTGAGGGCAATATCATTAAGTTAAGAAAATACGCAAAAGCCCCCGCCGTTGTCATCCTCGAGCAAGGTGTTTTTTCTCGAGATTCTTCGCTGCGCTCGAGAATGACAATGAGAAAAAACACCGCCGCGAAGGATCTCGGCGGTGGGGAGTTTTCCTTAACTTAATGACATTGGCGTTGAGGGGGACTTTTCGGAGAGTTAATCTTTTAAGATTTACTCACAGTCCCACTCACGTTCCCCTCAAAAACTTTCAAAAATAAAATTTTGCATAGACATTATGGCTATTTAAAAATTCTTTTAGGAAGTTCTTTGGGGCTCGACCCTTTCTTTCAAGAAAGGGTCGAACGCATCCTCGCGTCCTCGCGTCCTCGCGTCCCTGAAAGGAGAAATTATGAAAATTTGTGTTGTTGGCTGCGGAAGATGGGGTTCACTCATCACGTGGTATCTTGACTCGATAGGTCACGACGTAACGCTATACGGCAGAGCCTCATCAGAGCATATGAAAAAATTTTTAAAGGATAGAAAGAACGATCTTCTTTATCTCCCCGAAAGCATCGCGCTTACGACCGACATAAACGAGCTGAAAAAAGCTGATGTAATCATCATTTCGATCGCCTCTCAGGCGCTTTGCTCCTTTATGAAGCAGATAACCACGCTCGGTCTTGAAAATAAAATATTCGTCCTTTGTATGAAAGGTATCGAGATAGGCACGGGAAAAAGGCTCTCGGAGATCGTCCGAGAGAACACCTCGCCCACAAACGCCGTCGCCGTGTGGCTCGGTCCGGGTCACGTTCAGGAATTTTACAACGGCATACCGAACTGTATGGTAATCGATTCGACTAACGAGGAAGTCAAGAAGCTGCTTGTAAACGAGTTTTCAAGTGAGCTTATCCGCTTCTATTTTGGCAGCGACCTTGTCGGAAACGAGATAGGCGCGGCGGCTAAAAACGTTGTCGGTATCGCCGCGGGTATGCTTGACGGAATGGGGCTGTCCACCTTAAAGGGCGCTCTTATGTCGAGAGGAACTCGCGAGATCGCAAGACTTATCAAGGCGCTCGGCGGAAACGAGCTGTCAGCCTACGGTCTTTGCCACCTCGGAGATTACGAGGCGACCGTCTTTTCGAAATTCAGTCATAACAGACAGTTCGGCGAATCGGTCGTTAAAAAAGAAAAATTCGAGCTCTTGGCAGAGGGCTATTATACGGTAAAGGCGCTCGTCGAGCTTGGCGATACATACGGCGTCGATCTGCCGATATGTAAAGCCGTTTATTCTGTCCTCTGGGAACAAGCCGACGCATCAGAGAAAATAAATGAGCTTTTCAGAAGAAGCTTGAAGCAGGAATTTTAAGGGACGCGGGGACGCGGGGATGCGACTTACTTTCTTTTGAAAAAGAAAGTAAGCAAAGAAAACTTCCTAAAAGTATATTATGAATAGCCTTCATTGCTATTAAATAAATTGCAAGAAAGTTTTTGAGGGGAGTTTGAGGGGAACTTTTTTCAAAAAGTTCCCCTCATCGTCTCCTCGCGTCCCTCGCATCCTCGCATCCCCCGCGTCCCACGCGTCCCCCGATAAACCGCAATTTCTTGTTTTAATAACCACTATATACACAATAAAATTCAACCTGAAAAATGGGGGCAATAATGTCCGAAAAAACATCTTCTACGATACTCGATTGCGACGGAATAATCGACTCGCACGCGCACTATTTTGACAAGCGCTTTGACGCTGAAAGCGATGGCGCGGACGCCGTCCTCTCGCGCGACGTGTTTGGCAGAGGCATCGCCGCCGTTATCAACGTCGGTACGCGCGGCGAAACGAATCTCCTCGCGATCGAGCAAGCCGCAAAATATGAAAATATGTTCGCCGCCGTCGGTATTCACCCCGAGGACGCGCAAATGCCCGATATCGACCTCGATACCGAGCTCTCTTACCTCGCTTCCCTGCTCAAAAACGCCGAGGAGCGTAAAAAAAATAAGATAGTCGCCCTCGGTGAGATAGGGCTCGACTATCATTGGCAGCCTGTCAATAAACCGCTCCAGCAAAGGTGCTTTGATGCTCAGATGGAACTTGCGAAAGAGGTAGGTCTCCCCGTTATTATCCACGACCGCGAAGCGCACGGCGACTGCTTTGAGACCGTGCTCCGACACCCCGACGTTCACGGCGTGTTCCATAGCTATAGCGGAAGTCCCGAAATGGCGCTCGAGCTCGTCAAACGCGGTTGGTATATCTCCTTTTCGGGCGTTCTCACCTTTAAAAATGCCCGTAAAACTGTCGAGACCGCCGCGGCTATCCCGCTCGACCGTATCCTCATCGAAACCGATGCCCCCTACCTCGCTCCCACAGGCTTCCGCGGCTCTCTTAACCATTCGGGACTTATGGGCGTCGTAGCTCAAGCCCTCGCCGATATCAAAGGTTTATCCGTCGAGCAGACAATATCCGCCACCGTTGACAATACAAAAAGATTGTTTCGTTTATAATAATTATGTTACTTTCTTCTTTCGCGAAAGAAGAAAGTAACCAAAGAAGAAAGCAAAACAGGGGGTTATTTATAAATAACCGTTTGGAATGATTAAATTTTATAGTTTTTCTCTATGGAAGAAAGTGGTCGTGACGGCACGAATTAATTTGCTTACGCAAATTCATTCGCCACCGACCGCACTTTCTTTGGGGTAAACAAAGAAAAATTTCTATTCAACGAAAATATGCTCGATGTTATTTTTATAAGTCGGATCGTAGCCATGTCGTTCTGTGAGCCAAGAGGTTGGTTGGCCACCTTGTCATCC
>JAZSIP010000076.1:0-21208 GCA_045533915.1 Eubacteriales bacterium
GAAGCTCTCGTGACCCGGCTGGAAGTAGAATATCTTTCCGTTTCCTCTCTGATAAAGGCAACCCGAACGGAATACCTCTCCGCCCGAATAGTTACCGATAAGCAAAAGCTTGTCGGGCTCGGGAATACTGAAAGGCTCACCATAGGTCTCCTCGCCATCAAGACAGAAATAACGGTCTATATCCTTTGTAATGGGGTGAGAGGGATCGATGACCCAAAGCACCTCGCTGTCTCCGGTCTCTCTCCAAGTGAGACTGCAAGGCGTACCCATGAGAAACTTAAAAGGCTTAGAGTGGTGAGCGGAGTGAAGGAATATAGCTCCCATACCTGACCATACGGCATCGCGTACGAGCGCGGCTACTTCATCGGGAACATTTTTGTGTAACATGTGTCCCCACCAGATAATAACGTCGGTCTCATCGAGTATCTCCTTTGTAATACCGCAGTTTTCGTCGTCAAGAGTTGCCGTTCTTACGATGATATCCTCGTTTGTTCCGAGAAATTCAGCTATCGCTCCGTGAATTCCGTTCGGATATATAGACGCAACGGTTTCATTTCTCTTTTCATGCTGAAATTCGTTCCATACCAATACTCTGATCATTTTAATTTCTCCTTATTTCTTCAACTCAACGACACCTATGCCGTCCTCTCTGACAGAGATCTTCGTTCCGTAAGGCGCGGACATCTCCGCGTAACGCTCGATGATTCCGTGATCCTTCGAGAATCTCGGATTTCCGAGGCGGTAACGGGGCTCACCGAAGCCAAGCTCGATAGGCATAAGCTCAAGACGAGTAAGCTCTCCGTCCTCCATCTCAAAATAAGGAATGACCGATTCCATCATTCTGTGGTCGGTAAGCAGACCGACAGTATAGTTTCTCGAGCGCTTGCGGTAGATCTCGCAAAGAGGATCGTCCGAGGTAAGTCCGTACTTCTCATACATATCCTCGGGAGCAAACGTTACGCTCTCGTTGTGGAGCATAAAGTCGCCGAGCGAATAGAAGATAGGACGGTTCTTGTAGATCTCAAGAGGACGAAGGAGGTGAGGACCGTGACCGAGGACCGCGTGAGCGCCCATATCGATACAACGGTGAGCAAACTCAATAAGGAAGTCCGCGGGGTTCTCCTTAGCTTTACCCGTAAGCTCGTGACCGTGAATACTTACAAGGATATAATCCGCCTGAGCCTTTGCCTCGTAAATAGCCTGTTCAAGACGCTTCATATCTTTTTCAACAAGCTCAATATGATACTTTGTCGTCTCGCCAAGACGGAATTCCATGTGCGCGCCAAGCTCTACCGTAGTGTCATCTTCCTTGAGAGCAACATAACCCTCGGCTCTCGAAATATCAATGTTAGCGTTAACTCCGCTTACTTTCGCTATCTCGTTAAGTACGTCAAGCTGTTCCTTTGTGACCTCCATATATCTTCTGGTACGAAGAGCGTTTACACCGGGGCGTCCGATTATTCTGCGCGACTGACGTCCCGCCATAGCCGAAGGTCCTGCGATAGACGAAGCCATAGAGATAAGAGCTATTCTCGCATTGTGCGTGTCAAGATAAGCGGGAGCTGCCGCCTCGTCAAGATTCATTCCAACACCCGCGTGTACGAAATCGGTATCCTTAAGCGCCTCGAGAGTAGAGAGCAGACCGCCGTAGCTCCAGTCGAACGTGTGGTTGTTGGCAAAGTTCAGCATATTAAAGCCGTATTCTCTTGCTATTCCAAGAGTTCTGGGATCGGAATTGTGGTACGAGCCGCCGTTGAACTGACCGCCGTAAATGCCGTCCTTGTAAATTATAGACTCAAAGTTAAAGAAACGCGCGTCACCCTTGCAGATGTAATCTCTTACTTTGTCAAATCCCTCGTATTCGGTAGAGATAACTCTCTGAATGAGCATATCACCCGCGGCGGTAAATTTAGCTTTTGGTAATTTCATAAAAATGGTCTCCTTTGTTTTTGTGTAGTTTTTATTTACAGTATAATAATACCTCAAATTGATCAAAAAGTCAATAAATTTAACAAAACTTATCGTTTTTATCAAAAATGATACAATCTTACAAATTGCGGTTTATCGAGCAGATTTGTTATATCGATTGATTGGTTTAAATCGTTTGTATTAGGACCGTCGAGGACGCCGGTCCCTACAGTGTAGAAAAATTTGTACACATATACTTCGCCGTGAGGCGATGGTAAACCCTAACGATCATATTTTATCTTGTAGGGACCGGCGTCCTCGACGGTCCGTTACCATTCAGTTAAATTTATGCAAATACAACACACCGATAAATCAAAATTTTTAAATTATGAAAACCTCTGCGCATACGCGCATCGGCGGCAAAGCTCCTCGGAAGCGCGTCGACGCGAAAAGCCCTCGGCTATATCACGCGCCCTTTGTGACGAGAGTATTTCCGAAAGATCTGTATCAAATATATTTCCGAGCGTTATCACTCCGTCACTGTCAAGACAGCAAGGCACGACAGAACCGTCGCAAAGTATGCCGAAATGATCGCGCATACCGTAGCAAAACACCGAATCACTCTGCACGGGAGCATCGCGGTCGGGCCACGTAAAGCGGTCTCCCCATTCAAGAAATAGCCCCTTGCGTATCCTCATACCCCTCGTGTTCTCTATCCAATCTCCATCTTCGAAGTACGAGCGCAGATAGTTGTATGCCTTATCGTTTCTGCCGCCGTCAAAACCGCGATTCCATAGGCGGAACACTACGATAACGCCCTCGTTTGAGGCGGCATTCGCGAAATCGCAGACTCCTTTCATATATTTGGAATACGCTTCGTCACTTCCCTCCTCAAAGCTGTGAAGAGAAATGCTTACCTTGTGAACACCCGCCGAAAGTATCTCGCTCTGCCTTTTCGCAAGAAGAGTTCCGTTGGTCGTAATGACCGACTTGAACTCTTTTTCTTTTGCCATACGCAAAAACAGAGGCAGATCGGGGTGAGTTAACGGCTCGCCCATAAGGTGATAGTATACGTATTCGGTCTGTCCTTTGAGCTGATCAAGTACGCGCGCAAACTCGCTCTCGGTCATTCGACGAGGCTCTCGCTTGTGCCCGTGGCAAAAAGAACAGCTCATATTACAGATATTCGTTATCTCAACGTATGCTCTTGAATACATACCTCTCCTTTCGTATGGTAGCAAAAATGCGATAAAGTAAATTTTTAAAGCAAAAACCGCATTTTACACGCTGTAATCAATGAAAGTTTTCATTACTACAGAAATATTTAAAAAATCTGATAAAAGGGTACTTTCTTTTTCTTTTCTTCGGGTTTCTTTTCTTCGGGTTTCTTTTCTTCGACCGTCTCGGGCTTCTTTTCGATCTTCACCGTCTTTACAGTCTTGGCTTTCTTTTCAGGCTTAACACGTTCCGCGCGAGCCGTTTCTTCCACAAAGTTTTCAGTATAAGCTTCAAACGAAACACCGTCAAGAGACTCCATAAGTAAAAAATCCGAAAGATCCACACAAGCCGCGCCCTTTACAGAAATATCCGCGCCGCCGTAAGTTATCACTATCTTCTTTGCCGCGGCCACAAGTCCGCGGAAGCTCTCGGACAGCTCTGCCGCACTCTTTTCATCACCGTAAACAGTCTGTATGAAATACTCCTCTCCGCCCTTGCGCGCGAGAAGATCTATTTTTTTGCCGCCGTTGTCGTAAGCGCTGACGTCGTAACCCATGTAGATAAGCTCGTTGCAAACAGCATTTTCAAGATTTCGGGAAATATCAAAATTGTCGTCCATACAACGAATCGAGTTAAACGCGACGTCTGTGTTATAGAGCTTCGTATAGAAAACGAGTTCTCGGTCGACCTTGCTGGAAAACTGCTTTACCGATGAAATAAGATAGGCTTCCTCGAGGTAATCGAGATATTTCATTACCGTATTGATCGAGCACGATCCGTGTTCCTTTGTGATATGATCGTATATCGCCTTTTCCGAAAAGATCCTTGCGTTCGATCGCAGAACAAAATCAACAAGGCTCTTAAAAAGATCTTCGCGGCGGATCTTGTAGCGTCTGATCAATTCGTTGACCACCGTGTCGTCAAGCTCGTCAAGATAACGTCTTTGCGCTTCTGTTCCGTCAAGCTCAAATCGCTTCGGGAAACCGCCCCATATAAGATAATCGTCGACTGAAATATCTTTTTGAAGCTCCTTTGCGTATTCAAGTATCTCCTTATAAACAAATGGGCGCACATGAAATGAGACGTATTTTCCGTTTAATTCTTTTGAGAGCGCTTCGCTCAAGCAGTCGTGATCCGAGCCTATGACGAACAGTGAGTGACCTTTTCTCATAAGCTCCGCGCAAGCGTAAGTCCAACCGTCAAGAGACTGCATCTCATCAAAAAAGAGATAGCATTTTCCGCGTTTTGCGTTTGACTCGATATAGCCGAGCAAAGCGTCCGCAGTCTTTATGTTCGCGGACACGCGCTTGTCTCCGAAATTGAGGCAGATAACGTTATCGCTCTTCTCTTTTATCTCGCACATTATCTGCGCAAGAAGTGTCGACTTACCCGAATTTCTGATACCCGTAATAAGCTTTATATGCTCCGAATCGTAAAATTTGCGTATTTTTTCAATATAATGATCTCTTTTTATCATAACGCACACCCCTCAAATTTTATTTACACTTACATTATATAAAAAACCTTTCATTTTGTCAAGACAATTTCTATTAATACTGAAAACTTTTGAGTAAAAAAAGAGCTGTCTCATTTAGATGCAGAAGTCTTGGTTTGGTTCTCGTCGGCGTACAAAGGTACGCCAGAGAGCCAAAACGCGGCTAAAAAATACACATAAAAATTGAAATTCGTAAGAATTTCTACCAAAAGACCGCTCCCACTGTCGCTTTTTGGACGATGAGAGCGGAATTTTCACTTATTATTTATTTCATTTATTCGTGTATTTTTGTTCTGCGCTAAATGCGACAGCCCCTTTTATCCCAATATATTGATATTTATATCTCCCGTATCCGTGGTGATCTCACATCTTCCGCCCTCAACGGAGCTCGGAACACTTATATCTCCCGTATCGGTCCTCGTTATGAATACCTTATTTGAAAGCAGACTTCCCGCAACGTCGCCCGTATCGGTCGTAACAAAGAGCTCCGACGCGTCACAGCCTTCAAACCTCACGTCTCCCGTGCTTCTCTCAATAGAAAAATTGCCCGAAGCGACAACGCTCTTTAAATGTATGTCCCCCGTGTCTCCCGTAGAGATAAGATCCTTGCACTTGATATCCGTCAAGTTTGACTTGCCCGTAGAAACAGAGATATTAAGATCCCCCTCGCACTTAACGCCCAAAGCGGTTATTTTACCCGTCGAGACAGAGAGATCAACAGAAGCCGCCGCGATATTCTCAATACTGATATCTCCCGTAGACCTTTTGATCTTTATCGATCCCGTTGCGGACGAATAGCACTTTACGTCTCCTGTGCTGCCCGAAATATCGATGCTATCAAACGTGAACTCCTTCGGCAAGTTTATGCTCCCTGTGGAATTTTTCAACAATACTGAAATATTTTCACTTTTCGGCAGATATACCGTTATCATAGAATGTCCGACAGAAAAAAGACTTATATGATCGTACCATTTTCTCGTGTCTGTGATATTCACGGAAAGAGCTCCTTCAGATACGCTCACCGAATGCTTCATTTTTTCCGCTTCATAGCAAACGACCTTGCATTTTCCGTCGTCGGACGGAAGAAAAACGATATCAGCCGTATCGGTATTCACGCATACATTACCAAAAGTGTCACTTATTTCATATGTGTTAGTTTCATATTTAGTCGTCATAAGCTCAAAAATATCCCATTTTGCCATAGCAAGAACTCCTCCGAAAATGATAATGCCTAAAAGAACGAGAGAAGCCGCAACTATAAGCCATACTTTAACCGCCTTACGCATTTACTTTCTCCTTTCCAACAAAACAATATTTTACTCCGAGAGCCGTCTTCTTCATAAGCCACAAAACGCCCTTGGTCGCCGCAAGACAACCGAAAAACGCAAATATAGCAACTCCCGCCGAGGCAATACCCGCGCCTATCATCGCGATACCGACAAGTATCTTGCCGCCAACGATAAACAATACGCCCGATGCAATTCCACCCGCAAAAAGAGCAACAAACGCGGCAAAGACCGCCCAGAAAGCCGCTATTACCGACCAAATAACGACCAAAACCGAAAGAATAACGGCAAACGCAACCACCAAAAGCGAGAACCATATCGGAGATCCGAGCGCCAAAAGCACTATCTCCCACGCGCGAAGCTTTCTTTTAGGCTTGATCTTCTCCTTTGCGACCTTTATGAGAGGGATCTCTTCGATTATCTGCGCCGCTATCTCGTCGGCAGAGCCTACCGCCGCTACCGCTTCCTCTTCCGAAAGACCGTCTTCCATTCGGTCCTCTATCATTTCACTGTAAAAGCTCAAGCGTTCCTCAACGTCGTCCTTTGGCAACCCCGACAATCTATCATGTAATTCCAAAAGAAATTTAATCTTTGTCATCTCCGCTATTCTCCTTTGTCACAAATTTATATATGGAAAGTATCTCGTTCCACTCATTCTTGAATTCCTCAATACGTAAAATTCCCGAATCGGTAATATGATAATACTTCCGCAATCTGCCGCCGTGCTCAGCCGTTCGTACTGTCAGCATTCCCAATGCCTCCAAACGCTTTAGAATGGTGTACAGAGTAGATTCCGACATTTCAATATACGGCTTCATATCCTTGATGATCTTGTAGCCGTATGAATCTTCGTCCTTTATCGCGGATAATACGCATACGTCCAATAGCCCTCGCTTTAATTGAATATCCATATCATACCTCCTGTTACATAATACATCATATCACGAAGTATTGATTTTGTCAAGAGTTTTTTACTTTTTTTACTTCATTTTTTGAACAATAAAGTTTTTGAAGGGAGTTTGAGGGAAACTTTTTTCAAAAAGCTTCCCTCATCTCATACAATAAAAAAGCCTTGCGAAAATTCGCAAGGCTAATTCGCAAGGCTTTTTTATTATTTACTATCTTTTATCCGGGGAAATAGCAATGCTTAACGGGGTTCTTCACTACGATAGACTCATCAGCCCCCGACTCAAATGCTTCGCCCGTGAGGTTAAAGTAGCACTCGGCAGGAACTTCAACACCGTCAGTGCCGACCTGCAAGGTAACGCCCTTTGACTTGAGGTGATCGATCTGCATATTGTATATTCTCGCGTCCGCGTTAGCGTTCATCGTAATAGCGGGAGCGGAGGTATTAAAGCAGCTATCCTGAAGGATTATCTCGTGTATCTCGGGCTCTTTTCCGATAACGTAATCGGGTTCTTCAATAGTAGCGTCCATAACGACTGCCGTACCCTTGCAATCCGCAACGAGATTCTGCATAATAAAGTTGTTTGCGCCCATAGTCATAACTATTCCGTTCTCACCCGTAAACTTACTGTTATACAAGCGTACCTCATGGGTAAACGCAAAGCGAAGAGCTTTTGCGAATTCAACACCGTTTATATTAACGTGGAAAGCATTGTAAAGCATTACGTCTCCGACAAACTTACCGTTTCCGCGGATAGTGATGTACTGATCCTGAAAAACGTAGGTGTGCTTGTCAGCCTCGGCAAGATTTTTGTTCGCGAGAAGGAAAAAGTCTCCTGTTGACGTGATAGTAGCGCCCTCAAGCACAAGGTCGGTCATAGGGTGTATCCACAAGGTCTCGTCAACCGTGTATTCGCCCTTAAGCACAACTCTGCCTATGTCAAGTTCTTTAGACGTGTCAAGTGCCTTTTGTATTCTTTCGGTATCGCTTCCCTCGAAATCCTCGGGAGCAACGTATCCTCTCAATTGCATCTCTAACATATTATTGCACCTCCCCATCGATGATCAACGTGCTCTCGGGCGCGACGTCGATCGGTGTTTTAGCACTGTTATACTTAAATCCGTCAATAGTTACCTTTGCGTCACCGCTGAGGACGACACATCTTCTTACCTGATCGGCATTGACGTCACGGAAATCAACTTCGCCCTTGATATTAGCCAATCTTATAATAGTTCCCTTATATTCCTCGGGCTTAAGCATTCTGTCTACAAGTATATCCTTCTGAGTAGCGCCGTGCCACAGATGCTCAAAGGTCACGTCCTCAAGCGTACAGCGTCCGTCGATTCCAACAATGTTGCGGTTGTCGCTGTAAGTCTTTATGTTAGTGAATTTCGAATGGCTCAAAGTATTGCTCATGTATATCGTATTATGGCTTCGGGAAGTAATATTTTTGGCGGTTATATTTCTTGTCTCTCCGTGAGCTGCGGGACGCAAATGAGTATAGTTCGTACTTCCGATACCTACACAGCAGTTTGTGGGCTTCTTCTTCGTATAGTCGGAAACGTCCATAATGGTATCAATATCAATATTGTAAATATTGTTGCCATCGTGGTTCAAAATACGCACTACCATACAGTAATACGGGTCGCCCTTTACGTTACGTATCTTGATATCGTGAATATCGGTGTCCTTGCCCTCGACCTTACGCTCAAGCTCACCCCTGCCAAGAAGCGCGGTCATAGCGATAACGTCGTCACCCGTACGTCCCGTAATATTCTGAATATCGAAATTGTTACATCCGACACGCATATCGATTCCGTCCATGTTGTTGACGTGTGGGATAGCAAAGAAATCTATGTCCTTGATGGTAACGTTGCGGCAGAATATGTGGTTTATTGCCCACCAACGCTGATTCTCGATATGAACGTTTTCAAGTCTCAAGCCATTTACGTTTATCCAAAGGAACATATTGTTGCGAAAAAGGCTCGGCTGACGGAACTTCCTCGAAGTCTTTTCCAACAGATGATTGTGTACGCCGCCGTCAAGGATAACGTTACCCTGTCCGATGATGGCAATGTTCTTCTGCTCATTTTCAAGCTTGGTAGCTTTTTCAAGATCCCAAGCATACAGAGACGCAAACATATTGTCATATACGCCCGTCTCCTGCACCATGTAGCAGTTGTCGAGAATAATGGTGAAATCGCTGGGCACTTTTATGCTCACAGGGATACGCCACTCACTCTTTCCGCGTCTTGCGTTGTAACGCGGTATAACGATCTTACGACAACCGTCTTCCTCCGCCGCCGCTATCGCGTTCTGAATAGTTTCGCTGTCGTTTGCTCCAAACAGCTTCTCGTCATTGGGAGAGATAAATTCCTTCATACGAGTCCTCCTGTCAGTTTTTATGCGTATTTTTATTTTAAAAATAATATGCTTGATCGCATATTTTTCACAGTGTAATTATAGCATATCTTTTCGCCTATTTCGTGCCAAAAAACGAATTTTTTGTGCCATTTTTTTACCACATTTCCGATAATATTCGATATACCATTGAGTTCATTATATCATAGAAAAAAGCAATTTCAATAGCATATGAAAATACAGAAAATTTTTCTGTATTATTTATTTTCACCTCATATAATAGATTTTCCACAAAGAAAAGCCCTGTGAACGGTAAATTCACAAGGCTATTTTTTCTCTTGATGAGAATATTCGATTTTGGATTTTTAAGCTGTTATCGATTGGGTTTGGAGATATCAAATCCTTCCCACTCGCTTAAATTAGCATTAAATGTGGTGTATTAAGGTCTTTTTGCGTGATTTTCGGGGGATTTGACCACTATTTTCCGCCTCGTCTATGGAGTACACGAAAAAACGGTACCAAAATGGTATCATTGATTCCACCCAGAAAGCAATGCTTTTCCATATAATTTATTATAACATAAATTCGGAATAAATCACAAGCTCAATTCCTTATTTCTTTTTATGATACAGTCGAGTAGCTCACCCGCATTTTCGACCAGTACGTCAGCGCCGTTTTCCATAAGCTCCTCGCGACCGCGGAAGCCCCAAAGTACGCCGACGGTATACAGATCCGCGTTCTTTCCCGTTTGCATATCGGTAGAGGTGTCTCCGATATACAGGCATTCCTCGCGCTTGACACCGAATTGCTCAATTACCGAGAGAACCGTGGCGGGATCGGGCTTTAAGACGCCTCCCTGCACTTGCCCCGTAACGAAATCAAAATATCCTTCGCCGTACAGCTTGTTGACAACGGTACGCGCGGCGAAATCGGGCTTGTTGGATACGATAGCCATGCGAATTCCTTGACCCTTGATGGTGTCGAGAACCTCCTTGAGACCGTCAAAAATGGTGGTTTTATAGGTAACGTCAGCGTTGTAAGCCGCGTCGTACTCGCGCAAGACCTTCTCGAAAAGGGCGTCCTCGTAGCAGTTGCGATATTCCAGTGATCCGCGGATGAGGTTTGCCATGCCGTGTCCAGCCAGATAATTAAACTGTTTGACCTCAATCGGTTCAATGCCGTTGTTTTCCAAGGCGAAGTTAACGTAGTACGCAATGGTCTTGACGGTGTCCAAGGTCGTTCCGTCCAAATCGAAAATACAAAGCTTAATCATTGTTGTTTTTCTCTTCCTAGTATATCATATTACAAGACAAAGCGGTTCAGCCTCAAAAGACAAAAAGTAATATCCTCAACCGTGTTTAGATTTAGTATGAGGAAAGATATAATAAATATAATATTTTAGGCTTGATTAGCAGATAGGATATAATATATATTTATATAATAATTAATCCTCTCTCTTACCTCTCCATCATCAGTATCAAAAGTAATAACACATTATCTTGACCTCATTATTGGAAACATTATTAAAACAATAATAAAATCAATGAAAAAACACGATTTAATAGCTTGGGAATACATTTACATATCCCCCTTGGCTTTCGTCGCAAATTAGCTCTGTTTTATTATTAAAATAATAATGGTTTTGCCTGTTGGAACGATTGAGTGGGAATGATGTGTTGTCCTTGGTGAGAGAGATAAAGAAAAGCCCTGTGAACGTAAATTCACAAGGCTATTTTTTCTCTTGATGAGAATATTCGATTTTGGCTTTTTAAGCTGTTGTCGATTGGATTTGGACATATCTTGCCTTGTTGATAATATTATAACACAGAATCAATAATAAGGCAAGGAGATGTTGAAAAATAATTGTAAAAATAATGTTTGTTAAAAGTGAAAGGCTAAATTAAAAGATATAAGGGAAATACATATTCAAAAATCGTGACCGTGTCATTCTTTAAGAATGACACGGTCACTTTTTGCAAAGTCGATATATTATTGATAATTATCTATTGGCTTCCCAGCGCAGACGAGGATACGAGCCGTCTTCCAAAAGCCATATTTCTTCATCCCATTCTAAATTGGTTGAGATATATGTTGCGGATTTAAAATTGTATTCTGTGGAAGCGGTACCATTCAATTTTACTTTACTACTTCCAACGGAACTACTTATTCTTGCACCACAATAATAACTGTTGATGATCGATGTATTGGAAGCTGCAATCATTCCAGCCCAAACTTCGGTGTCATATTCACCGGTAGAAGTACTTTCTACCGCCAAATCACTAAGGAATTCGTAACAATATTTATCAAATATAAAAATGCTATTTAATACCGAACCATTTGCACCGACAATACCGCCTATGTATGCATAAGAACATCCATAAATTATTCTATCGGGATAACTACTTCCTCCTTTGGCATAATTAGCTGTGTCCGATTTTCCGCTCACAAAACCACGGAAATAACAATCGGAAATTGATCCACCGTATCCCGCAATGCCACCACCATAGGTATAACATTTTACATTAATGTTGCTTATATGGGTATAATCAGTAAAACTACTTGCATGATCTGCTGTAAAATAGATATAGCCATCAAAGCGACTACTTAAGATGGTGCCCTTCGAATTGTCTCCCGCAATGCCTCCAACATACACATATAATTCTATAGTTTTGCTTGCGGAAGCTGTAAAACGCATATTACATTCGACAGCACACTCAGTAATGAAGCCTTGATTTATCGCAGCAATTCCACCGTAGCACATAGTAGTTTTTTGATTTACTGGCTTCAAATACCATTCATTAGGAATTACCTCTCCGGTTGTCCAACTAAACGAAGAATATCCGTAAGATATACATCGCATGATCCATCCCTCAGACAAATTTCGCGTTGCAATTCCTCGCTCCATTGATGTACATCTGTATATATCACCAGAATTTACTTCACAAATCTGCGCCGCTGTACAATTTTCTATGTTTCCAGAATTTTTGTTACACAACTGCATGTTGGTTTTTACATCGTAAATCTCGCCGGAAACATCACCGAAAACATTACCCGAAGCAGCAATAGTATGTCCATTTCCTCTGAAATAGCCCGTAAATGGATTAGTTTCATCTCCAACAGTAAAATCAATTTCGATATCATTAATCAATTCGTAAGCACCACACATATCATAAGTGATGGTTAAAAATTCATCGGCGGTAGAAATATACGTACCTAAAAATTCCCATTTAGCATAAAGAGTAATACTACCACTGCTATTAGAGACAATTTGATTGAAAGGTATTGTGAATTCCTTATCTAAATACCATCCTTCAAATGAATGGTATTTATCAAGTCCACCATTTTGCAGTACGAAATCACTTTCAATATTATAAGTGTCGGGATTAGAATGCCTAAAATCAGAATACTGAGATACATAGGTTATCGAATATTCCACAGGAGTCCATCTTGCATACAACGATACCGTTCCCGTCGTGCCTCTCGCTATACTATACACCCTCTCGCCAGCCGAATTATACCAACCGTCGAATACGTAATGCTCTTTAGAAAGATTTTGGAGCACATAGGAAGTTGAAACGGTATATTTTGTGATATTGCTATTGACCGCTCCCTTAGTATTGTAATAAAGGATCGTATATTTTATTTCTTCGCTTGTATAAACCGCATAAAGATTCAATGTATCCGAAACAGTAGACGTAAAGTCATATTCGCTACCATTTTCTTCAATAGACCAATGCGAGAATGTGTATCTCAATCCGTTACTGTCGTTCTTGACTGGGATGACTGATGGAACATTAGCGGAATTGTTGATAACGATATCTTGATACTCAATTAATTGTTGCCCATTATAGAAATTCACACGTACACAGTTTACATTCAGCCAAATCGTACCGATTACAATTTCGTAGTTGTTGGCTTCATTCGGTATGAATGTCCATGTATATTCGTTGTAGCCAAGCAAAAGCTCTTGATCATCATCAAATACGATTGTACCTTCTATGTTCGCATCAACGACCAAATTAACATTGGAATAAACGGAAAGCTTTTCGTCGCACGTCACTTCAGAAATATATGGAGTGGCTTTATTTATTGTAATGTATGCAGTAATACTGTCAATGGAATTATAGTTTGCCGCATCTCCACTAAAACTTGCCGTTACAGTATATTGCCCGACATTAATAACCTCATTTCCCGTGTATGTAACGCTAACCCCATTGGGCAACGTACCTAAGATAAAGATACTCTTTGCTGTCGAGTCATACACAAATGTCTTGTTGTTAAATACAACGTCGCTCATATCATAGGATGCTTTTTCTATGATCAGCGAGGCAGTCCTGTTTCCAATAGTGTAGTAATTTGCATTGTCACTTTCAAAAGAAACAGTTACTGTATATTTTCCTGCATTGGTTTGCCCGTTATTTATGTATGTTACGTGAACACCTTGAGGAAGCTCTCCGGAAATCTCAATAAATTTTGCCGTGCCGTCATATATATACGTTACATCTTCAAAAAGCACTCCGGATAGATCATGCGTAGCTTTATTGATTGTCATTACTGCTTGAATATCATCAATCGGATAATAATTTGATGCCTCAGCGTTGAAATGCGCCGTCACCAGATATTGTCCCGCATTGATTTGACCATTGTTATCATACGAAACAGTTACTCCAATTGGAAGTTGTCCGACAACATAAATAGATTTTGAATTTCCGTCATAGGTAAAAATTTGATTTTCAAAAGCCAAACTACTTGAATCAAACATCGCTTTTTTGATAGTAAGCGTAGCCGTCAATGTGAGTGTTTGATTTCCGTGATTTACAATCGCAGTTACTTCATACTCCCCTGCATTGATTTGTTCGTTGTTTATGTATGTAACCGTTGCACAATCAGGCAAATTCTCAACTTCTATTTTTTTCAGCATTCCATCATAAGTAAAAGTTGTACTATCGAGCGTAACCAACATGTATTCATGATCATCAGGATTGCCGTAGCTAAAGAATTCTTCCCCTTGAGCTCCGCAATAGCAAGAATAGTAGTATTTTGCACTTTCCGTACAAGTTGCTTCGGATTTCAGATAGAGTTCTGTTGCAATTTCTTTATTGTAAATGTGAGCCTTTTTATCAATTGTATTTGATAGCCTGTTCAATTCTTCTCCGCATATAGAACAATATACTACTGCATCATAAGAGCCAACCGCCGTACAAGTGGAATCAACAATATTTTCAGAAACAGGTGTGCCATCGGTATGGGGCTTTTTATCAATTGTATTTTCCGTTCTGCTCAATTCTTTGTTGCAGACGGTACAATAAACAACTGTGTCGTATGAACCCTCGTTCTTACAATCCGATTCAACTCGGTTTTCCTCAACAGCAGAACCTTCCGTGTGAGTATCCTTCTTGGCAATCGTCTTTTCCGTTCTGCTTATTTCAACATTACATACGGAGCAGTATACGACTTCCTCATAAGAACCTTCATCGGCACAGGTCGAATCAACAAAGTGTTCTGTTAAAGCTTCTCCGTCAGTATGCGTGGTCTTTTTAGCAACCGTCTTGGTTTCTCGGCTCAGTTCAATATCACATATCGAGCAATAAACGACTTCATCATAAGAACCTTCAATTTTGCAAGTAGAGTCAACAAAATTTTCCGTTACCGATTCATCTTCGGTATGAGTTGTCTTCTTCTCAATAGTCTTCTGAACACGGCTTAATTCCTCGCCACATTCGGTACAGTAAACAACTTCATCATACGTGCCTGTTTTGCCACAGGTGGAATCAACCTTGTTTTCAACAACCGCAGTTCCTGCCGTGTGTGTCTTTTCGGGAATCGTAATGGTATTTCTGCTCAGTTCCTTACCGCAGACCGTACAGTAAACAACAGAATCATAAGAGCCTTTGGCTTCAAACGTAGAATCAACAAAATTCTCTTGTTGAGGTTCGCCCTCGACGTGAGTGTTTTTCTTATCAATCGTCTTTTGTGTTCTGCTGATTTCATGTCCGCATACAGAGCAATAAACGACTTCATCATAAGAGCCTACATCCTTACAAGTGGAATCAACAATGTTTTCTTGAACTGCCGTATCTGCTGTATGCGTAGTTTTCTTCGCAATCGTTTTTGTTTCTCTGCTTAATTCTTTATCACAGATTGAACAGTAAATAACTCCATCATAAGAACCTTCATCCTTACAGGTAGAATCAACAAGATTTTCCGTTACCGTTTCATCTTCGGTATGAGTGGTCTTTTTCTCGATGGTCTTCTGAACACGGCTTAATTCCTCGCCACATTCGGTACAGTATACAACTTCGTCATAAGTACCTGTTTCCTTGCAAGTAGAATCGACCTTGTTTTCTACTACAGCCGTTCCTGCTGTGTGAGACTTTTCGGGAATCGTAATCGTATTTCTGCTCAACTCCTTACCGCAGACAGTACAGTAAATGACCTCATCATAAGAGCCTTTTGATTCAAAGGTGGAATCAACATAATTCTCTTGTTTAGGCTCTCCTTCTGTGTGAGTGTCTTGCTTGTCAATCGTCTTTGTTGTTCTGCTCATTTCGATATCGCAGATAGAGCAATAAACAACTTCGTCATAAGAACCTGTATCTTTACAGGTAGAGGATACAATATTTTCTTGAACTGCTGTACTTTCAGTATGAGTGTCTTTCTTGGGGATAACTTTTTCAGTTCTGCTTAATTCATCACCGCATACAGAACAGTAAATGACCTCATCATATGAACCTACCTCTTTACAGGTAGAATCTACAATGTTTTCTTGTACGGCTGAGCTTGCTGTGTGAGTGTCTTTCTTGTCAATCGTTTTCTCCACTCGGCTTATCTCAACTCCGCAAACCGAACAGTAAACAACCTCGTCATAAGAGCCTACTTCCTTGCAAGTAGAATCTACAATATTTTCATTAACAGGTATAGCGTTTGTATGGGTATTCTTCTTCGGGATTGTCTTTTCCGTTCTGCTCAGCTCATCACCGCACGCAGAGCAATATACGACCTCATCATAAGAGCCTGCATCTTTACAGGTGGAATCGATCTCATTTTCTCGCTCGGTTCGGGTAGCAGTATGAGAACATACCTTTGCAGATACAACCACTGTACATTGAGCCGTTTTATTACCGTCTGCCGTGGTTACGGTAATAATAGCCGTACCTACTCCAACCGCTGTAATATTGCCGTTGGTATCGACCGTAACAACAGAAGCCTTTGAGGTGGTCCACATTACGCTCTGATTGGTGGCATTATTCGGAGCAATCGTTGCAATTAAGGTTTTAACATCGTCAACCGTTAGAGCGAGAGAAGAAAAGTTCAGCGTTACGCCCGAAACATTAACGGTTCTGTCATATTCGCAAGTATCGCAGATATTATCTGTTCCGTAATCGTGTTCTGCTTCTCCCGATATTTTGCCCGTATGCTCACAGGTAGCCTTATGCCAATGGTGCGTTGCATTCTTTTCCCAAGAGGAAGAATAACTGTGTCCGTTTGCTTCTCCGTCGGTAAAGGTGGTAGTACCTTTCGCACCGCAGGAACAGGAATAATGATAAACCGCCACATTGTTACAATCAGCCGAGGTTTTCAAATATGTACTTGTGGTGACCTTTTGATTATACTCGTGTGCTTTCTTATCAATTGTCTTTTGCGTTCTGCTGATTTCCTCATGGCACACGGAACAATAAACGACCTCATCATAAGAGCCCGTTTTCGTGCAAGTGGAATCTACGAGATTTTCAGTTACAGCAGTAGCAGGGGTGTGCGTATGCTGTTCAGGCGTTTTTGGTGTTTCATCACTTGGTTTTGTTTCGTCATGAGTATGATCGGACGTTGTTCCTTGCGATTGCACTGTTGTTGATTCACCTGTTTCGTGATCGTGCGAATCATCCGTATCGCAAGAAGCCAATACCGAGGTCAGCATCACAAGACAAAGCAATAACGAAATCACTCTTTTTAGAATAGACATTTAAAATTCCTCCTTAAAGATACTCTCTATAAGTATAAGTCGTATTTTTTTGCTTTTTATGTCACAAAAACAAAAAAAATGCGCCAACCGAAGTCAGCGCATAAAAAACGCAAACCCCGATAGTCGCCAAACTAGTCTATATGAAGCGTGTTTATACACCCGTACAGATTGGAATTTGCGTTTTTATCAAATTCTACTGTACAAGTGTATGACAAAAAAAGGGTATAAATACCCCTTGGGTAAAACACACTTAAAAATATTCAACTAGTTTGGCACTTATATTATATCACAGAATCAAACAAAAATCAATATTTATCAAAATTTTCACCAAGATATATTATAATTTTTTATTATGAGGTCAAATCCAACAGTAAACAATAAGTAAATTTGCGTTATAATCGCTTTAAATTCCTTTTGCATATAAATACTTGCCCCCAGCCTTTAAATCGCAAATATCGCAAGAAAACATAATATAACGAATAATAAAAAAAGACGAAACCATTTTAACGTGGCTTCGTCCTTTTGTTTTATGCACTTCTTTCCGATAGCTCGGCTTTGTATTTGTAATAGGTGTTCTTACTGCAACCGCAGAGCCTTATGACCTCTGTATCAGATAACGTTCCCCCGAAAGATACCGAATGCTTACGGATAATCTCTTTGCAGATTTTCGCTTTTGCCGTTTCATAGCTCGTTCCTTGCTCATGCCCCGATCTCTTTCCTTGGTCGTGGGCTTTCTTTATGCCCTCTCTCGTTCTCGCTCTTAAAAAGTCAACTTCCTTTTCGGCTTGAATGAAAGCAAGGCGTATCTGCTCCTTGGCTAAGTCCATCAGATATTTGTTAAGTCCTTCAAGAATGAAGTCAACCGCTGTGCCTGTTAGCTTAATAGCATTGTCAAGAGCTTGTCTGTATGTAGTGGTGTCAATATGAGGCTCTTTCAGAAAATGAAGCTCTATCCCCTCGTAATAAAGTTCCTCGTAGAGCTTGAAGCCCTCGTCTGCATTTCTCGACATACGGCTGACTTCATCAAAGACAATTATATCTCCTTCTCGGAACTGCTTACGAATATAATTCCATTTTGGACGGTCAAGACTGCGCCCTGTGTATTCCTCGGTAATGATGATTGCCGTGGGATAGTGCCTTATAATATTCTCGACCTGTCTTTCTACCTTTTGCCTTGCCGTACTGACACGTGCATAGCCGTAAATCGCCATAGCTCCACCTCATATAATGAAAGTCTCAATTCCAATCTTCGTTGGAATTGGTAATTAAATTATAATGCCTTTTGCGGAGATAAGGAACTAAATTTGCGACATATCGGGGATAGGTTACGAATGGGACATAAAAAATTTTTTAAAATTTTTTCGAAAAATGATGGATTTTGATTTTGAGTGCTGTATGAGTAAGTATAGATAAAACTCTTTAATTTTCAAAAAAATGGAATTATATTTCAAAATTGACACATTTTTTTATGAAAAAAACTGTATTATACCTAAATTTGTCCTCTTGGGTGGGTAAAGATTAGTTTTTTTCATTTTTAGTTAATCATTTTTTTGAAATGGTGTATACTGCGGGTGTCAAAAAATCAGGCACAAAAGAGACTTAAAACCTTCTCAAAATCTGCTTGAAATACCGAAATTAAAAATTGATGCAATTTAGTTAATCATTTTTTCGAAATGGTGTATACTGCGGGTGTCAAAGATTCTAATTGTAAAGGAGATTTAAAAATGACAAAAAATATTTAATTATTTTTTCAAAGTGATGTATACTGAACCAAATAAAAATTTACTTAAAGGAGATTAAAAAATGTCAAAAAAATCTACTCGTTCTCATCTTGAAGAAAGGAGGACACATTCGTACCTTATCGGAACCGAAAGCGGTACATTTGATAGCTTTGATAAAGCATTAAAAGCCGCCGATGCTCTCAAAAACGCTCTTGTTAGAAAGTGCAAGGAAATGGATTACCATTGTATTGCCGTGATAGGAGTTAGCCGACACACCAATGAACACGGAGTAATGAAACCTAACAAATTTGGGAAACGAGAATATGAACCTTACGTTCCCAATTTCTTTCCCGAGTCCGAATATGAGCGACCGCCTCACCTTCATATTTTGTTGATAGCTAATCCAGGGGTAACACTAAAGAACTTCATTGTTGATTATTTCAAAAAAAATCATAGTCCTCGCAGAACAAAGGTAACTTGGGAAAAGAAAGTAGATACATATGGTGATAATGCGGTAAGATATGTATTAGATCAATCTGAGAAAATGAGAATTATTGATTTGTTTTCCGAAGAATTGAATCCGCAGGCAACTTGTTTCACCTATTCTTTGTTGACAAAGTATTTCTTGGAAGGTAATAAGAAAAGGATTTTCCCTAATTACGATTACGGCGTTATTACAAAAAACTTTTTCGCATTGACAACTGAGCTTTCCACAATAGATACTCCTTTTAACTATAAACAATTTTTTGATGAAGCCAAGCAGTTGAGTTATCTTAAGTCTTTGACTGCAAAGCTTAGGGTAAAAGGGCTGTGGAGTGATTATGCAGATGAACGTATGAGTTAATTGCTTTTAAGCAAACAAAATAATGAAAGGACATAAAAATGAAACATTGCTTTCGCAATCCGATACGGAGAATACCGCCGTAGCATAAGTTGATAAAACAATATTCAATTTTAATTTTATAATATAAAGGATTTCAAATATCATAATATGTCATTACATAAAAATAAAATATATAACAAAGGAGAATTCCAAATGAATATTAATAATAATCGCCCTCACCTTGATGAAGGCAAAAAGTACATGCTTTTTATTCAAACGCAAAATAACACATTTGATACTTTTGATGATGCACAAAAATTTGCTGAGTTGGTGACAAATCATATCAAACAGATAGCCAAGAAGAATAATTACCACTGTGTCGGCATTGTTGGTGCGGCGCATCATTCCGATGATATTGAAAATTTTGTTGTAGATAAAAAAACGCAAAATCGTGAATATCGTTGTAATCTTCCTGATTTTCTAGGAGATAAGAAACATCGGGTATATATTTTGCTTGTAGTAAGTCCTAATTGCAAATTGAAAGAAGAACTTTATAATTATTTTCGTAAGAAAAAAATTAAAGTAACAGAAAGACCAATTGAAAATGGTTATCAAAGCGCCATAAACCATGTATTCTATCAAACGAAAGATGTTAAAGCTATTAATTATTTTGACGAGGAGTTGAATCCGTGGGCGTATGATTTTATCCGTTTGGCAATAATCCGTCACCACGATATTCATGATGATAAAAAAGTGAGACCGCTTTTTACTGGATATACTTGTGATTCCATGTCAAAACTTTGCTTGTTGGAGGGCAAAAAGGTGATTTTTAGGGGGTATCCTAATATTTATGAATATCCTGAGGAATGGAATGACCTGAGAAAACAAGAACCCAAAGTTGTATACGTTAAATACGATTTGTGGGCTGATTTTTATGAAAATGAAAAAGAAGCTGAATAAAACATAGTAGATACAGGGCAATCGATTAAGGTTGCCCTGTACTTGATTTTTATGAAAAGTGAAAGAAAATAATTAAATTTGAAAGAATTATTGTATATCCATATATACAGGAACAAAATAGCGTTTTCTGTGATAAATTAATTAAAAACAAGGAGTATCGACATGAATGGTACACAAGTAATTTACACGTTATCGGTTGGCTTAAAGAAAGCAGATGTTACCGTCACGGATGAAGCAGTTAGAGAAGCGGAAGAGCTGATAAGAATGATTGAGAGCGCCTGTGAAGCGAATGCGACAGTTGGAATTGTGGGAATAAGCAAGATTCCTGATGTGTCGCTTGAAGATGAGACCGTAGTTTACATTGACTTTGAAGCTGATGATGAGCTTGATACTGACTTTGCGGATTTGTTTGGTGGAGAGGGGTGTTTAGAAAATCATATCGAAAAAGTGTAGATAACATAAGGTTTTTTGGGGTTTTGGAAGGTAGTATGTAATATATAATATATAATATATAATATATAATATTATTAATAATATAATATATTGTATCACCTCTTCCTTATAGCATT
>JAZSIP010000102.1:0-3173 GCA_045533915.1 Eubacteriales bacterium
GGCGGTGTTTTTTCTCGTTGTCATTCTCGAGCGCAGCGAAGAATCTCGAGAAAAAACACCTTGCTCGAGGATGACAACGGCGGGGGCTTTTTCATATTTTCTTAACTTAATGATATTGGGCGGAACGCCTCCCGTTTTCGTACCTCGGAAATTCAAATTTTTATTTGAAGCAGAGAAAACGGCAAAACAATATATCCTTTTTTATGAAAGTTTTTGAGGGGAGTTTGAGGGGGACTTTTTTTCAAAAAGTCTCCCTCACCGCGCCCCCGCGTCCTCCGCGTCCTTATCGCGCGCCTTTGGTTCGCGCGTCGCGGATAAGGATCGAGATACATTTACGCACGAGGGCGCGGGATTCGGGCGGCAGGTTATTCCACGCTTTAACGAGCTTTATTTTATCGGAATTAAGCTCGGTGAGAGTCGTCGCGCCCGAGGCGGAGATAGTTTCGAAGAGCGACTCGACAAAGGTCTCGCGGACCTCGGGAGTCATTTCGTTAAGCCAACTTTTGAGCGTTCTGTCTATCATCATACTTTCATCGGTAACGGTATTGAGGTGAACGAAGCTGTTGCCAAGCACCTCCCAAAAAAACGCGTTATGCTGAAGAATACCGTTTTGCGCACTCTTGATGACCTCATAAACGCCCTCGTGCTCAAGGAGCATACCCACGACCGAGCTTTGCGGAACGAGAGTGTGGATCTTCGGCAGCATATCGGTATATTCGAGCGACTCGACAAACTCGCGCGTAAATCCCGGTCCGTCGTTATTAAACACGCTTACGATACGCTCCTTTACCGCGGGAGAGGCGCAGACAGAGGCATAGACCGCAAGGTTTCCGCCCTTGCTGTGCCCCCCAAGAAAGAGCCGTCCCGACGTTTTTGCGGCAAGAGCTTCGACGTATGAAAGAGCCTCAAGCTGAGCGGGAACGGGGTGCATAAAGCACATATTGAAATCCTCTTTCCAGCCGATAAGCGTGTCGTCAGTTCCTCGGAAAGCGGCAAAATGCGCTTTTTCTCCGTGTGAAAATGTGATCGCGGAGAATTGAGTTTCGGTCTCGGCGTTCACGTGGTTTACGTGGGAATGTACGAAAAGCGAACCAAAGCGCTTGGATTTCGCCGCCTTGACCATAATGCTCACGACCTCGGGCGGCAGGATAAGACCGAGCTTTTGCGGTTTTCCTCTGTGCAGACGGACGTATTTTTTAGCCGCGTCGAGCAGAGTATAGCCGCATTCGGTATCGGGATCGGTTATGATCTCGGAAAAGTCAACGTAGCTTATCATTGAAAGTATGAGCGCGTCGACCTCGTTGAGTCCGCTTTGCTCAAAGGTCAGGTCGCCGCGCCAATCGATATAATCAAATACAGTTGGCATTGTTTAGCTCCTTTCGGTATTCGATAGGAAAATTGAAAATTATGTTTGCGGTTGGGGTGATATAATTGATCATTTGCCCGTTTCGTTCGACGGTAATTCAAATTTTGATCTATCGGTGAGATATATTCGCACAAACTCGGTAGGGGCTGACGTACTCGACAGCCCATTTCGTTCGGTTTTATCCTTTTATTCGGCGGCAAGTTTATACTTTTTTCTCTTAAAAGCTTTTGAGGGGAGCTTTTTTCAAAAAGTCCCCCTCAATAGCATTTCCGCGTTATCGCGTTATTATTTAGCATTCATTTTAAGATAAGCGTTAATAAATCCGTCTATCTCGCCGTCCATAACGGCGGTGATATTACCGTCCTCAAATCCCGTGCGCGTATCCTTCGCGAGTGTATAGGGCATAAAGACGTATGAGCAGATCTGCGCGCCCCACTCGATATTTGTCTTATTGCCTTGGATATCCTCGATAGTATCAAGGCGCTCGCGGATCTTTATTTCCATAAGCTTTGCCTTGAGCATCTTCATAGCCGTTTCTTTGTTCTGGAGCTGTGAGCGCTCGGTCTGACAGCCGACAACGATTCCCGTGGGTTTATGAAGAATACGGATAGCGGAGTCGGTCTTGTTGATATGCTGACCGCCCGCGCCGCTCGAACGGTGCGCGGTGACCTCGATATCCTCATCTCGAATCTCAACCTTATCGATGTTATCAAATTCGGGCATTACCTCGATCGAAGCGAACGAGGTCTGACGTCTGCCCGCGGCATCAAAGGGAGAAACACGCACAAGGCGGTGAACGCCGTTCTCGGCTTTTAAGTAGCCGTATGCGTTGAGTCCCTCGACCATTATCGTCGCGCTCTTGATACCCGCGGCATCGCCGTCGAGCCAATCGAGAAGCTTATATTTGTAATTGTGGCGTTCTGCCCAGCGTGTTATCATACGGTAGAGCATCTGCGCCCAGTCCTGCGCCTCTGTTCCGCCAGCACCAGGGTGGAAAGAAACGATGGCGTTGTTCTTGTCGTACTCTCCCGAGAGAAGTATCTCGATGCGCTTTTCCTCCTCGGCTTTCGCGATAGCCTCAAGCTCACTCTGTACCTCTTCAACGTAGGCTTCGTCGTTTTCCTCGATTGCCATTTCGGCGAGGGTTATAGTATCCTCAAGCCGAGCGCAAAGCGCTTCGTAATCTTCAATGGTATCCTTTGTCTGCTTGAGCTTCTGGAGTACCTTTGAGGAATTCTCCTGATCCGACCAGAAATTAGGGTCGAGGGTCTGTTTATCGAGCTCCTCAGCCGTGACCTTGAGCTCGTCGATACGGAGCGCCGAGCCAAGCTCCTTAAGCTCCGCGCGCATTCCTATAAGCTTATATTTTGCGTCTTCAAGTGCGATGATCAATGTAAACCTCCCGCGGAAATTCCGCCAATTTAAAAACGATATTTATATAAATTTTACCATAACTAATTAATTATATCACATTTTGCGGGATCGTGCAAGGGGGTGAGAAAAGATTTTTGGGTGAAATAAGAAAATTGGGGCGATACGACAGATCGTTTCGTTTGGTTTTTGCCGTTCATTCGGCTGTGATTTTATACCTTTTTATGAAAGTTTTTTGAGGGAGCTTTTTCAAAAAGTCCCCTCATCGCATTCTCTATAAATCAAAATTTGAAGTAAACAAATTGCGGTTTATCGAGCAGATTTGTTATATCGATTGATTGGTTTAAATCGTTTGTATTAGGACCGTCGAGGACGCCGGTCCCTACAGTGTAGAAAAATTTGTACACATATACCTCGCCGTGAGGCGATGGTAAAC
>JAZSIP010000022.1:0-38779 GCA_045533915.1 Eubacteriales bacterium
GTATCGGTCAGCTTCTGAACCTTACGGAAGCGAGGCAAACAAACCGACATAATGGCAAGGAGTGTTGTGCATATCACAACTACTGCGGATGCCGTTACGGCAGACAGCTCCCAGCTCTTGCCGAGGATCTTGATGATCGCCCATACCGCCATGATAGGCGCTTTTACAAGCGATTGCAAGCCCATAACAACGATCATCTGCAATTGAGTGATATCGTTGGTCGTTCTTGTGATCAAGCTCGGAATTGAAAACTTGGACGTTTCGGCTTTGCCAAGCATTATCACGTGAGAAAACAACTTTTCTCTGACGGCATAGCTATATCCTGCGGCAATGCGCGAAGTCAAAAAGCCGCAAGCGATCGCAAGTGCCGCACTTGCAAGCGTACAGCCGAGCATTTTCGCGCCCACAGTCAGAATATCTGCCATTTCACTTCCGGGGGTATTGATCAAAACCGTCAAATCGCTCATATAGTCGGGCATCGTCAGATCAAAATAGATCTGTCCGATGATCAAAGCAATACAACCGAGAACCATCCATCGTTCCCGCTTTTTCATATACTTTAGTAATTTGAACATTTGCGGTTATTTCTCCTTAATAATCCTATCAATATTGGCATTCATTCTGAGGAAGCACCGTTCCATTACGGCGCGATCCTCCTCGCTGATCCCTTCAAGTACCGCACTCGCAAACTGAATCTGACGCGCCCTTCCAAGCTCCACGATCTTTACTGCTTTCTCGGTACAAACAAGGGCGTCCTTTCTTCTGTCTCCGGGAACGGCTCGTCTTTCAATGTATCCACCCTGCACCAAACTTTCAACGTGAGCGGATACCACGGGGCGCTTCAGTCCTCTCATATCGCAAATATAGCTTGCCGTAGCAAACTCGGGATTATTGGCAATAAAAAGAAGGATACTGATCGCAGTATGCGGCATATCGGTTTCTTTAGCCAACGGCAATAATGCCTTTTCGTATGCCAAGCCTATCTTTCTTGCGTGTCCATTCATTTCCTGAATCGTTATCATAAAAAGCTCCTTTTGTTCGTTTTTGAACTATTCCATATTATACTATTCGTAAATGTAATTGTCAATGATGAAATTGTGAATTTTTATGAAGGTCAGTTGGAAGTTTTATTGCTAAAGCAAAAAGTAAGTGCAGGCCGATTGTTTCGATCTGCACTCGTTGATTATTCAGTTAAGGTTCGATGGCAATCTGCATACCGAGCTTGAAGGCGTATTCGAAGATGGCTGCTTCGGCGAGGCTTACGTACTCGTCCCAACAGTCGTGGAACTTTTCGAAGATCTCCTTCTGCTCGTCGGTGAAGGTTTTCTCCAAGTCCTCGTGATGCCTTGCCATATATCCGAGTAGCTCCTTCAACTCCTTCAAGTTGGTTCTGCTATCTTCTTGCGGTATTATGTTGCCGTGCCACAATTCGTTTATCATACTTTTCATAGGTTGTACCTCCTTTTCTGTCAGCACAACAACATACCACAGAAGGGAGAGGAATTCAATGGAGGGAGGTGGTAACAATGTACATAACATTGGTTGAATTACTAATGATATTATCCTTGATTATCGCTCTCGCCGAGTATTTTAATAATCGACGTGACAAATAAAAGAAATAACCGCCTTCTTGCTGCAACTCGAGGCGGTTAATTTTTTAACTTATTCGGGATAGCAACCGTCATCGGTTCTCTCCGTTATTATTATATCACGACGAATCCGCTTTGTCAACTGTTTTTTTTGAACTTCATATATAGGCTTTTCGATCAGCAACGCTTTTTCTTTGATTGGTGACTCAATTTTTGAAAGTGCACTGTTCTATGCGTAATTATTCTTCTCTTTTCTCTGCTGTCTTGCGACCTACTCCACCCAAAGCTTTTTTGACCCCATTCTTGACCATAGACCGATTTGGAAGCGATGGAAACAACGGAGTTAAGAGTGGTACAAAGCGTTTGGGACGGAGCAAAAACCACTATATATAGTGTTTTTGGATATAAAATATACTATATTTTGCGTTTGGGGTGGTAGAGAGCACAAGTTCAAGCCTTATCATTCGATACTTTTTAAGCCTTAGTTTTCTTACACAATAAGCAAATTACTGCGATCCACTTTTCTTTGTATATAAATTTGCATATAAGATTTTTGCGTTTTCTTATAAAATCAAATTTTTTTAGTAATATCTTGCAAAAAAAAAAAAAGCAATATGTTATAATCATGCCATAGGTACACCGTGATAGTGTAGCAACAAATTACTTGAATAACAAGGAGACTTAACATGAAAGCTTTATACGACAGCAATCCCGTCAACCAAGATATTACACAGATCGTTTCTTTGTCGATTATGACAATGATTTCAAATACCGTGGTTTTATCGATACTGCATTTCGTTATATAGAAGATTTTCAGATGATGAATCCCGTCCTTTGGGATCGCTTTGTGGAGCAATTCCGCGAAGAAGATGCCGACTTCGACAATGGTTGGAGAGGTGAATACTGGGGCAAAATGATGCGAGGCGCTTGCTTTGTATATTCTTATACCAAAAATCCCAAGTTATATAATATCCTCACAGAAACTGTACGTGATATGCTCGCGAGCGCAGATGAGTTGGGACGTATCAGTTGCTACGCTCTGAATCACGAATTCAACGGTTGGGACATTTGGGAAAGAAAGTACGTCCTTTTGGGTATGCAGTATTTTTACGAGATATGCACCGATGAAGAGCTTAAAAAGGATATTATCGCTTCTATGCGTGCGCAGGTAGACTATATGATCTCCAAGCTCGGAAGCAAAAAAGACGGCAAGCAGATACATATCACTCAAGCCACACGCCACTGGAGAGGACTGAATTCCTCCTCCCTCCTTGAGCCCATTGTTCGTTTGTATTCGCTGACCAAGGACAAGGCATACTTTGATTTTGCAACCTACATCGTTGACCGTGGTGGTACTGATGTATTCAACGTATTTGATTACGCTTACAGAGATGAGTTTTCTCCCTATCGGATATACCAATATGATCAGGAAATGGAACGATGGCGATGTGATCGAGCTTTCGCTTGATATGCGCATCCGTACTATGCGTCCCATTCCATACGGACAAGAGCTCATGATGAACAAAGTAGTTTGGGGTCAAAATTATATGATCCCGACCTTAGACAAGGAAGATCCGATAGCACACAAACACATTGCTCTGTTGCGCGGTCCTATTACTTTGGCGCAGGAAAACCGTCTTGGCTACAGTGTAGACGCTCCCATTGAGGTTGACGTAGATGAGGACGGATATGTCAACGTGGAATTCCCCGAAACAGAAATTGCTCCCTACGACAATATTCTTGAGGTTCAAGTTCCCCTGACCAACGGCACAAAGATGACCGTCACCGACTACTCCTCCGCAGGCAAGCTGTGGACCGAGGAAAGCAAGATGGCTGCTTGGATGTTGACAAAATAACTTCTATACATAAAACAGTGGAGTGTCAAACGACTCTCCACTGTTTTTTCGTTATTTTTGAACGTTAAGCTCATTAACCGTTTCAATCGACTTTGCCGTCATCTCCACCCACGAGGGACGGAACCCACTGCTTATCGCGTTTCGAACAGACTTAACGTTACACCAAGCCGCGCAGTAGAAAGGTACTTTCCCACGATCAAGAATTTCTATCGCAAGGCGACTTGTAAGTGCTGAAGCAATTCCATGCCTACGATATTCGGGAAGTACGTCAATGCCGATCTGCCACATAGCATCACAGTCGGCAGAGCATCCCGCAAGGCCGATGAGCTTATCGCCGTCGTATGCTCCAATACCAAGCACGTCAAGCTCCTTACGGTTTTCGCAAAGCGCGTTTGACCATTCGGGCAGATAGAGATTAGCAAAATCCGCTTGTGTCAAAACACGAAGATCGTATATACAATCAATTGGTTTTAGAGCTTTCAAATCCGGTAAAAAATATTCAGCCATAAAGCAGATCTTTTGTCCTTTTGTCAAAAGTGCTTCATTCAACACATACATATTCGGCGTTTCAAAGATGTGCTCTATGGGATAGGTGTTTATGTATTTTTCCGTGATCTCTCTAAATTCGGGCGACACCGAAGCCACCACGTTGTTCCCATATGACACAAGTTGGCAAGAAAACGGCAATTTCAAGTACCGTCTTGCGCGCTTGTTTTCATACGACGTAACTACCACGTTCTCGTTTTTCTCAAAATCCTCAGGCTCGGCGCAAAGATCTATCGCGGATTGCATCATTGCGATCTTTTCAAATTCTGTCATTTCCGTTATCCTTTTTATTTGATCTTTTTTCCTTCAGAAAAAGCCTTACCGATCTTCTCACCGAAGCTCCAATAAGCGTGAGTTGCTCCGTCGTAGATAATAGGATCGAGTTTTTTTGCATCGACCTTTCCGTTCTCATCAAGAATACTTTCGTCAACCGAAACGTTAACGATCTCGCCCACACAAATACCGTCCTCATTGAACTTTATAAGCTTACATTCTACGGTCATAGGAAGCTCGTCGATAATCGGAGCGTTTACATACTCACTTCTTGTAGCGTGAAATCCCGCTTTTGCAAATTTATCGGGCACGTTGTTTGCGGAAACGATGCCGACATAGTCGCTCGGCACGACATTACTCACGGTAGCAAAGCTTACCGTAAAAGCTCCTGTTTTTTTGATATTTTCGGTGGTTTTATGATCGTCCGCAAGGCACACCATAACTTGATCAGTATCATAAACACCTCCCCAAGCCGCGTTCATAGCGTTTGGAACTCCATTCTCGTCATATGTACCGATTATAAGTACGGGCATAGGGTAAAGCCACGTTTTTGATCCGAAATTTTTACGCATAATGATCTCCTTTTTATTGCTTTTTTACAAATTAATTATAACATAAAAGCGTAAAGCTATCAATACTGTTTTAAAAAAATACAAATATCTATTGAAATTTAAAAACTTAAATGATATAATAGAAATGTAATTGAAAATACATATTTTGTTTTTTATGTATTAAAAAGGAGAAAAAGATGAAAAAATTATCTTTGCTATTAGCACTCTTAATGCTTTTGCTGTGCGGGTGCGAACTAAAAGATTCAACTCCGCCTCAAACAACTGAGCCGATAACCACTCAAACGACATTGGAATCAACCTCCCCTGCCCCTTCTCATACGCATAATTATGAAAAAGAGACTGTGCTTCAAAAAGCGAACTGTCTGAACGAAGGACGTCTGCTCTACATCTGCGCTTGCGGATCATCGAAAATCACAACAACTCCCAAAACGGATAAACACGACTACGTAAACAACGTTTGTACTGTATGCAACAAGCTTTATGAAGAAATCGGTATCCTCAGCTATAATTTCCTTTATGAAACCCCGGGTTTTGCGGGAGGAACATTAGAATTCAAGCCAAAAACCGCCGGTACATATACATTCTATTGGGGTGATGCAAAAGGTAAGCTTGCCAATCATACAAAGCTATACTCAAGCTCCTTTAAAGCGGATACTTTGACTACCGTCAGCATCCAATCATTTACAGCGATTCCAAAAGGCGCTACAAGGGTATTGGCTATCAACTCAAGCGGAACTATCACCTACTCCTATAATATTCCCGAAAGCCATTTGTTTAACGCTACCGAGCTTTATTCCTTTGGCGCTCTCTCTGATACGCATCAGGGTGATCGTTACGGATCGACTTCTATTCCCTACGACCACTTTGTCGACGCATCTAAAATACTTCACGAAAAAGGTGCGATAACCGTCGGAATCTGCGGCGATTTTTCCTATGACAATGTTGAGTCTGAATACATTTTACACGCCGATGCAATAAAAGATATCTACGCTTTTGCTCCCGATATGCCCATTTTCACGACCAGCGGCAACCACGAGGCAAAACACACGGGCTTCTCAAGAGATTGGTATCTGAAGTACACACGCAACCTTGTGAATTACAACAGTAATCTCACAATGAAATTCTCCGACGGAAACGATCTTGATTACGTTGTCGAGCTTCCCGACGGAAGCGTTATGATCTTCCTGCATCAAAAATATTATGACTACGGTAAATCCACATCCCGTCTTTTAGACGACTCACAGCTTGATTGGCTCGGCGCAAGACTTGAGCAATACAAGGACAGTGCAGTATTCCTCTACTTCCACACCTTTATGGACGAAGAGGTAGGAGACGCGTCAAGTGCGGGCGGAGGAGAATACTCCTTGCCTATGATCAGCTCAACGAAAGATTACAAGCGTTTAGACGCTTACTTCAAGCAATATAAAAACGTTATCTATTTCAGCGGTCACTCACATCTGTCATTTGATTCGCAATTTATAACTCCAAAGCCAGGAAAGACAAATTACGATAAAAATATTGACGACAAGAACGGCACATACGCAACTATGGTACATATTCCCTCCTGTGCCGCGCCCCGTACACTTTCCAACACAAGCAGTTCTTTGAGTAACGCTTCAAATCGTTCCGAGGGATATCTCGTACACGTATATGAAGACTACATCATATTTGAGGGTTATGATTTTGTGAAAGATCAAACCATTGCTTACGCAACTTACATTATTGAAAAATAAAGATCAAGGCGGAGATCGCATTTTGCGGTCTCCGCCTTTTTTGTCTGTTGATTAATGACTTAGACTATATAAGTTTAAAATATTCCTTTGTTATATTTTATCATAGCGTAAACATTCAATACAAGCCCTAAAACGATACCCACTATCAATTCAGAAGCTCCAATAACAGCACAAATTCCTGTCTGTGTTTTTTCATATATAAACATCAATATACCAAAAACGACTATTGCAATACCGATAATAAGTGTTCCAAGTCCTACAAGCCGCCCAAAAGGCTTTCTATCCGCCTCGCTAACTCTTTGCCTGTGATACCAATGAAGCGAGGATATGTTCCCTGTCATATTGATAATTCCGAGCACAGATATCAAAACTCCTACTCCCGCGGTAATAATTAACGATATCATCTTATCCTCCGTTTTTTAATTTCTGATGAAAGAGATCAGCGATGTCGCCAGCAACGCAAGTGAAATAAAAGCGCCGACTAATGAAAAGTGTCTTATTCCGTAAAGCAATGGCGCAAGAGAAAGCACAACAGCTATAACAGACACTGTTAAGATCGGCTTTTTCATCGGCTTTTTTATCACAATAGATACAACTATCATAACAATTAAAGCACAGGTCAAAAGTGCTACGATAAACGGCGCGAAATTTGCATATCCAAAAGGAGTAAGATCGAAATAAGAATATGTATGCCTCCAAGCCTTTCCCTCGGGATTTGCAAAATTGCAAACCGCGCCGTATGGCAGAATTTCCAATATAAGCGCAATTATCGCGGTACATAACACAAAGAGATTCTTTTTCATTTTGTTGTCCTCCTTTGAACCCTAAATTATCTTTCCCACTTTTCCATTAAGGAACGTATCTGTGCCGCAAACTTGGCGTTTTCCTTGTTTGGACGGCTCTCGCAACGCTTTGCAAGCGCAAGCAACGCTTCTGCTTGTGATAAAAGCTCACGGTGTATGCTATTCTTTCTTGAACGAGCTTTAGCTACATCGGCTGCCGTTACGCGCTTCTTCTCGGTGTATGCAGTCATAATGCCTTTTACAATGTCATATTCTGTTCCGCTATACGGTGTTTCAACAGCATATCCGCGTTCCCTGAGCTCATTTGCAAGAGTTGCGATCGACTCCTCGTTACCATGATTAAGGTAAACGGTACGCGGCTTTTTGTCAAAGCTTTCAAGCCAAGAAATAAGTCCCTGCTGATCGGCGTGTCCGCTAGTTCCCTTGAGAGACTTGATCTCGGCTCTGACAGCGATATCCTCACCGAAAAGACGAACGCTCTGCGCTCCCTCAATAAGGGTTCTGCCAAGTGTTCCTTCCGCTTGATAACCGACAAACAAGATAAGGTTCTGCGGTCTCCAAAGATTATGCTTTAAATGATGTCTTATTCTACCTGCCTCACACATACCGCTGGCAGACAGGATTACCTTTGGCTCGGGATCTTCATTGATACGCTTGGATTCCTCTGCCATGACCGAAAGACGTAAATTCGGAAATTTGATAGGATCGATTCCCTGCTCGATCAGTCTGTTGGTCTCTTCATCAAAGCAGCTCCGATCACATTTTGAAAAGATCTCGGTTGCTTCTATTGCAAGAGGACTATCCACGTAAACAGGAAAATCCACATCCTTCACGAGCTCTCTTTGCTTTATTTCTCGGATCGCGTACAAAAGCTCTTGAGTACGTCCGATAGCGAACGAGGGAATTATCACGTTACCGCCTTTTGAAAGTGTCTTGTCTATCAGCTCCGCGAGGACCTGCACCGTATCGTCATGACGATCGTGATTGCGGCTTCCGTAGGTGGATTCCAAAACAAGATAGTCGGTATCCGAAATAGGAGACGGATCCTTGATGATCGGTTGATTGGTATTTCCGACGTCACCGCTGAACACGATCTTCTTTTCGTCAGCCCCCTCCTTAAGCCAAAGCTCGATCGCAGCCGAGCCGAGAAGATGACCGATATCGGTAAAACGGATATCTACACCTGCGGATACCGTAACACGTTCATCATACGGAACACCTCGGAAAAGCTTGATCGCTCCCAAAGCATCCTCAAGGGTATAGGTAGGAGCTTGGCTGTTTTCCCCCGAACGCTCAGCCTTTCTGTTTTTCCACTCAACCTCGCTCATTTGAATATGCGCGCTATCCTTGAGCATGATATCGGAGAGCTTAACAGTTACCTCCGTTGCGTAAATGATGCCGCGGAAGCCGTCCTTGTATAGTCTTGGCAGCATTCCCGAGTGATCGATATGGGCGTGTGTTAAAAACACGGCATCAACTTGACTTGCGGGAATAGGCAAATCGACATTTTGAAAAACGTCTATCCCCTGTTCCATACCGCAATCAACAAGATAATATCTGTCATTTATTTCAAGCAAAGTACAACTTCCAGTTACCTCCTGAGCTGCACCGATAAATTGAATCTTCATAAAAGCACCTTACTTTCTGATAATTAACTTAAGGAATTAAAAAACATCGCTTTTTCACAATGTCATTAAATTAAGTGAATTTTTTCGGTATTTTTCTTAACTTAATAATATTGCTCTTTTTTCTTACTTTTGTTTTTTCACCGTATATCCTTTCGATTCGATAAACGCTATATCTTCCTCTGTCAAACCGCCGTTTGCGTTATCGGAGATAAGCTTAACCGCACTCCCCTGTGCAGTAATCACATTACTTTGTATCGGATATTGGTGATAAATTCTAACCATATCCCCTGTTTCAAATCCCTCAAAATTTCGAATATCATTAGCTATATTAAAGTCAAAGAAAAACTTCACCTTAGTCGTCGGGTCGGTAGCCAAAATATACGGGCTGTCGGTAAATTCGTTGACATATACCAGCTTACCCTCCGTAGAACAACCGTGATCTACGGATATTTTCTTTATGTTCGTGTTGCTATATTGTGTGGTTGAAAGCATAACGTAATCACCGATTTGAATATCTTTGATATCCTTCTTGTATTTCTCCCTTGAATACCATTTCAAAGTAAATCGGGATTCTTTATTACCCAAAATAGTTACGAGAACGGTATCTCCTTTTTCCTCTACAATATCTACAACATGACCTCTATAATTGTAATAGTCGCTGCCTGCTGTTTCGCAAATGCCCCAAGTAATGAGTAAAAGCAAAAGGATCATGCCAACGCCTATCAATATTTTCTTGATTGTTTTCATTTGTATCTTTAACCTTTACCGTTATATATCCAATTTGAACCTTGTGGGCTTATCATCTTGATAAACCACCGTAACTTGCTCATTAACACCCGGTGGCGTGACACACGCTTTGAGCCATTTTTTCTTAATTATTTTATTTCCGCCAACGCTGTATTTTACCTTAACGATATGAGGGAAGGTCGCTCCGTCGAGCGCATGAGTTCTGACAGGTTTGGTGTTTACCTTTAGCCACCATTGTTTTTTGACGGAAAGGATAGTTCCAACTGTTTTATTTTCCATTATTCTAACTCCTATTAGTTAAAACATCATTACGGTTGCGAATGAAAGAATTATCTCAATTACCGCAAGTACACGGATAAATAAGCGACACTTTTTTTCTGTGAATTTAGCCGTTAATCCGATAGGGTAAACGGGATAGATAAGTAATACAATTCCCAAAGTGGACATAATGAAGTTGTGTAAGATCGGAATTTTTATGAAAAAGCCATTTATAACGGTTAGCGGTAAGGCAATACAAAACCAAAGCACCAACAATTCCACAAATGTTATTTTTCTTCGTTCTTTCATCTGTCACACCTCATTTTGCATAAAAGTAGATCGAATGATCTCCGAGGTTTATCGGTAAGGTCGGCTCTTCTTTTCCGTCCGCATACATAGTCATAGCAACGGTTGCGTATCCTGCTTTTCCGTCGATCGTAATCTTATAGTCTGTACCCTTTGGATTTCTGCCCGATACGGTATAAGTTCCTTCGTAGGTCTTGTTATTTGTAACGTCGGTAATCGTTATCTTACCGTCCTTTGCCACGAGCGTCATATCAATGCTCTTTGCTTCTGGGTGTGTACTGCTTTCTTCTGCTGCCGCATCATAAACTACCTGACTATCCTCTGCGTGCATGATACAACGCATTTTCCACTCATAATCTTCTATTTTGACCTTACCTATGCCGCAGCTTGAAAAAAGAATGGACAAGGCTGTCAGAAGAAGAAAACAAGGTATCGTTCTTTTAATTATTTTTTTCATTTAATTTATCCGTTCACTCTATCGTAGTTACGAAATCGTCTATATCCTTGCGCTTCTTTGGACGCGCCTCGTATTCGTGTACGGGATATCCGAGCGTTATGGCAAGACGCGCTCTACCGTTAGTTCCGCAAAGTTCACCAAGCTCTTCGGGATCAAGCCAACCGAGTATGCAAGTCTCAAGTCCCTGAACTGCCGCCTCAGCTGTGATATATGCGCAAACTATTCCTATATCTATCGAACGATAATCGTTTCCCTTTATCTTTGCTCCGCGCGCGGCAAGAGGGGCATACTCTCCCTCCGAAATTACTATCATAATGGGCGCGTTGACGGCAAACTCATTCATTCCCATTTCCGCGATAGCCGTTGAGACCTTTTTCGCCATTTCTCCCTTACATACTGTTATATGATACGGCTGTCCGTTACACGCCGAAGGAGCGAGACGGGCGGCTTTGATTATAGAGTCGATCTTTTCCTGCTCTACCTCTCAAATAAAATCATATTTTCTGCAAGAATAACGTCTTTCCGCAATTTCAATAAAATTCATAATTTTTCTCCTAAACGTTTTTTCTGATTATATTATATCGTATGATCGTATATTTATCAATAGCTTTTAATTAATTTTTAAAACAAAAAGCCACAAAGACTGCGTAAAACACGCAATCTTGTGGCTTTTATTCAAAATATTTTTAACCAAGTATTTCGTCTTTTTCTTCCTTAGGCTCGATAAGAACTGTGAGCTTTGTAACTCGCTCGTCCTCCATCTGCGATACGATAACGAATATATTATCGACCTTGAAGCTATCTCCAACGTGAGGATCTGCCTCAAGCTGTTCTATCGCCCAACCGCCCATGGTAGAGTATTCGCACTTGAAGTCCTCGGGCTTATCCATATCGACCTCTTCAAAGAAGTTGTCTATATTCATATCACCCTTTACGTCGTATGTGTTCTCACCCGTAGCAACGCACTCGGTAACGATAACGTCGGTATCGTCCCAGATATCTCCGACAAGCTCTTCAAGTATGTCCTCCATACTGATAACGCCAAGCGTTCCGCCGAACTCGTCGATAACGATAGCAAGGTGTACCTTTGCCTCGCGAAGCTTTGCGAGAGCCGCGGGAAGCTTCATTGTCTTATGGAGCTTACAGGGCTTGAGAAGAATATCTCTTATATCTACCCTTTCACCCTCAATAGTCGCCTTTAAGTATCTTGTAAGCGAAAGGATTCCTATGATATTATCGATACTTTCCTCGTAAACGGGGAGACGCGAATACTGCGTGGTATCCGAAAGCATAGTCTCTATCTTCTCCTCGTCGTCGGATATATTGAGCGCGGTCATATCGATTCGGGGAGTCATTATCTCCTCTATAGTCGTATCGTGGAAGTCAAGCATAGACTGGAGCAGTTCTCCCTGATCCTCGCCTATAACACCCTCCTCTTCTACCGTGTCAATGATAGAAACGAGCTCTTCCTCTGTGACTGTAGGATCGTCGTCTTTCTGATCCTTTCCCCAGATCTTTCGAAGCACGAACAAAAGTGCCATAACGATAAATACTATCGGAGAAAGTATAACGGTCAGCACACGAGTTGGTATAGCTACTACACGCACAACTGTATTTGCGAACTGCTTTGATATTATCTTGGGCATTATCTCACCGAAGATAAGTATGATGATAGTGATCAATATAGTCGCTACCGTGGACGCAAGCGCAACGTTCTCCGCAAAAAGATCCATTACTATAAGCGTCGAACAGGTAGAAACGGCAATGTTTGCAAGGTTATTTCCTATAAGTATTGCCGAAAGAGACGTTGTAAAATTATTAGCTATATTATACGCGGTCTTTGCAGTAAGGCTTCCCTCGTCAGCCGCGCGGCGCAAACGCATTTTATTTGCCGAGTTGAAGGCTATCTCAGACGCGGAGAAATACGCCGAGAAGCAAACCATTACGAAAATAACTACGTATGCCCACCACATGTTTGAAAAATGCTCTGCAAACGTCATGACTCCACCTCCATCTCCTTAGCAGAATCAATCTCCGCAAGTGCTTCTTCTTCCATTATGTGTATTACGACCTCGGATACTCGACCCTCGGTCACGGTCTTTGCAGTTATCTCTAAATTTCTGTATGTAAAGGACTCATTCTCCTCAGGGAGATGTCCAAGAGTTTCAAGAATAAACGCTACTATCGGTTTTCCTGCGATATCATTAGGAACATTATCAAAGCCCATTCTCTCACACGCTGTACCAACAAGCATATGCGTATTGACAAGATACTTGTTTCCTCCAAGCGTCTGGAAATCGTTATCTACAACGTCTTCTTCGTCGAATATCTCTCCAACCAATTCTTCGAGTATATCCTCGATAGTGACCAAACCAACGAAATTCTTGTTTTCGTCATAAACTACCGCCATATGATGCTTTTGCTGTCTCATAATAGTCAAAAGATCGTCTATCTTTGCAGTAGATCTTACCGCGTAAGGCGGAAACATTACTGACCTGAGCGTTATCTTGGGATTCGTTTTATACTTCGCAAGATACGCCTTGGTTTTGACGATACCGATTATTCTATCGGACTTTATAGCTTTTACAGGCAAACGAGAATAGTTCGTCTCTTTTATCTTCTGCAATATCTCCTCAGATGTTGCATTGATGCTGATCAAATCGATATCCTTTTCCATCGTCATTATATCGGCAACGGTAGTTTTGGGAAATTCGAGTGCGGATTTGAGCATATCTCCCTGCTCCTCGTCCACGACACCCTCCTCCTCTGCCGTTTCGATTATCTCGGACAATTCGTCCTCGGTTATCGAGGGGTCGGGCTCTTTGTTTGACGAACACATCTTGGATACCTTGGCGGACAACAAGTTAAACAACGCGGATATAGGCGTAAGGACCTTCATCAAAAATCTCAAAGAATTCTGGAAGAAGATCGACATCGTCATGCTTCTGTCGTTTGCGAAGCTCTTTGGTATCATTTCACTAAAGAGGAATATGATAGCCGTACTGAGTGCCGAGCATATCATAGAAAATGCAAACGAATTAAGAAATTCATCGGATTTCTGTAAGACATTTTTGAAAAAGTCAGTAGCAAGCATAGTAAATACCGCCGCTCCCGCTATCTTCGTTACGTTGTTTCCTATAAGCAAAGTTGTAAGTGCCTTATCAAAATGATTAAGAATATACATTACTCCCTTTGCGCGTTTGTTTCCGTCATCGGCGAGCGTTTTTACCTTTATTTTGTTTACAGCGGAATATGAGCTTTCCGTTGCGGCAAAATACGCACCTCCAATAACACAGACCAAAAACAGAATACATAAAGGTATACTGTCACTACTCATGAAAAAACCATCTCCTTAATTTTTATTTTAATTCATATGCCATAGGCATTAATTTATATTGTATCACTTTTGCAATATTTTGTCAAGCGTTTACGGGATTTATATACGCAAATTTGCCTTTATTATGATTCTTTAACGAGTTTTCCGCATATATGCTCGGGAATCAATTTCAAAACAAGCGTTTTTTTAGCGTATTGATCTATCTCGTTTTTGATATATTCCATATCATTCGTGAATTTTAAGCTCATTTCTGTTGCGATATCGGTTATTACATTTATATCGTCAATTATCTCGATCCGCCCGAATACGATAACACTTTTGACATTCAGTGCCCAATCTCCGTCATTTGCATATCCCTTATCGTAAATACAAAACGACACCTTATCGTTCTCTTTTACAGAATCAAGTCTGTGACCTATCTTTCCGCAATGAAAATATATATTTCCGTCAGAATCGTTATAATAATGATTCATCGGCGTACCATACGGATAACCTTCGTCGCCTATGACGGACAAGACACCTCGTTTTTCTGTTTTCAAAAGCTTTATACACTCCTCGTGTGAAAGCTGTTTATTCTTTCTTATCATTTCGCGGAACATAATTTTACCTCTGTTTATTATATTTTTAACTTATTAAAAAACAACGTGCCGATAATGTTTATCGGCACGCAAAGCTTTTATTGCTTTTTATCTTTTTTTCTTATGTTAAGAAGTCTCAATATAGCGGGGCTTACCACGATATTCGCAATAAGCTCAAATACGAAGTTCAAGCCTACGAATCCAATGATAAGATACGCTCCGATAGAATAACCGTTCGCTGTTGCCATTCCTTTTACCGCGTCCATAAAGAACGCAAGGCAACCGAGAAGGAATATTCCCGTATTTACGACAGGACATACTACCGCGCTTACGATAACCGCGAGATAGCGGTTGACTTTTTCAAACAGCTTATAAACGAGTCCCGCGCAAAGTCCCGAAAGGATACCCTTTACCATTACGGTAATGATAGTTCCCGGAATGCTGAGTCCGAGCCAGAAAGCCGCATCCGCCGTTGCGAAGAAAACAACTCCCGCAACTCCGCCGAGCCACGCGCCCGCAAGCGGTCCGCACAAAGCCGCACCTAAAACTACGGGGATAAGTGTAAGGGATATCGAAGCAAGTCCGCCGATCTTTACAAAACCGCCGAAATAAGCAAGTACAGCGACCATTGCCGTAAGCAACGCCAAAAGCACGAGCTTTTCAATGTGTTCCCTTTTCATGTTTGTGTTTGCCATAATTTTTCCTCCTTGCTGTCGTCCGCCTATGCGGTACAACGCTAAAAAAATTTTTTATATTATCTCTCGCCTATCGAGAGTAATACACACAACAGATTATTTAATTATTCTTATTATAAAGGACATTCAAGCCCTTTAAAACAAGATATTCGTCTATCTTTATATCGTGTTTACAATGCGGCACGATCATAGGAGCTAATCCTCCCGTTGCATAAACAGGCAAATCACTGCCGAACTCACCGTTTATCCTGTCTATCATACCGTCTACCATTGATGCGTTTCCGTAAATAATTCCCGAACGCATACTGTCAGACGTATTTTTTCCTATAACGTTCCTTGGCGCTTCAAGCTCGACTTTGGGAAGCTGTGCCGTATCCTCCGAAAGAGAATTCAATCCCATAAGTACTCCAGGCATTATCGAAACACCTATAAAAGCGCCTTTTTCATTGACCACTGTCATTTTCGTAGCAGTTCCCATATCGACGATAAGCGATGGACTTCCGTAAATACTGTGAGCCGCTACGCAAGCGCATATAAGATCTGCTCCAACCGAGGACGGCGTATCACAGTGAATATTGATACCTGTTTTGATCCCGGGTCCTACCATAAGAGAGTTTATTCCCCATATCAATTTTACAGCGTCCCTGATTACCGAGTTAAGCGGGGGAACGACAGAGGATATTATCGCACCGTTTATGTTATTTCGATCAACGCCGTACAGCGCAAGTACTCCGAGTATCTTACTTGCGTATTCGTCCGAAGTCTTTTGCGTTTCGGTCGATATACTTACGACAAAAGAAAGCTCATCGTCCGCAAAACCGCCGAGCATTATATTCGAATTTCCGATATCTATCGTCAGTATCACGAAAATCACCTCTTTTATCTTTACGTGTCCATATTATATCATAATTTTCTTTGTTTGTCAATAATTATTGAATTTACGATAACTAAAACGGCAAACGCTTGAGTTTCACCGCTTAGCATTTGCCGTTTTATTATTAATTAAATTTAAAACTACCCGAGAGAAGCGTGACTTTATCCTTTGAAACGGTCAAAAGTCCGCCATCTGTATGCCCTACTATATCGGTATCGTCGGGAAGTTCTATTTTGCAGTCACACGCCACAACGGTAGTTACGAACGGAATATGTCCCGCCATAACGGCAAGTTCTCCGTCTATACCGCGAACACTTACCATAACGACCTCGCCGTCATAGATATTTCCGTCTGGCGATGATATTACGAATCTGAAGGTGTTCATCCTGCCACCTGTCTCTTTGCCTTTGCTACCGCTTCGTCAATAGTTCCGACAAAAAGGAATGCCGATTCGGGCAGATCGTCATGCTTACCCTCAATTATTTCCTTGAATCCGCGTATCGTTTCGGAAAGCGGAACGTATGTTCCCTCTATACCCGTAAACTTCTCGGATACGTGGAAAGGCTGAGACAAGAATCTCTGAACACGGCGAGCGCGTCCAACGAGCAATTTATCCTCGTCCGAAAGCTCATCCATACCCATAATAGCGATGATATCCATAAGCTCCTGATATCTCTGAAGCACTCTCTGCACTTCTCTTGCGACGGCATAGTGCTCCTCTCCGAGTATATCGGCAGACAATATACGGCTCGTCGATTCAAGCGGGTCAACTGCGGGATAGATACCCTGTGACGCAATGTTTCTTGAAAGAACAGTAGTTGCGTCAAGGTGCGCGAACGTCGTTGCGGGAGCAGGGTCGGTAAGGTCGTCCGCAGGCACGTAAACTGCCTGAATAGACGTGATAGATCCCTTTTTGGTCGAGGTTATTCTCTCCTGCAATGCGCCCATCTCATTTGCAAGTGTGGGCTGATATCCAACTGCGGACGGCATACGTCCGAGAAGCGCTGATACTTCCGAACCTGCCTGTGTAAATCTGAAGATATTATCGATAAACAGAAGCACGTCCTGATGCTCCTCATCTCTGAAATACTCCGCCATAGTAAGACCCGAAAGAGCAACTCTCATTCTCGCTCCGGGCGGCTCATTCATCTGACCGTAAACAAGGGTGGTATTCGCAAGAACTCCCGATTCCTTCATTTCGTTATAGAGGTCATTTCCCTCTCTCGTTCTCTCTCCGACGCCCGTAAATACCGACAGACCGCCGTGCTCCTTAGCTACGTTGTTGATAAGCTCCATAATAAGAACGGTCTTACCAACTCCCGCACCTCCGAAAAGTCCTATCTTTCCTCCCTTTGCGTAAGGGCAGATAAGGTCTATGACCTTAATACCCGTCTCAAGTATCTCCTGAGAGGTAGAAAGCTCACTGTATTCGGGAGCTGCACGGTGAATATTCCATCTTTCCGTATCCTCGGGATCGGGTTTGTTATCAACGGCATTACCAAGAACGTTAAATATTCTTCCAAGTGTTTCTCTTCCTACGGGAACACTTATAGCCTTGCCCGTGTCACACACAGGCGTTCCGCGCTTAAGTCCGTCAGTCGAGGACATCGCGATACAACGCACGATATTATCTCCGACGTGCTGAGCTACCTCGACAGTAAGGGTTCTTTCACCTATCATCATGGTAAGCGCGTTATTTATTGCAGGAAGCGTTCCTTCCTCAAAGCGAACGTCAACGACAGGTCCCATGACCTGCGCAACGCTGCCTGTTGCTTTTTCTGACATTTTTATGCCCATGCCTTTCTTTAGATTATTTAATCTACTCTATACGTTTTACATACCGCTACCGGCAACGATCTCGGTGATCTCCTGCGTGATAGCGCCCTGTCTTGCGCGGTTATATTCAAGCTGCAGACTGTCTATCATCTCCTGCGCGTTCTTTCCCGCAGAATCCATAGCCGTACGTCTTGCCGCTACCTCACAGGCAAAGCTTTCCCTTGCCGCACAAACGAGCATACCCGCAACGTATTCGGGTACTGCGGAATCGAGTATCGTTATCTCATCAGGCTCAAATATAACGCCGACTCTCTTATTTTCACCGCTTTTCTCAAGAGGCAAGACCCATTTCATCTGGACCTCCTGAGACATCATTGAAACGTATTTTGTGCAAAGTATTCCTATTTTGTCGTACTTTCCTTCACAAAATCCCTTACAAAGATCTATCGCAAGTCCGAGTGCCTCATCATATCCGAAGCTTTCCGCAAGGACCATTTCTCCCTTGTAGCGATCGCACGCGCGCTTACCTATCGGTATTATCTCCGCGCCCTCGTATTCACGAAGCGCACGGAAGATATTCGCGTTATATCCGCCAGCAAGACCGCGGTCTCCCGCGATAACGACAAGGCAGAGCTTTTCGCCCTTGCTTTCTTTCATATACGGACTTTTCATACATTCCTGCGACTGCATAAGCGGCTCTATTGCGCCTCTTACGGCATTTTCATACTCACGTCCGTTTTTCATTCGCTCCATAGCCTTGCGAATTTTTGAGGACGCGACAAGTCCCATAGCTTTTGTAAGGTGCAAAGTTGAATCAACGCTTTTTATACGGTTTCTAAGGCTTTTTGTATCTGCGCCCATAGCTTACCCCTTTACAGACGTAAGAGCAGTTTTGAGTGTCTCAACGTCACAATCGTCGAAATAACCCGACTCAAAGCGAACGAGAAGGTCGTTATATTTGTTTTCAAGGTAAACGTAAAGATTCTTCTCATAATCCGCTACCTTATTTACGGGAACATCGTTGAGATATCCGTTTATAACCGCATAAACGATAGCTACCTGACAGCCTACGCGGACGGGAGCGTTACGCTTTTGCTTTAAGACCTCAACTATACGCTCTCCAAGAGCAAGACGAGCCTTTGTATCCGCGTCAAGATCACTTCCGAACTGTGCAAAGCCCTTAAGCTCTCTGTACTGCGAATAAAGAAGCTTCAATTCTCCCGCGACCTTTTTCATAGCCTTGAGCTGAGCAGAGCCTCCGACTCGGCTGACCGAGATACCGGGATTTATTGCGGGCATGATTCCCGCGTGGAAAAGCTCGGTCTCAAGGAATATCTGACCGTCGGTGATAGAAATTACGTTTGTCGGGATATACGCCGAAACGTCTCCAGCCTGAGTCTCGATTATAGGCAGAGCCGTGATCGATCCTCCGCCGTATTCCTCGCTGACACACGCCGCTCTCAAGCAAACGAGAGTGCAGATAGAAAACGTCACCGGGGTATGCTTCTCTTCCCGGAGGGCGTCTGATAAGCAGAGAAAGTGCTCTGTATGCAACTGCGTGCTTGGAAAGATCGTCATAAATTATGAGGACATCCTTTCCTTGTTCGCGGAAATATTCCGCCATAGCACAGCCCGAATAGGGGGCAACGTACTGAAGCGGAGCGGACTCCGAAGCCGATGCTGAAACAACTATGGTATAAGACATAGCGCCCGCGTGTGTAAGCTCGTTTACAAGGCTTACTACCGAAGAGCTCTTCTGTCCGATAGCGACGTATATACAGATAACGTCGGTGTTCTTTTGGTTGATTATGGTATCAATGGCGATCTCGGTCTTACCCGTCTGTCTGTCGCCGATGATAAGTTCTCTCTGTCCGCGTCCTATCGGGATCATACTGTCTATTGCCTTGATACCCGTCTGAAGCGGTACGGATACTCCCTTACGCTCGATTATACCTGGTGCTTCGGATTCTACGGGGCGAGTCTCTGTGGTTTCAACAGGTCCTTTGCCGTCGATAGGATTTCCGAGAGCGTCAACTACGCGTCCGAGGAGCGCGTCTCCCACGGGCACTGACAAGACCTTACCCGTGCGCTTGACCTGCGATCCCTCTCTTATAGAGGTCTCGTTAGACAGAAGCGCTACAGATACAGTTTCGTCCTCAAGGTTCTGAGCAAGTCCAACGCTGCCGTCTTCAAACTCAAGCAGCTCACTTGACATACATTCGCGCAGACCGTAAACGCGCGCGATACCGTCGCCGACGAGAATAACAGTTCCCGTCTCCTTCATTTCAAGGCGCGACTTATAGTTTTTTATTTGTTCTTTAATTATATTGCTGATCTCTGCGGGTGTCGTACTCATTATATCATCACTTCCTTTATCTCTTTAAGACGGCGGCGAAGCGATCCGTCGGTTACCTTACCGAGCATTTCGACTATAACGCCTCCGAGTATAGATTCATCGACCGAACAATCCAAGATCACGGTATTACCGCTGCTCTTCTCTAATTTTTCGCGCAAAGCGACGCGCTCACTCTCGGTCAGAGGTACGGCGCTTATGACCTTTGCCGTAATTACCGAGTTCTTCTCGTCAAGCAGCTTTGCGTATTCCTCTACGCACGGCAATATCTGAAGCACTCTTTTTCTTTCGCACATAAGCTTTAAAAGTGAAAGAACGTATTCGCTCACAGTTTTGCCAAAAACGCTGTCTATAACGTTCAAGCGTTCTTCAAGCGGTATAGACGGCGTGCGCAAGAGAGAAAAGAGCTCTTCATCACCCTCAAACGCCGTCTTTACCGCGTTAAGCTCACCCATTATTTTTTTCTCTTCTCCACACTCACAAGCAAGCGAAAAAAGAGCCTCGGCATATTCCTTACTTATCTGCATCATTGCCGTCACCTATTTCGTTTATAAAGGAGTCTATCATCGCACGGTGATCTGCGGTATCTACTTCGCGTTCAAGCATCTTTTCTGCTATTGCCGCCGATACCTCGACTATCTCGCGCTTTATTCCGTCCTCAGCCTTCTTACGTGTGAGCTCCGCTTCGGTCTCCGCACGGCTCATGATATCTCTTGCCTTTGCGTTTGCCTCAGCTATGATCTGTTCGGCACGGTAATCTGCCGTATCGGTCGCATTCTTGATTATCTCGTCGGCGCGTATGTCCGCTCCCTCGAGCTTCTTCTCCCATTCTGCCTTGTTTTCAAGAGCCGCGCGCTCGGCTTCATTTGCCGCCGCGTACTGATGATCGAGCGCCGCCTGACGCTCGGCAAACAACTTTTTAACGGGTTTAAAGAGAAATTTCTTTACGACCAAAAACAACAGAAGAAGGTTGATAAGCGAGATCAGAATATGCCATATATTTACAGAAATGACATCTAATGATTGCATAGCTTCTCCTTAAATCTTATCTTCCAAGAGTTGTCATGAGTATGTCGACAAAACGTCCGGGCGCAACAAAGATCAACAAAATTGCGATAACGAGCGCGTAAAGACCTGTCGTTTCTGCGATAACGCATCCGAAGAGCATTGTAGAGGTTACGTCACCCTTGCTTTCGGGCTGACGTCCGATAGCTTCACAAGCCTTTGCAACTGCGTTACCTTCACCGATACCGGGTCCGATACCTGCGATCATTGCCGTACCCGCGCCAAGTGCGCAGCATCCCAAAATAATTCCGATTGCCAATTCTAACATTTGTTTTTCCTCCAATTTTTTGTTTTTTGTTTTTATATTTTTTAATTTTATTTTTCAGTTTTAAATTTTTGCTTTTTTAGCCGCTGCCTTTTTCTGCATCTTACGGAGCTTTCGTTTCTCATATTCGCTCTGCGGAAATCCGCTTGAAACGTAAAGCATTGTCAATACAGAAAAGATATATGCCTGCAATATCGCGCCGAAAATATCAAAATATACCGATACTACTGCGGGAATACCTATACGGAATATCGGGAAATCTCCAAGGAATCCGGGAAGAGATCCAACGACCTTCGTTGAAAGTCCGCCGAGCGCGGAAGCCAGAAGAATACCGACTATCGAGCCTGAAAGCACGTTTCCGTAATGACGGAACGCCATTGAAAACGGAGTTGCTATCTCACTTATGATATTCATAGGCGCAAGGAACGGAACTGGGTCACCAAAGCTCTTGATGTAATACCAAGGTCCGCATTTACATTTATAATAGGTTATCAGTATAAATACAAGTATCGCCCAACCCGCGACTATATTAACATCTGAGGTAGGAGCGTAAAGTCCGAAAAGCGACAGCAAACTTGAGAGAGCGGACAGCGCGAGCATTGCCGCGATGAACGGAGCATAGCTCATGAAATAATCGCCCATATTGCTATTTACCATTCCTTCGACCTTTTCTACCAAAAATTCCGCAAGCAGCTGCCTTCTCGTCTTGACGTTAGCTCTTATTCCATGTGTAAGGAACAGGCACAGTCCTATAACGGTTATGATAACTATAAGCGAATTGACCTGAGACTCTGTTATCGGAAGGTCTTGCAACGGCATTTTCAGGGTGAAATATATCTGCGCACCCGAAATAACGATATCCTCGCTTCCAGGTGTCAGAAGTATCTTCAACACCATACCGACGATAACGGGTACAGTCATCATTAAAATAAATAAGACGTCTGCGAAAACGAAGCTCTTTGATTTAGTCTTCATTATCGGTTTCTTCCTCCTTTTCTTCATTATCAGACGTATCACCGTCCGACGCACGAGCGCTGCTGCGCAAGCTCTTATCGAATATGGGACGCATAGCGATTATCAAGCGAGGGAAAAAGAGCGGAATTATCACGGTCCACGTCGAAAACCACGGCAGAAGTACTCCCGCGCCCACAAAAACAAACACCGCAAACATACGCAACATACTTGATGCGCGCATCGCTTGCTTTGCATTCTTTTCGTCTTTTCCCAAAGCTTTTTGAACCGTTATACCCATAAGCAGAAAATTCAAAACCGACAATACAATGCTAAGCAAATTGCCAAGCAAAACTGTATAATTCCATTTTCCTATTACAAGGAACACCGCTTCCATAAATACGCTTAAAATAATCATCCAAGCGGCGATTATTTTAGTTTCCTTGACAACAACTTTATCTATTTTTTGCATTATTACCTCACAAAAAATCCACTTTCATTTTTTCGCAGCATACAAACGCAAACACATATGATTATTATATCACCTTTCAATAGCATTGTCAACGATTTAACGCATAAAATTTACAAATATATATTAATTATATTTTTACCGCAAAGATGCAATTTATTTAACGAGATACCTTGACAGGCGAGGTATATTGTGCTATAATGTAATCAGAAATTTATTACTGTGTTTATGAAAGGACGGGAAAATATGTCTATTGCCGCAGATCTTATCCGAGGGAATACCGATGCGATAATCCTCGCTCAGCTTTGTCAAGGCGACAGCTACGGATATCATATAAATATGACCATCAAAAAAGCAACCGACAATCGCTACGAGCTCAAAGAAGCCACTCTTTATACCGCTTTCCGCCGACTTGAAGAGGCGGGGTGTATATCTTCTTATTGGGGAAATGCGGACATCGGCGCGCGTCGGCGCTATTATTCTATCACGCCTGTTGGAAGAGATGCCTTTCGTCGTATGGTAGACGATTGGAAGAATGCCAATGAGATCATTTCAAAACTTATTTTACAGACAGAAAAAGTCTCTGTTACGGAGGGCTTATGAAAGAAAAACTTAAAGATTATCTCGATACTGTTTTTGCGGGAAGCGCGAAAACACAAAAAAACGATGAACTCAAAGAAGAGATACTTGCAAATCTCTACGACAAATACGATAGCTTTATCGCTAACGGAGCTTCGCCCGATGAAGCCTACAGAAAGACTATATCAAGCATAGGAGACCTATCTTCCCTTTTCGAAGATCTTGACAAGGAATCTCTCAAAAACGAAAGCTCGTCTCATTTTGAGGAAAAAGGATCTCCGCAAAAACCGAAAACGAAGGCAGTAGACATATTCTCGTCTATTCTTTGGCCCGTGACCGTTGTGCTTTATTTCATAATAAGCTTTGCAACTGGGGCTTGGTATATCACCTGGATAATCTTTATTATGGCTACGATCGCATCGAGAATAGTAGAAACGCTATACGGTCCTTCAGAAACGAAGTTGAAGGAAGAGCAAGAAGAAAAAGCAAAAGAGGAAGAGGAACGCAAGAAGAAAGAAAAAAAACCGAAATTCCTTTCTGTTTTCTCCGCTATTCTATGGCCTCTGACGGTTTTGGTCTATCTCGGAACAAGCTTCTTGACAGGTGCTTGGCATATCACTTGGATACTGTTTATCACATCGATACTTATTGAAGGAATAGTCGAAGCTATATACACTCTTGCCAAAGGCACTGAAAAAACTGTTTCAAACGTTGTAAAGCTTTCCATATGCTCACTTATCCTTGCATTTATTCTACTGTTAATTCCCTTTACCACTATAAGAACAAATGGAATTTTCAGCTTTAACATATCCTCTTACGACGCGTCCGATTACATTGCGGGAAACACCGAGATATCATCTCCCGTCAAAGACCTCGATATAAGCTGGGGTGCGGGTAACGTCACTATACAATATCACGACAAAGAAAGCGTAATAATTCAAGAAAGCTCGGGCGCTGAGGTTACCAACAAGGATCGCCTTATGTGGAAGCTTTCGGGCAATACTCTTTATATCCAAGAATTCAAGCCGCGCTTGTTTTCATCAAACAATATCGCCAAAGACCTTGTTATTTATCTCCCGCAAAGCTCTTCTCTTGATAAGCTAATTATCGACGTTGCATCTTCAAAAGTTTCGCTCAAAGAGATAAAAGCGCACAGTGTGGATATTACAACGGTAAGCGGAACGCTCGACGCAAGCTCTTGCACATTCGGTGAGCTCGATGTTGACAACGTTTCCGCCAAAATTACACTTGACAGCTGCTCTTCAAGCTCCACCTCTGTTGATACGGTATCGGGAAACATTTCACTGAAGCTTACAGGAACGCCAAAGGATCTCTCGGTCGATGCTGTTTCGGGCGACGTAACACTCTATCTTCCGTCGGATATTTCAGGATTTGAGGTAGATGAAGATTCTCTTTCGGCATCTGTCACGACAGAGGGTTTTGCAGTGTCCTTCAACGACGGCAATATGGTATACGGAAACGGAGCGTTTGACGTAGAATTTGACGCCGTCAGCGGTGATCTTGAAATAATTGCATATTAAAAAAAATATCCGTCACGAATTTTCGTGACGGATATTTTTACATATAAGTTATATTATATAACTCTTACACGGCGAACGCCTGCGATAGCGGCGATCTTATCGGCAGCAACCGAAACGTCACCGTTTACGTCAACGACCGTATAAGCGTTCTCGCCCTTAGCCTTATTGTTTACGGCAACGACCGAGTTCTCAGAAAGAGCCGCGGTTACCTTTGCGAGTATATCCGCGTCATTTGCGTGAAGTACGCAGATACGCTTCTCTGCGCTCATAGGAGCAGAAAGATTCGGATAGTTTACGCTGTTCTTGATATTACCGTAACGGAGATAATCGTCAAGCTCAACCGCCGCCATAACAGCACAGTTGTCCTCACTCTCCTCGGTAGATGCGCCAAGGTGAGGAATTGCTACGATACCCTTAACGTTTATCGTCTCTTCGGTCGGGAAGTCGGTAACATAAGAAGCGACCTTTCCGCTCTCAAGAGCTGCCTTGAGATCTGCCGCATTGACAAGATCCGCACGTGCGAGGTTGATGATACGAACGCCATCCTTCATAAGAGCAAGGCTTGCTTCGTTGATCATACCCTTGGTATCCTTTGTTGCGGGAACGTGAAGAGTTACGTAATCAGCTGCCTTGAAAACGTCCTCGAAAGTTGCCGCCTTGACAACAGCGGGATCCATATTCCAAGCCGCCTCAACGCTCATAAACGGGTCGCAACCAACGACCTTCATTCCAAGAGCGACGGCCGCATTCGCAACAAGACCGCCGATAGCGCCAAGACCGATAACACCGAGCGTTTTGCCCGCGATCTCACAACCGCCGAACTGGGATTTACCCTTCTCGACTGCCTTCGCAACGTCCTCGGTAAGAGTTCCTGCCCACTTAACGCCGCCGATAACGTCACGGGAAGCGAGCATAAGAGCGCAAACTGCCAATTCCTTAACTCCGTTTGCGTTAGCACCGGGGGTATTGAATACTACGATTCCCTCCTCTGCGCAACGCTCAACGGGAATATTGTTTACACCTGCACCCGCACGAGCGATAGCAAGCATATCCTTGCCAAACTCCATATCATGCATAGCAGCGGAGCGAACCATTATAGCATCGGGGGTCTCAACCTCAGTTCCTACGTTGTATACTGCCTTGTCGAGCTTATCAGTGCCGACTGCGGCGATCTTATTAAGACAAAGAATGTTTTTCATTTTTCCGTCTCCTGACATATTACGCTTTGGGATTTTCTGCCGCAAACTTCTTCATGAAGTTAACGAGAGTTTCAACGCCTTCGTAAGGCATAGCGTTATAGATAGAAGCTCTGATACCGCCAACAGACTTATGTCCCTTGAGGTTCTTAAGACCGAGCTTTGCAGCCTCGCTTACGAACTTCTTGTCAAGCTCTGCGTCACCTGTAACGAAGGTAACGTTCATCATAGAACGGCTATCCTTGTGAACGGGAGCGATGTAGTAGCTCTGGCTGTCGAGATAATCGTAAAGAAGGTTTGCCTTCTTTTCGTTTCTTACCTTCATAGCGTCAAGTCCGCCGATGGAGAGTATCCACTCGTAAACGAGCTTTGCCATATAAATGGGGTAGCAAGGAGGAGTGTTATACATAGAGTCGTTCTCTGCCATAACCTTCCACTCAAGCATAGTGGGCATATTCTCTTCCGCGTAATCAAGAAGATCGTCACGAACGATAACGAGAGTAAGACCAGCGGGAGCCATATTCTTCTGTGCGCCTGCGTAGATAACACCAAACTTGGTTACGTCAACAGGCTCGGAAATGATGCAAGAGGACATATCCGCAACTATCGGAACATCGGTCTCGGGAATGTAGGAATATTTTGTTCCATAAATGGTATTGTTGAAGCAGATGTGGAGATATGCCGCGTCGGGACGGATCATATCCTTTGTAACCTTAGGAACGTAGGTGAAGTTATCTTCCTTGGAAGTAGCAACACACTTTACGTCGTAGCCAAGCTTCTGAGCTTCCTTGAAAGCCTTGCCCGAGAACTGACCTGAAACGATATAGTCAGCCTTACCAGTTCTCTTGATAAGGTTCATAGGAACTGCCGCAAACTGAGTAGAAGCTCCGCCCTGAAGGAAGAGCACCTTGTAGTTGTCGGGAATGTTCATCAACTGACGGAGCTTTGCCTCTGCGTCCTTGATGATTGCGTCATAGTCAGCGGAGCGGTGGGACATCTCCATAACTGACGTACCTGTCTCACCGTAGCATACGAGCTCCGATGCAGCTTTTTCAAGTACTTCTAAAGGAAGCATAGACGGGCCCGCCGAGAAATTGTAGATTCTGTTCATAATAAATGAACCTCCTAAAAAAATAATTTTTCTCTCCGTTATTTATATAACGAGCAGAATAATATAATTATATATTTTTTTCTTCCGTATGTCAAGAGATTTGAACAATAATTTATGCGTTTTAACTATTTTTGGAAACATTTACAAGAAAAAAGAGTCTTTTGACTCTTTTTTCAATAATAAATATATTAAAAATGCGTTTCTTTTTTTATCGTTAATGATATTCGGGAAGCCAGCCGCGATACGCCTCTATAAGATCGCCACAAAGCAAGATAATACCTTATAGAAATTCAAAAAATCATCTTTTTATATCGCGGATATAATATTTCCAGTCTGTATGCGAGAAGAAATGCGTACCCGCGCGAAGATGATATGTAACCTCTCCTTCGAAGAAATCGTCGTCTACACGAGGAAGTCTGTCGGGGTGGACAAGTCCTTCCTTTCCGAAGATCTCCCAAGCGGGTGAAGCGGCGCAAGCCGACAGATATTCAGAATCGGGATCTGCCCACGTATCTTCGATAGCCGAACCGATAGACACTCTGCGAGGCGCGATAGCTCCGATAAGAAAGTGCTGATCAAACGACAATTCACTCTCGCGGTCTGAATATCCGTGATACTTTTCACAAAACCAATACGGAAATCTTTCACAGATATTTTTTACCGTCTCTCCGAGCTTATTTCTCGTTATCGCGCTTCCCGCACAGCCCGAATCGTTCGAGCAAGAAAGTGTGAAGCGTGTATCATATGCCGCGGCTACAAGCGCGGTCTTTCCAAGGCGAGAGTGTCCTACAACGCCAACTCTGGTCATATCAACGTAATCCTGTGTTTCAAGATAATCCATAACACGACTTGCCGCCCAAGCCCACATACGTATTTTTCCCCAAGTATACTTTTTGCGGTCATACATAGCGGCAAGACCGCTTGAAAAATCGTCGTTCTTATCGGCGCTTACGTCGTTAAAATGTATGCGAACTACAGCGCACCCCGCATCAAGAAGCTCCTCAACCGGAAGATATTTATCGGGAACATCGGGGCGGAAATTCAGCATTACGAACGTGGGATATTTACCCTCTCCTGATGGAACTACCTCAACTATAGGGAAGCTGAATTCTCCCTTATCCGTATCTACCGTAAGCAAAAGAGACGTCTGTGTTCCCTTTCCCGCATACTGCTTTTCCTTACGTTTTATGACAGAGGCACGAACAGAACCATTATATTCGGGAGCTGTGCCGTATATCTCGTTTGAAAGTATCGAAAGTATCTCCTTTCGTCTTTCTTCAAAATTCTCAGCGGTTACAGGAGAGCCGTCTGCAAAGTGAAGCAAATCGGGAAGCTCTCTTGACAAAAGAATTTTCTGTATTTCAGACATTTTTTCACTTCCTTATATTTTTACTATGTAAAGTATAAGCTTTACGTTATAATTTGTCAAGTAGTTTTATAAAAATTTACAAAATTCAACAGCTTTATTCGATCTGCTACTTGATATTTTTTTTTGCGTGTGATATAATTATTGTGTATAGCTTTTTATTCGGAGGAACTAATGAGTTTTATTAATATTATTCAAAACGGAATATTTTTTTCTGACGGAATTATGGACAGTATGCCTCTGTGGATCTTTTGCATAGTCGTTTCCATGATCGTTCCGTATCTGTTGGGAAGCCTTAATTTTGCTATAATCATTTCGGCAAAACAGTATAAAGAAGATATCCGATCTTACGGAAGCAAGAACGCGGGTATGACGAATATGATGCGTACATACGGCAAGCGCGCCGCAGGTCTTACTCTCCTTGGAGACGCGATGAAATCGATCGTCTCTTGTGCTATCGGATATCTTATGATCGGATATCTCGGCTGTTACATAGCGGGACTCTTCTGCGTTATCGGGCATATGTTCCCTGTATTTTATCGCTTCAAGGGCGGAAAAGGCGTAGTTACAGGCGCTATGGCTATACTTATGAGCGACCCGATCACCTTTGCGATAGTTCTGCTTATATTCATAATTATCGTTGTATTTACCAAGTACATATCTTTAGGCTCTATAATGAGCGTGATCCTTTACCCCTTTCTTCTCGACAGGATCTGCAAATTGCGCGGATATGTATGCCCGTACACTATCTTTGCGTTCCTTATAATGATACTCGTACTTATCAAGCACTACGAAAATATCAAGCGTCTTTTCCAAGGAAAAGAAAATAAATTCTCCTTCAAAAAGAGCGCTGATGCCGCAAAAGCTCATGCTGCTGAGATAGAGGCTCAAAAAGAGGCAGAACAAAACGAACCTGAATCGAATGAAAATAAAAATACTGTTAAAGCAACAAAAAAAACAAACACAAACAAAAACTACGGAAAGAAGAAAAAATAAGATATTATGGGTGTTAACGATATAACTCTGACTCCTTCAAAGAAGCTCTCGGAGCTTGTTTTACTCGCAGTAAAAAAGAATGCTTTGCGCCGCGCGGTCTTTTCAAAGCCGCGCGACAAAGCTTTGCAAAAAATGGTCATCACCCTTGCCGTCGCTCACGGAAGCCCCGCTTTGCAGGCTGAGTTTTTTCACCGCGACAACAAGGTCACTCATAAAAATCTCCAACTGACAGACGAACTGCCGACCACGCTCTCCGAGCTTGTCGGCTCATTTTCTCAGGTGAATCTTTTGTGTGTAGGCGGAGAATGTGAATACAGAGAATCGAAGGGCGGCAAGACGATACTTCTCGGCGGAGACAAGCTTGAAAAATATTTGCTATCTCTTTCCGACGCGCAAAGCAATACCCTCTTAAACGCGGGCAAAAAGGAAAAATCATATATTCTCGACGGAAGCGAACCCTTTCTTCGCGCTCTCGACGTTTCCGATGAGAACGGACGGGTTTACGACCGTAAACAAGCAAAATTCAGACAGATCAATCGATTTTTAGAGCTTATCCGTGACGTTGAAGACAAGCTCCCAAAGGGTGAAATACGTATCTGCGACCTCTGTTGCGGAAAAAGCTATCTCTCTTTTGCGGTGTATCATTATTTTGCAAACGTAAAAAAATACAAGGTTTCTATGACAGGTATCGATCTGAAATCCGACGTTATAGCTTATTGCTCGAGCGTTGCTTCAAAGCTTAATTTCGACGGTCTTGAATTTATCTGCGGAGACATAAGAGAATACAAGACAAGTGAGCTTCCGCAGCTAGTTATATCGCTCCACGCCTGCGACATCGCAACCGATATCGTGCTTCAAAAGGCGGCGGAGTGGAACACCGACGTTATTCTCTCTACTCCCTGTTGCCACCACGAAATGAATCACAATATAAACTGCGAAGCTCTTTTCTTTATTACGGAATATTCGATGCTCCGCCAAAAGCTCTGCGATGCGGCAACAGATGCGCTCCGTCTTTGCAAACTTGAAGCTCTTGGATACTCGACCGCGGCTATTGAACTCATAGACCCCGACGAGACACCAAAAAACATTATGCTTCGAGCTATCCGCAAAAAGAATTTCAAAACCGATTCAAAGGAAGCAAAAGAGACGCTTGAGCGCTACAGATCCGCCAAAGCTTTTCTCTGCGGAGACGATCGCGACGATCTTCACTTTTAAGACGCGGGGGCGCAACTTACTTTTCTTTTTCGCAAAAAAGAAAAGTAAGCAAAAGAAAAAGCAAAACAAGAGGTACCTTAATTTCATGACTTACCACAACGCGATAAAATACGTTAAAAATTCACCCAAAAGCGCTAATGAGACCGTTAGATTTGAACGCATACGTCTGCTTTGCAAATATCTTGGTGATCCTCAAAGCAAGATCAGATACATAAGACTCGCCGGAAGCAACGGAAAGACATTGTGCGGCGGTATGCTTACCTCGATCTTAAAAAAGGCGGGGATCTGCACGGGATATCTCGCAATGCCGCCAAGAGACGATATACGCGCAAATATAGTTATTGACACCAAACCGCTTTCTATGGACGACACGGTACGCTATATGACAAATATAACGGAAGCTGTGAGCGCTATAAACGAATCCCGCAAAGCTTCCGCGATATCCGAGGACGGAAATCTCCTCCCCGATCCCGAGCCTTTCGTTCCTACCTCATCTGAGATACTGTTTGCTATGGCGCTCGTCGCATTCAGAGATAAGAACTGTAAGCTATGTCTTATAGAGAGCGATCACGAGGGCGATGATCCCTCGCTCTTTATGCCCGCGCCTTTTTCCGCTATTATATGCGGAACGATACCGAGTGAAAACAAAAAAGAGATCGCACGCATACGTTCATACATAACAAGGGGAGTTCAGGAAATAGTCAGCGCGCCTCAGGATCAAGCGGCTCACCGAGTGCTCTCAGACACCTGTGCCTCTGTCAACTGCCGCCTGACGCTTGCGCTCAAATCGGCTATATCTGTCGAAAAGCTCACCTTACGTGAAACAGCTTTTTCATATAAGGGCAACACATATTCACTCAATCTTTGCGGAAGATTTCAGATAGTCAACGCGACAGTCGTTCTTGAAACGGTCGAAATGCTTTCACGACGCGGCTTTGAAATATCGCACGAGGCTATCCTCACAGGGCTTTCAAGCCTTAATATCCCGTCAAAATTCGAAGTTCTTTCGGTCATGCCACTCATAATCGCCGACAGTACACACACGCCCGTAGCTATTGAAGCTGTCAGCGATTCAATGATGGATTTCAAACAAATGATGAGCTCTGACATAAGGTTATGTCTGCCCGAGGGCGAACTTATCGAACTTTATACACAGTCACTGACAACCCGTGGATATAATATCGTCGGAGTAGTAGCGCTCGCGAACGGCGAAAACGTTGAAAACCATGAATATCCCTGTCCCGTTACGCTTTGCAAAACGGTAAAAGCGACAGTCAAGTCCGCGCTTGACGGTCTTGACAAGGATACCATTCTGCTCATTTCGGGAAAGCACACGTTCACCGAAAGAATAAGATATGAGCTTCTCCAAAGGCTTGGCTTTTAAAAGCAAAAACAGACCTGACAGTCATCAGGTCTGTTTTTGTTTGTACCAAAATATTTTTATATTATCATATTCAAAATAAGCGAAAACACGGTCAAAATTCCTAAAAAAGCAAAGTTGAACGCCGTGAAGCGAAGCAGATAATATCCGCTTTTTCCGGGGTTATACGAAACGTATTTACGGAACGTGATAAGACTTGCGAGAGATGCGATAAGCGTTCCTGTTCCGCCGATGTTTACTCCGACAAGAAGATCGGCATAATTATTCGTGAACTGCGAAAGCATTATAGCCGACGGCACGTTACTTATTATCTGACAAGAAAGTACGCTGAAGATAAGCGTGTTCTTTTCAAGAAGCATCGAAAAGAGGTCTCTGACAGCATCGATACGACCCATATTTCCCGCAAAAATAAAGAAAAATACAAATGTCAAAAGAAGCGGATAATCGACCTCGCGAAGCGCCTTGCGGTCAAATATCAAAAGCGCTATGGGAATGATCACAAGTCCGATAATATAAGGGACACCTCTGAAAACAATAAGTATTGCCAACGCGAAAAGCAACAGATATATTGCCGCTTTCTTTGGGTCGCTCTTGGTCGTTCCCTCGCCTATCTCAAAGGGCTCAGGCTTTACGAAAATGAAGCAGCATACCGTCATAAGTATGACCGACAGGCAAAAAGCGGGCGCCATTATGCGCATAAATTCGAGCGTCGGTATCTCAAAATGCGAATAGAGGTATAAATTCTGAGGATTTCCGAAAGGTGTTAGCATTCCGCCGAGATTTGCCGCGATATTCTGCATTATGAACGTAAACGCCATATACTTCTCTTTTTTCGTCGTCACGAGCACTCTGTGTCCGAGCGGCAAAAATGTGAGGAGCGCCATATCGTTCGCTATGAGCATTGAGCCTATAAATGTTATGTAAATGAGCGCAAGTATGCTCATTCTCGTGTTCTTGAAATACCGCACGATCTTTCGCGCTATCATATAGAAAAACTTGATGTTCTTAAGCGCGCAAACTACGGCAAGAACGCAGAAAAGGCAGGTGAGCGTTCGCAGATCAAAATAGCCAAGGTAGACTTTGTCGGGCGGCACTATGAAGCTCGTAATGATAGCCGCTACGAGAGCGATAAACATTACAGCGTTTTTCTTAACGTAATGAAGTATATTTTTTATTACTGAGGGCTTTTGTTCGGTATCTGTCATGTCTTTTCCCTTTTAGTCTTTATTTTACAAGGGAATATTTTAATACTTTTTTATGCGTGTGTCAAGGTGTTTTTTGAAGTTTTTTATTAAATTACTACACCGTATAAAAACGATGCGGTTAAAGTATTCAGGTGATCTATAACACAAACGCAACTATACACTTAAGGTTACAAATTGTTTATTTTTTCCTTATCAAAAAAATTTTAGGTTTTTTTCAAAAAGGTGTTGACAAAACCCGCGTTATCTGTTATAATAACAAAGTCGCAAGACAATGCTGGTATGGCTCAGTCGGTAGAGCACGTCATTGGTAATGACGAGGTCATCAGTTCGATTCTGATTACCAGCTCCAAAAACCTTCCCGAAAAAATTCGGGAAGGTTTTTACTTTTTAACTATTAACTCTTCACTTTTCGCTAAATTATCCAAACGTTTTTTGGGAAACAAAAGGTAATAGTGGATAGTGAAAATATTCCGTTTGCATGAGCAAAAAATCCTTGACAACACGTTTTTTGTGTGATATAATCTATAATTGATATATAAAGGCTTTGATGAGGAGTAGTAAGCGTTTCTCCCGAGCGCAGAGAACGAACGGTCGGTGCGAGTTCGTGTCGGAAAAAGCTGAAGTCGCCTTTGAGCTGTGTAAATGAAATTTTATTAGTTTACAACGGATATCCGCCGTTATCGGACAAGAGATACACTTCCCTTTTATTCTCGGGTTGTGTAAGTCAGGTGGTACCGCGTCGCTCCACGCCCTGATACACGGGTGTGGAGCGTTTATTTTTTCGTAATTTAAAAAAGGAGAAAAACTTATGAATTCCTACAATGAACTCCCAAAGGTATATTCTCCGTCTGAATTTGAGGACAGAATATACAAAAATTGGTGCGATAAGGGATACTTTACGCCTGACGTTAAGAATCCAGCACCTTCATTTTCTATCGTTATTCCACCTCCAAACGTAACAGGTCAGCTCCATATGGGTCACGCTCTCGACGAGACTCTTCAGGACATTCTCGTCCGCTATAAGAGAATGCAGGGCTTCAACACCCTTTGGGTCCCAGGTACTGACCACGCGGGAATAGCTACTCAGATAAAGGTCGAAGAGCAGCTCCGCGTAAACGAGGGACTTACCCGCTACGACCTCGGACGCGACAAGTTCCTTGAGCGCGTTTGGGATTGGAAGCATCAGTACGGAAACCGCATTATAAGTCAGCTCAAAAAGCTCGGAGCATCTTGCGACTGGTCTCGCGAGCGCTTTACAATGGACGAGGGCTGCTCAAAGGCTGTACGCGAAGTGTTCGTAAACCTCTATAACAAGGGACTTATCTACCGTGGAAACCGTATAATCAACTGGTGTCCGCACTGTATCACGGCTCTTTCGGACGCTGAGGTCGAATATTCCGAGCAGGACGGATATTTCTGGCACATAAAGTACCCGATAAAAGATGAGGACGGTTACGTTGAGGTTGCTACGACCCGTCCCGAGACTATGTTCGGTGATACTGCCGTTGCCGTAAACCCGAACGACGAGGCTACGAAGCATCTTATCGGAAAGACGCTTATTCTTCCTATCGTAAACCGCGAGATCCCCGTTATCGCCGACGATTACGTTGAGATCGGATTCGGTACGGGCTGTGTAAAGATCACTCCCGCGCACGACCCCAACGACTTCCTTGTAGGCCAGAGACACGGTCTTGAGCAGATCAAGGTAATGAACGACGACGCTACGATGAACGCGTATGCGGGCAAATACGAGGGCATGAACAGATACGAGGCAAGAAAGGCTCTCATCGCCGATCTTGAAGCCGCAGGTCTGCTTATAAAGACCGTTCCTCACAAGCACAACGTCGGCTCTTGCTACCGTTGTAACACGACGGTCGAGCCTATGACCTCGAATCAGTGGTTCGTTAAGATGGAGCCTCTTGCCGCTCCCGCTCTTGAGGTCGTTCGCGACGGACGCGTTAAGTTCGTTCCCGAGCGCTTCTCAAAGACCTATGTAAACTGGATGGAAAACGTACACGATTGGTGTATCTCACGTCAGCTTTGGTGGGGTCACAGAATCCCCGCGTTCTACTGCGACAAGTGCGGAGAAATGACCGTTTCAAAGGAAGATATCTCTACTTGTCCGAAGTGTAACGCTCCTGTTCATCAGGAAAACGACGTTCTCGACACTTGGTTCTCATCGGCTCTTTGGCCCTTCTCCACGATGGGTTGGCCCGAAAAGACCGAAGAGCTTGAAAAATATTATCCCACCTCTGCTCTCGTTACCGGCTACGACATCATCTTCTTCTGGGTCGCTCGTATGATATTCTCGGGACTTGAGCATATGGGCAAAGAGCCCTTCTCTACCGTATTTATCCACGGTCTTGTACGAGACGCGCAAGGAAGAAAAATGTCGAAGTCGCTCGGAAACGGTATCGATCCTCTTGAAATAATCGACAAGTACGGCGCGGACGCGCTCCGCTATGCGCTTGCTACGGGTAACTCACCCGGAAACGATATGAGATTCTCCGACGAGAAGATCGAGGCGGCAAGAAACTTCGCAAATAAGCTCTGGAACGCTTCCCGTTTCGTTCGTATGAATCTTACGATAGACGAAATTGCTCTTCCCTCGACCGATAAACTCGCTCCCGAGGACAAGTGGATACTCAACGAATACAACAAGCTCGTTGCTTCCGTTACCGCGTCTCTTGACAAATACGAGGTCGGTGTTGCTCTCGCTTCTATCTACGACTTTACGTGGGATATCCTTTGCGACTGGTACATCGAGCTTTCAAAAGTTCGTCTTAACGATAAGGAGACCGACGGCAATCTCGTGGCGCAGAACGTTCTTAGCTACGTTCTTGTAGGAACTCTCAAGCTCCTCCACCCCTTTATGCCCTTTATTACCGAGGAAATATATCAGTCTCTTCCCCATGTTGACGAAAGCATCATGATATCCAAATATCCGAAGTTTGACGATTCTCTCGTATTTGAGGCTGATGCCGATTCTATGAGCCGTATTATCACAGCTATCAAGGCTATACGCGCTCGCAGAAACGAAATGAACGTTCCTCCCTCACGTAAGGCTAAAGTATATATCGCTACAAAATACAATGATGCGTTCAATTCTGACAGCGCGGTATTCTTTACCCGTCTCGCATCGGCTTCCGAGGTTGAGATAGCAGAAAGCTTTGAGGGTATCATCAACGCCGATGAAACGGTACAGATAATCACCGATTCGGCAAGTATTTTCCTCCCTCTTTCCGACATCATCGATACAGAAAAGGAGCGCGCACGTCTTGAGGGTGAGCAAAAGAAGCTCATCGGTGAGATAGACCGCCTTGAAAAGAAGCTTTCCAACGAAGGCTTCGTTGCGAAAGCGCCTGCCGCTGTCGTTGAAGGTGAGCGCGCAAAGCTTGCTAAATACCGCGAAAATCTCGACGGTATCGTTGCCGCTTTGGCTAAGCTTTAAGGACGCAAGGACGCGATGTAGCTTTTTTTGAAAAAAGCTCCGCAAAAACTTTCCTTAAAAGTGTTTTTGGTAACCGTTATGACTATGCAGAAACCGTAGGGCGTTCACTGATCGCCCGAAAGATCAATTAGAATATCCCTCCATATCCGAGCATATATCGGTATTGGAGGGATTTTTTTATGAAAAAAGCTTTAATTTTGATAATTTGCGCCATATTTGTTCTTACGTCATGTCAAAAGATTACCGAAAGCGGAAAAAAGCAAACAAGCAACAACAACACGGAAGCAGCCACGCAGCTTCCCGACAGCGTTCGCGCAATGTGGATATCGCAATTTGACCTCACCTTGATGTGCCTCAAAGACGGAAAACAACGAAAAAAGGACGAATATCTCTCGCGCGTTTCTTTGATGATGGCACGGCTTCTCGGCATGGGAATAAATACTGTATTCGTTCAGCTCCGCCCAAACGGCGACAGTCTTTATCCGTCTGAGATTTTTCCCTCGTCCGCCTATGCAGTAGGAATATTAGGCGCGGATTTTGAGTACGACCCTTTTGAAATATTACTTAATGAAGCAAAACGCGCGGGGATATCCGTTCACGCTTGGATAAATCCTTTGAGGCTTATGAAGGATTCTGAGATATCCTCAATAAGCGATAAATACCTTTTAGGCAAATGGAGAAAGGACAAACAATTTTACGGCACACGGATAGTAAAAGTCGGTGATTACTGCTATTTGAATCCCGCTTATGACGAGGTACGAGAAATGATCATCTCGGGCGCGTGTGAGATAATGGACAACTACGCTGTGGACGGGATACATATAGACGATTATTTTTACCCGACAACGTCCAAAGATTTTGATGCGACAGCTTACAAAGAGTACGGAGACGGTATATCTTTGGAAGATTTCAGAAGAAAAAATATAAAACTACTCGTATCCGAACTATCGGAAGCCACGCGTAGCCGAGGCAAAATATTCGGTGTAAGTCCGTCGGGAAACACTTCAAGAAATTACAATGAGCTATACGCAGATGTTGAAACTTGGTGCGAATTAGGAATAGTTGACTATATTTGCCCTCAGATATACTTTGGTATAGAACATGAGACCTTCCCTTTCGAAAAGACCGTTCACGAGTTTGAACAGATGTGCTCCCAAAACGACATTGACCTTATAGTCGGAATGACACTGGAAAAGGCACAAAACGGCTATAACGGTATAGTAGACAAATACGCTGGAAGTGGAAGTGACGAGTGGATAAATAACAAGGATATACTTGCGCGTTGTTTTGAGATAACGCTTAATATGAAGTGCAAAGGGGTAGCTTTTTTCTCATACCGTCTCTTCTATTCTCCGAGTGATGACAGTCCCGTAAACGAGACATCAGACGAGAGAAAAGCCTTGATAGCGGCAATGAAGCGTCTGGAATAATTATTGTAATATACAACACTTTATTTTAACAAGTCACACTATCGCCAATGGGTTATATGGATTTATCGGAAAACATTAAATATTTCGCAATCTAAACGCAATATATAAGTAAAATATTTAAGTTGATTTTTATAATATAATTTTTATTAATTAATTTATTTATTTTATATATTGTTT
>JAZSIP010000129.1:0-16979 GCA_045533915.1 Eubacteriales bacterium
TGGAGATCTGAATGTCGGGCAAAGCCGCGGAAACGCTTGGATCTTTGTAGCGTAGTTCGGGCTTTTTTGCAAGAACGCCAAAGCCCGAGCAGGGAACATCGCATAAAACCTTGTCGGCTTTTTCTTCCATTTCGGGTATAAGTTCTCTGCCGTCCTTTTGAGAGACGTTTATTATATCTATCCCAAGCCTTTCCGCTCCCGATGTGATAAGGGAGAGCTTTTTTTCATGAAGATCGTAAGAGAGGATTTTTCCCTCGTTGTTCATGCGTATCGCAGAGCCGAAGCTCTTAGAACCCGGACAAGCGCAGATATCCATTACCATATCACCCGAGGTCGCTCCGAGAGCTTCAACGCAGAGCTGGGAAGCCTCGTCCTGAACGAAAAACAGTCCGTCGTCAAAGCCGTAAGCAGAACGGACAGAGCCTTTTATTTTAAGACCGTGAGCCGATATCTTGGTAAGCTCTGCACAAGGTATATTTTTTTCAAGTTCTTCGCGGCTTGTACGCAGAGTGTTTACTCTCAGCGTAGTCGCGGGAGTTTTTTCAAAAGCTTTGAATATAGATTCACATTTATCAAGACCAAAGACCGATAAAAATTTTTCACAAAGAGAGGGAATTATCGAATATTTTACTGAAAGATAAGCTACGGTATCCTTTTCTTTGCTTGGCAGAGGGGTAGCTTCAGTTCTTGTGTGGGAGCGCAATACCGCGTTGACAAAGCCCGCGCTTTTCTTGGAGCAAAGCGAGACTGTCTCATTTATCGCGGCGTGCGCGGGTATCCTATCCATAAACATAAGCTGATAAAGTCCTAGGCGCAAAGCGCAGAGAACGCTTTTGTCAAGCTCTTTCAGAGGTCGCGAGGAAAGGGCTGAAAGCCTATGGTCAAGGGATATCTTTTTTTCGGTCACACCGTAAAAGAGAGCAGACGCAAGAGCCGAATCGACGTCACTCATTTTAGCGTCCGACAAAGCCTTGTCAAGCGCTATATTTGAATATTGATCGTTTTTTTCAATCTTTTGCAAAAGATTGAAGGCAAGAAGTCTTGGATTCATAAGGTTCTCCGTAGTAAAAAACATATAACAAAATTGGTATAGACGTAGTTATCAAAGATAACTACAATTATCTTCTGTTATTTCTGCCTCCCGCAAGAACAAGAAGTCTCAAAAGCGTAAGAAGGGAGGTGAGAAGCGCGGCAACGTAGGTGAGAGCCGCGGCGGTAAGCACCTTTTTAGATGCAACGAGCTCGTCCTCGTCGAGTATCTGTGTCGAGCTGAGAACACGTATCGCGCGAGACGATGCGTTAAACTCAACGGGAAGTGTTACGAGCTGAAAAAGTGCTATGAAAGCATAGAGTACTATGCCTATCAGCATAAGGTAATCGCTTGCCATTATAAGTCCGATAAAGAAGAGCGGGATAGAGAACATTGAACCTATGCGTGTCATAGGAATAGCCGCGGAGCGTACCTTTATCGGAAAATAATTTTGCGCGTGTTGAACGGCGTGTCCCGCCTCGTGTGCGGCAACGCCGATAGCGGCGGCGCTTCTCGAATCGTGAACCGAATCGGAAAGTCTTATTACGTTGGCGCGCGGGTCGTAGTGATCGGTAAGATTTCCTCGTACACGCTCGATCTTAACATCGTAAAGACCGTTAGCGTCAAGGATACGCCTTGCGGCAGAAGCTCCCGTCATTCCGCGCCTCGTATACATCTGAGAGTATTTGTTGAAGGTAGAGGATACCTTTGCCTGCGCCCATACAGATATGATGAGGGCAGGGAGGACTATCAAGATAGTCCAGTCAAAGTAAAATAAGCCAAAAAGCATTTGCTTATATTCCTTTCATTGATTTACTTAAGAATATCACCCAATGCCACTTTTCGTCCGCGTATAAAATCGGCGGCTGGCATACGTCCCTTGCCCTCGGGCAGTACGTTTGTAAGCGTTACAGCTCCTTTTTTACAAGCGACGGTTATGCCGTCCGAGATAGAAATGACCTCTCCCGCGTTTTCGTGGGGCGTATCTCTGTCCTCGATGCGCGAGGCGATGACCTTAAGTAGCTTTCCATCAGTCGTGTGAGTAAACGAGAGGGGAATAGGCGAAAGTCCTCTTATCTGGTCGTGAACTGTTTTCGCGTCCTTGTCAAACGAGATAAGACAGTCGGATTTTTCTATCTTCGCGGCGTAAGTCGAAAGGGAATCGTCCTGCGGAACACGGCTAAGCGTTCCTTTTTCAAGACCGTCGAGTGTTTTTACTATCATTTTTGCGCCAAGAGCACCGAGCTTGTCGTGTATCGTTTCAAAATTGTCATCATCTTCTATTTTAAGCTCCTCGCGAAGAAGCATATCACCTGTGTCAAGTCCTGCCGCCATATACATGGTGGTAATTCCCGTAACGTCCTTGCCGTCGATTATCGCGCGTTGCATGGGAGCTGCTCCTCTGTATTCAGGAAGCAGAGAGCCGTGAACATTTATACAACCGTATTTGGGATAATCGAGAACGTTCTGCGGAAGTATCTTTCCGTAAGCAACGACAACGATTATCTCGGGATCAAGCTCGGATAAAAGAGAGGCGAACGCATCATCGCGAAGAGTTGCGGGTTGGTAGACTTCAAGTCCCGCTTCAAGAGCCGCTACCTTTACGGGAGGAGGCGTGAGCGTATATCCGCGTCCGCGAGGCTTGTCGGGTTGAGTTATAACTCCGCAGATATTATGTCCCGCATCTATAAGCGACTTGAGAGAGAATACCGCAAAATCGGGTGTACCCATAAAAAGTACTTTCATTCTATTAGAGTCTCCTTTTGATAAAGTTCTTTGAAAGCTCGAAAACTTTCTTTCAAGAAAGTTTTCGAACGCGTCCTACATATCGTTATCCATTTTTATAGCGCAGTCGACGTAGAGCTTGCCGTCGAGGTGGTCAAGCTCATGGCAAAAGGCTTTTGCGAGAAATCCTGAGGCTGTAACATCAACAGTTTCGCCTTTGCGGTTGAGATAGCGGACAGTGACGTGCATAGGGCGTCTTGTTATTCCGTAACGACCGGGAACGGAAAGACAGCCTTCTTCGCTCTCCTGCTCGCCCGAATATGCGATTATTTTTGGGTTGATGAGTTGAAAAAGTCCGTCCTCTTCGGTCTCGACTACGACTATTCGACGAAGCACGCCGACCTGAGGCGCGGCAAGACCCGCGCCGTTTGCGGCACGCATAGTCTCGACCATATCGTCAAGAAGAGTGAGAACTCTGGGGGTTATATTGTCAACGGGACGGCTGACCTTTCTAAGCGTTTCATCGCCTATCTTAAGTATTTTAAGTTTTGCCATATTTAGCTCCATTCATAAATTGAAATTTTTGAAAATTATAGATTTGACGGGTTGAAGTCGATAGACAGAGTAAGATTTCGTATCGACACCCTTGAAAAACCGCTTAAAAGCTCGGAAAAGAGCGCTCGGCTTCTCTTATTTAGTCTGCATTTTATTACCATTCTCATACGGTATCTGTTTTCCACTCGGTAAACGGGAGCTTCAAACGGACCGAACGAGTCGATGGGCAGTTCGGGATATTTTTCTTTGTGCAAGCGCAAAAATTCGTTTCTGAGCATAGTTGATGCTTTAAGTAATTCTTTTTCCTCGGGCGACGTTACCGTAAGCAGAGCTATGTCGCAAAACGGAGGGAACTGAAGCGCTCGGCGCAGACGTATCTCGGTTTCGTAAAATCTTTTGTAATCTTGCGCACATGAAAGACGGATACACTCGTGGTCGGGGTTTGAGGTTTGTATGATAGCTTCCCCCGCCTTGTTGCCTCGTCCCGCACGACCGATGACTTGCGTAAGCATCGAAAAAGTTCTCTCACCCGCGCGGTAATCGTCAAGATATAGCGAGGTGTCTGCTAAAAGAACGCCAACGAGCGTCACGTCGGGAAAATCGTGTCCTTTTGTCACCATCTGTGTGCCGAGCAGTATGTCTGCTTCGTGTCTGCGGAATTTCCCGAGAATATTCTCGTAGGAATATCGAGAGGTAGTCGTATCCGCGTCCATTCGTAAGATACGCGCTGTGGGTAAAAGCTCGGAAATCTCCTGCTCAATGCGTTGTGTTCCGTACCCCATTTTGGAAAGATGCGCGCTGTTACATTCGGGGCAGACCTCGGGTACGGGTGTTCTCAAACCGCACCAATGACACCGCAACTCGCCTTTGTCATAGCTGTTTCCAAATGTGTGATAAGCCATAGATACACTGCATTTCGGACATTGTATCGGCTTTCCGCACGTGCGGCAGCTAATGAAATTATTATATCCTCGTCTATTTAAAAAAAGGATAGATTGATTGCCGTTTTTATGATTTTCAACAAGTCTTTTGCAGAGCAGGGAGCTTAGCGGAGAAGTGCTTCCTTCCGCGCTTTCTTTTCTCATATCCACTACCGTTGTAGCGGGGAGTACCGCATTTCCGTATCGTTTATTTATCTCGATAAGCGTATACGCGCCCTCTCTTGCTCTTGAATAGCTTTCAAACGAGGGGGTCGCGGAGGCGAGAAGCATAAGTCCCTTGTGCCACGCGCAACGGTATCTGGCGATATCTCGGGCGTGATATTTGGGGTTCATATCCGATTTGTAGGTGTGCTCCTGCTCCTCGTCAATTATTATCATTCCGATATCATTGAGCGGAGCGAAAATAGCGGAACGCGTTCCTATAACTACGCTAGCGTCGCCGCGTTTGATACGCTTGTAAGTATCAAAGCGCTCTCCCGCGGAAAGTCCCGAGTGTATTATAGCAACCTTTTCGCCGTAACGCGAACAGAATATCGCAAGAGACTGCGGGGTGAGCGCGATCTCGGGCAAAAGCACGATAACTCCGCGACCGCTATCAAGCACATGGTCAATAGCTTTGAGCATAACGCTTGTCTTTCCGCTTCCCGTGACTCCGTGCAAAAGAGCCGCCTTCGGCTCACCGCTGTCGGTGAGCGAACAGAGTGCTTCGTAAGCCGCGGTTTGTTCCTCGTTTAAAGCTATTTCAGATTTTGACGTATCTTTTACTTCGGGTAAAAAAGATCGGTCGATAATCCGTCTGGTCTTTTTCAAGATACCCTTGTCACATAGCGCTTTTATGGGAGAAACGGTGGTTTTTGCTATTTCGCAAAGCTCTTTTTCGGTAAGAGCTTCAGATCCGCTTTCAAACAAAGCTCTGATTATAGCCAATTGCTGAGGTGATCTGAGCTTCACAGAAGCCTCTTTGCCCTCAAGCAGAGCAATTACGTCCTCATTTTTCAACAGAAGCTCATATACGGATTCACTCTTTTCACTTGATGAGCGAATGACGAAATCCTTTTCTATAAAGCCTTCGAGCAAGAGCTTTTTTAAAGCTCCGTCAAGAGAAGGGCCAAACTTCGTCTTAAGAAGATCGTATGAAATACAGCCTTTTGCTCTGATATGCTCGAAAATAAAGATTGTTGCCGATTCGAGCGAACTTGTATTTTTCTTGTTTCCCAACGGACGATATACTTCCTCCAAATGCGAAAGCGCGGAAGCGGGGATAGCCGCTCGGATCGCGTCCCCCATCGTACAAAGAGTACGTTCCTTCATGAAAAAGCAAAGCCCGAACATCTCTTCGGATAACGACATCGATTTGTCACACACCGAAAGTACGGGCTTGCAGGATAGATTTGGATCGTCGGGGGAATCTTTTAATGAGTCGACAATACCTAAACAACGGCGGTTTGCCGTTCCAAACGGAACGGTCACAAAATCACCCTTGTAAATATTGCCGCGCAGATCGGGAGGAATAAAGTAATCAAACGTGCCGTCAAGAAAATACGGATTATCTAAAAGATAGACACCTGCGTATTCTGACATACATTTTTATCTCCGTGTAGTTTTTAGTTTTCTTCTGCCTCTGCAGAGACCTCTGCAACCGCTTCCTCCGCATCAGCCTCGGATTCTTCAACGCGGACGATCTTATATTCTCCGCGGTGGATACGGGTAATAGCGTTCTTAACAGCCTTTTCGTCTCTGTATTCCTTGTTTATCATATTCATTACGTTGCGGTCAGCCTCTTTGTTTCCTGTAGCTGTCTTTTCAGCCGCCTCGCGCTGCTGAACGTATTCATCGGTAAGCATACGAGCGCATTTAGCGGTAGCGAGGGCCAATTCGTAGCGGTTGTATTCGTCCTTTGTAAGTTCATTGATGGTAGGGTAAAGCATAATTTATCTCCTTTTTCAATATGTTTTGATTTTTGACTTTATTTTGTCGGTTTATGCGAAATAATTTTCTTTGATGTTGGGGTTTCTGCGTGTCGATGCGCGCTCTGCTCTGAGGATAGCGAGGATCTCTTGCGCGGCATCAAGATCCTTTCCGTCGTAATTGTATACCACGTAATCGTAGTCGTTAGCGACCGAAAGCTCTTCTTTTGTGCGTTCAAGACGCGCGAGGACTTTTTCCTCTGTTTCTGTTCCTCTTCCGCGAAGCCTTTGCTCCTGAACCGCGAACGAGGGAGGAAGCAACATTATAAGTATAGCCTCGGGATATTTTGCCTTTACGTTATGAGCGCCTTCTACTTCTATCTCAAGTATAAGGTTTTTTCCGCTTTCAAGAACCTCAAGCGCTTCTTTTAGCGGTGTTCCGTAAAAGTTTCCGCAGTATTCGGTATGTTCAAGCATATCGCCCGATTCTATACGAGCAATAAATTCATCTCTTGAAATAAAATGATAATTTACACCGTCGATCTCTTGTGGGCGAGGGGCTCGTGTCGTTGCGGAGACCGAATAAACGAAATCATCTCTCGATAGCAGATGTCCGTTGACCGTTCCTTTGCCGCTTCCCGCAGGACCTGAGATAACGACCATTAATCCTTTTTCCATATACGTCCTTTCCGAGTTGGGTTTATATACAGATCATTCTTCGATCTCATCATCGCCGTCGTTGCCGTTGTCCAAACGGTTAGCGACAGTCTCGGATTGGATCGCGGAAAGAATGATATGTTCACTGTCTGTAATGATCACCGCGCGTGTGCGACGTCCGCAAGAAACATCAATTACCCGTCCTGCGTCCTTTGCGTCCTGAATAAGACGTTTGATAGGTGCTGAATCGGGGCTGACTATTGAAACGATGCGGTCCGCGGAGACCATATTTCCAAAGCCTATATTTATGAATTTCATTGGTGTACCTATGCCTTTTCTTTAAGATTATTCGATATTCTGGATCTGTTCGCGTATCTTTTCAAGCTCACATTTGATATCCACAACGAGACGGGCGATACTTGAGTTTTGGCATTTTGATCCGATCGTATTGGTTTCTCTGTTGAGCTCCTGAACAAGAAAATCAAGCTTTCTGCCAACGGGCTCGTCTGATCTTAAAATATCTTCAAAGCCATCGAAATGGGAGCGCAGGCGAACGAGCTCCTCGTCGATAGCGATCTTATCGGCAAATATTGCGCATTCGGTAAGGATACGGTTTTCGTCAAAGGTTATGTTGTTGTCCGAAAGGACCTCGCGCAGCTTTGCTTCGAGCTTTCTCTTGTGGTTTTCAATATCGGAAACGGAAAGCTTTTCTATCTGATCGACCATATTGCCGATGTTTGATATCTTTGCTCGAAGATCTTTTTCAATGTTTGCTCCTTCGCGGGAACGTCCGTCAATAAAGCGTGAGAGCGCTTCGTTGAGAACCTCGCAGACATCTGCCCAATCCTTTTCGGCGTCGTCCTCAGGCTTTTGTATTATAAAAATATCACGGTTCTGCGCAACTTGCATAATGCTTACGTCGTCGCGAAGCTTGAATTTCTTTCCGAGTGAGCGAAGAGCATCGATATAAGCCTTTGCATAGCCCTCGTCAATGCTTATCTGGGTGTCGGGAGAATCAATAACGTCGATACCGATAAATACGTCGACTTTTCCGCGGCTCACACCGTTTGCCTGTAAATAGGGTTTGACCTTTTCTTCAAGAAAGGAGAAAGAGCGGGGAAGCTTTACCGAACAGTCAAAGAAACGGTTGTTTACCGATCTTATCTCCACCGTAACGTCTTTTCCGCCGACAGCTTTTCTTGCTCTGCCAAAGGCGGTCATACTTCTGATCATATCGTTTTACCTTTCATTAAGTGGCGGCATTTGAAAGAGAATATCTTTTTTTAGCCGAAAATTATCCATTTTCATCATTATAATATTATAACTCTTTTTTATTTATTTGTCAACGGACTTTTTTGAATTTAGGGTATTACTTACAATGATTTTCAAAAAAAGCCTTTGTTTTCGCATATTTTGACGGATTTTTTTAATTTTTTTAAAAGAGTTGAAAAAAACACTTGCAATTTGGTCAAAAATAGTGTATAATAAAATGAATTTATTGCGGTCGCATACCGCGGAATGATTATTTTACATTCGGAGGAAATAAAAAATGGTAGTAGCAGGCGATTTTAAAAACGGTATTACTTTTGATATGGACGGAGCGGTTTATCAGGTAATCGAATTCCAGCACGTTAAGCCCGGTAAGGGAGCAGCTTTCGTTCGTACCAAGATCAAGAACGTAATTACAGGCTCGGTTATCGAGCGTACGTTCAGCCCCACTGATAAGTTTGAAAATGCGTATATCGAAAGAAAAGAAATGCAGTATTCCTATAACGATGGAGATCTGTATTACTTTATGGATATGGAAACTTACGATATGCTCCCCCTCAACAGCGACAAGCTTCCCGACAACTTTAAGTTCGTTAAGGAAGAGATGCTCTGCAAGATCGTTTCCTATAAGGGCAACGTATTCGGCGTAGAGCCTCCCACGTTCGTTGAACTTGCGGTCACACAGACAGACCCCGGCTTTGCGGGAAATACCGCAACCAACACTTTGAAGCCCGCAACTCTTGAAACGGGTGCGGTTATCAAGGTTCCGCTCTTTATCAACGAGGGCGACGTTCTGAAGATCGACACCAGAACCGGCGAGTATCTTTCCAGAGCATAAAATAATTTACGGAGAGCTTTAATTATGACACTTAATGAAAGAGCATCTTATATAAAAGGACTTGCGGACGGCATGGAGCTTGACGCAAGCAGTAAAGAGGGTAAGGTAATAGTTGCCCTTATCGAGCTTGTTTCCGATATGGCGGACGAGATCGCGGAGCTTTCCGAACAGATCGATACTGTTCACGCATATTGCGAGGAGCTTGATGAGGATCTCGGAAGCGTTGAAGAGATACTTCTCGACGATGAAGACGAGGACGACGATTGGGACGACGAGTACGAGTGCGACGGCGATTGCTGTAACTGCGACGAGGAGTGCGATCTTTGCGACGAGGATTTCTTCGAGGTAGAGTGCCCCTCTTGCGGTGAAACGGTATGCTTTGACGGCTCTATCGATCCCGAGGAGCTTTCTTGCCCCGCATGCGGCGAAAAGTTCGAATGCCTCATTTCCGAAGAGGATCTTAAGGCATTGGACGACTGATAATTATAAATCATAAAAAGCTCTGCGAAAAAATTCGCAGAGCTTTTTATGATTTCTTTTAGCTTCTTTTAAGCAAAAAACAAAAAACAAAAATGCAAAAAACTCTTGACATATGAAATAAATAGTGATATAATATTTCTACCTCTGCGAGTAGGCTTTTTTGTTTTGCCGTCAAAGCGCTCTGCTTTTTGCAGGACGGCATACGCCTTCGTTGAGGGAGGTACACGGACATGCCAAGGCGTAAACGTCCGAGGTATGTCAAATAATTTGAAATGGGAGGTGCCGAAAATGGCTAATGATGCAAGAGTCAAAATCACTCTGGTATGTACTGAGTGCAAGCAGAGAAACTATGACACGAAGAAGAACAAGAAGAATGATCCTGACAGGCTCGAACTGAACAAGTACTGTAGGTTCTGCCGCAAGCACACTCTTCACAAAGAATCTAAGTGATTTGAGGAGGAGAAGAGATGGCAGATAAGGAAAAGGTCGTTGCGACCGAAAAGCCTGAAAAGCCCGAAAAAGCAAAAAAAGAAAAGAAAAAGGGCAGAGTAAAAGAGGCTTGGCGCGGATTCAAGAGCGAGACTAAGAAGATAGTATGGCCGACATGGAAGCAGGTTCTTAAGAACACTTTTGTCGTTCTTGTCGTAGTTTTGATATTTGTAATCCTGATCGGTGTATTAGACTATGCTTTTTCTCACGGTATCCAAGCGCTTACAGAACTCTTTACAAAATAAGTTAAGAGGCTTTAAGTATGAGTGATATTAATGAAATGAACGTTGGCCCGAGATGGTACGTAGCGCATACTTACTCAGGTTATGAAAACAAGGTAAAGGCAAGCCTTGAAAAGATCGTTGAAAATCGTGGACTCGGACATTTGATCTTCGATATTCGTATTCCCGTAACGACCGTTATCGAAAAGAACGGAGACGTGGAAAAGGAGATCGAGGAGAAGATATTCCCCTGTTACGTTCTTATCAAAATGATTATGACCGATGAGAGCTGGCACGCTGTAAGAAATATTACGGGTGTTACAGGCTTTGTAGGTCCCGGATCACGTCCTACGCCGCTTACAGATGCGGAGGTAGAGGCGTTCAACATCGAAACGACGACTCGCGTAGAGCTGGCGTTTAAGGTTGGAGATAGCGTAGCGATTACAGAAGGACTGTTTGAGGGATATTTCGGAACGGTCGAGGCGATATCCGACGATATGAAGAAGATCACGGTGCTCGTAAAGAGAGGACGCCGCGATATGCCTGTAGAACTTGATGCAAGCGTAGTAAAGCTTGCGTAAACGTGACAAAAGTCACATACGTGGGAGGGAGAAAAATTCTTTAATTCTCCCGTAAATTCACCACAATGGAGGTATTTTAAAATGGCTAAAAAAGTTATGGGTTATATCAAGCTGCAGCTGCCCGCAGGTAAGGCAACTCCGCAGCCTCCCGTAGGTCCTGCACTTGGACAGTACGGTGTTGCAATTCCTGTATTTACAAAGGAATTCAACGAAAGAACAAAGAACGATATGGGACTTATCATTCCCGTAGTTATCACGGTTTACGCTGACCGTTCGTTTACCTTTATCACCAAGACTCCCCCCGCGGCAGTTCTTATTAAGAAGGCAGCAGGAATCGAGTCAGGTTCTGCGAAACCCAACAAGACCAAGGTCGCAAAGATCACATCTGAACAGGTTCGCAAGATCGCTGAAACCAAGATGCCCGACCTCAACGCTTCAAGCGTAGAGACCGCAATGAGTATGGTAGCAGGTACCGCTCGCAGTATGGGCGTTGTAGTTGAGGACTAAGGGGGTAGACGAAAATGGGTAAGAAATATATTGATAGCGCAAAGCTCATAGATAAGAGCAAAGCATACGATCCCGCAGAGGCTCTCGCTCTCGTTTGCGAGACTTCCAAGGCAAAGTTTGATGAGACCATCGAGATCCATATCCGCTTGGGTGTTGACTCCCGTCACGCTGACCAGCAGGTCAGAGGTGCAGTAGTTCTTCCCAACGGAACGGGTAAGAAGGTAAAGGTTCTCGTATTCGCAAAGGGCGACAAGGTTCAGGCTGCTCTTGACGCAGGCGCAGATTATGCAGGCGGCGCAGAATACGCAGATAAGATCGTTCAGGAAAACTGGTTCGATTTCGACGTAGTAGTAGCAAGCCCCGATATGATGGGTGTTATCGGTAAGCTCGGTAAGGTTCTCGGTCCTAAGGGACTTATGCCTTCTCCTAAGGCTGGTACCGTTACTCCCGACGTTGCAAAGGCTGTAACCGAGGCTAAGGCTGGTAAGATCGAGTACCGTCTCGACAAGACCAACATTATCCACTGTCCTATAGGAAAGGCTTCCTTCGGAGCAGAGAAGCTCTCTGAGAACTTCAATACTCTCGTTGGAGCAGTTCTCAAGGCAAAGCCCGCTGCTGCAAAGGGTCAGTACATCAAGAGCTGTGTTATCGCAAGCACGATGGGCCCCGGAATCAAGATCAATCAGGCAAAGCTTGGTTAATGATTTGTAAAAATTATAAAAAATACCGCATTTCGATGCGGTGTTTTTTGTTTGCTCGTTTTTTTTGTGGAGTTCTGCTAAAACTATTGACAATTTGATAAAAATCGTGTAAAATATAGTATGTGTCAGAATAGTTTTTATGATGCAAATAAATTAAAAAATAAAAAACAAGGAGGTGCTTTATGGAACTGTGGTTGTGTATAGTGATAGCCGCGTCTGCGTTTGTGGGCTCGGGTGTCATTTTTGGCGCGGTCTTTCACCGTGTCGGATATAACACGCGAAAGAAAAAAGCTGAGTCTGAGATTGGTTCTGCCGAAGAAGAGGCAAAGCGTATTCGCGAAGATGGCGCAAAACTCGCAGAAACTATGAAGAAAGAAGCATTGATAAGCGCCAAAGAGGATATCTTAAGACAGCGCAACGATGCTGAAAAGGAATTGAAAGAGCGCCGTGCAGACGTTTCAAGAATGGAACGCCGCATAGCTCAAAAAGAAGAAACTCTTGATAAGAAAGCAGACGCGCTTGAGCGAAAGAACGAACAGCTTGATAAGAAGCTGAAGGAAAACGACGCGCTTCGCGATCAGATCAACGAGCTTCGCGAAAAGGAAATGAAGATCCTCGAGGAGATCTCGGGAATTTCCGCAGAGCAGGCAAAGGAAGAGCTTATAAGCCGAGTTGAATCGGAGGTCAAGCACGATCTCGCACAGAGACTTGATGAGCTTGAAGCCGAGTTCAAGGAAGAAGCCGATGCAAAGGCGAAAAACATAATTTCACTCGCGATCCAAAGATGTGCGGCGGATCACGTTGCGGAAACTACCGTATCTGTCGTATCGTTGCCTAACGACGATATGAAGGGACGTATAATCGGTAGAGAGGGCAGAAACATTCAGATGCTTGAAAAGCTTACAGGTGTTGAACTTATCATCGATGATACTCCCGAGGCGATAACTCTTTCGGGATTCGATCCTGTTCGCAGAGAAATCGCAAGACTTACACTCGAAAAGCTTATTTCGGACGGACGTATTCATCCCTCGCGTATCGAGGAGACCGTTGAAAAGGCGCAAAAAGAGGTTGAAACAGGAATCAAGCAGGCTGGAGAGAGAGCAACGTTTGACGTTGGTATCCATGGAATCAATCCCGAACTTATAAGAATGCTCGGCAGACTTAAGTACAGAACTAGCTATGGTCAGAACGTGCTCAAGCACTCTATCGAGGTCGCTTTGATAGCGGGAATGATAGCAGATGAGCTTGGTGTGGACAGTACTCTTGCAAAACGCGCGGGACTTCTCCACGATATAGGCAAAGCTCAAACTCACGAAATGGAAGGCTCACACGTTGAGCTTGGCGTAAATCTCGTTAAGAGATACAAGGAAAGCCGCGACATTATCCACGCAATAGAGGCTCACCACGGAGATGTTGATCCTCAGACTGTTATAGCAGTTATCGTTCAGGCGGCTGACGCGATCAGTGCGGCAAGACCCGGAGCAAGACGAGAGGATCTTGAAAATTACATCAAACGACTTGAAAAGATCGAAGAGATCGCAAAGGGATTCGGCGGAGTTGAAAAAGCATTCGCTGTACAGGCAGGACGAGAGATACGCGTAATGGTCAAACCAGAAGAGGTTAATGATGACGGCATGAAGCTTATCGCGAGAGAAATGGCAGTAAAGATTCAGGAAGAGGTCAAGTACCCAGGACAGATCAAGATCAATGTCATTCGCGAGAGCCGCGCAATAGATTACGCAAAATAATCGCAGATCTTTTACTTCCCAATGGGATTATCATATATTTTCACATAAAACCCAAAACGGTAATATGACGGTAGTAACCGCTTGAGAATATATAAAAATAAGCCGAGACTTTTTGTCTCGGCTTATTTATTTTAATCAATATTGTTTACTATCTTTATAATAAGCTTTCTTTCTTCCGTTGATACGGGAACATCGGTTTTAATGTTCATAACCGCATCTTCATTAAGCGGACCGATAAGCTTCTTGTACCAGAGGCACGCAAGCATGAGGCGAGAAATACCGCTGTGTGCGTGGTAGCAATCTCTGTGAATATAGGGGAATCCGCTGTCCTTTAGCGCAAGCATAGCCTCACCCGAGCGTATCATTCCGTCGGCGTTGATGTCCTTGAAAGCTTTTTCGTAAGATTCGCGAATGGGAGCGAACATCTCCTCATAGGTCGAAAAGCCTGTGTCGTATATCATTTTGCTTCCCGTCTGATATGCCCACGTCTGATGCATATATTGCTTTGCGTTGGGGAGAGCTTTTTTTACGTGCGCAGAAAGCTCATTTAGATACGGTTGGAAGGTAGTATATACTGCCGAAGCAGAGCTCTGCTGCTGGAAGGTTACGATATCCCAATCATCAGCCTCAATTGCATCGCGCAAAGATATAGATCCCGTAAGCTGTGGATCACTCTGAGGTTTGTAGACCTTGCGTCCCGAAAGCATATTTTCATGGTGGAAGGAAAGACGGCAACCGCCAAAGTATACATTACATATGCGTACCTCAACTCCCGAAAGCTCACATAAATCGGGGAGATAATGCGTAGCATCGTGTGAAAAGCTGTTGCCGATAGCGAGAATTTTTTTCATAATGTGGACTCCTTTTTTAATTGTTGAATTAATTATAATACTAAATGGTAATTTTGTCAATGCTTGTAAAGGATTTCCACTAAAAAAATAAAGGAAGAATAAAGAAATAGTATTGAAAAAGAGTAAAATTTATGATAAAATAAACATATATGCCAAATAGCTTTTATTTTTTAGATCAAGGACGGTACGTAAATGAACGGTAACGGACGAAATAATAGATACGGTCAGCGCACAACGCAGACTCCTTCAAGACCGCTTGGGCAACAGAGATCTACCTCACAGCAAAGGCCGATAGCTAACGGAGGATATCGAACACAGTCAAGAACAGGAATATCTTCTCAGGTTCCAATGGCTTTCTGGGTGGTCTTTTCGATAGTTCTTGTTGCGCTCGTACTTTCCCTTATAACAATGACGGTACTTTTGTTTACTGTTGAAGTAGACGGAGATGCTTCTTCAAATAAGACAAAAAATGAATCGGTGAGCAAAGACGAGGGAAAAAATAATTCTATTTCACAAAACGGCGGAGCACAGCAAAACGGTTCTACCGTTCTAAAGCCGCCCGCGACAGTTCCGTCGAGAAGCAACTATATAGCAAATAATTCTCAGAATGTCACAACAATTGACGGTATATCATCTGAAGCGGCAATTATGGTTAATATGGACTCTTATACGGCAATAGGAACTAAAAATGCAGATACGCGTATATTCCCCGCGTCTATGACAAAGGTAATGACGCTTTTGGTCGCGTGCGAAAATCTTGATAATCTTTATGCTAAAATAACCGTAACACAAGAACAGGTCGATTACAAAAATAAACTTGGAGCTTCCGGAGAGAATTTTTCCGCGGGTGAAACACTTACCGCTAAAGACTTGATGTATCTTATTATATATGATTCAAACTCCATCGCGTGTCAAGCAATTGCCGAATATATATCGGGAAGTGAAGCGGAGTTTGTTAAGTTAATGAATAAAAAAGCAAAGGATATCGGACTTAATAGTACTAACTTTGTAAACAGTACGGGACTACATGATGAAAATCATTATACGACTGTTCGAGAAATGGCTGCTATTATGGCGTATGCTCTTGACAATCCAACCGCTAAAACGATAATCAGCTCAAATACAGAATACAAGGTTACAGTATATTCTAAAGACGGTAAATCTGTAATTAGTTCACTTTCAATGTATACAGATTGGCTTCGTCGGTTAAAACCGAAAAATCAGGAATTTATGCAATATTATCATGCTGTCTTGAATACTTGTACGATAAAAGGCGGAAAAACAGGATACGAGGATATTCCAACTGCTTGCTATGTAACGTACGCCGAGGGCAAAAACGGAGGTACATATATCTGTGTCGTAGTTGGAAGAATATCCGAGTCGGGTGATTCCGTTTCAACGGAAATGTCAACGGCAGATACCAAAAAAATATATAATACATACGTAAAATGACTATGAATGAATCTAATTTAAAAGTATATCGCAGTGATAAGTACATAACTTCGGACTGTAATTTTCACATATTTTTCTCGGATGTGCACTACGAAATAGAGCCGCATACGCACGATTTTATAGAGATCGTATACGTTATGAGAGGAAGCGCTGTAGAAAAGGTGAACGACGGAGAATATGATGTCAAGCGCGGCGATCTGATCTTTATAAACTATCGAAGTACGCATACCTTTATTTCCGATGATGATTTTGCATATATAAATATTTGCTTTAAGCCAGATACGGTAGATTCTCTCATTACTCCCGAGAACGCATTTGCGCTTCTTCAGCTTACGGCATTTGATGAATTGAGAAAAGAAAACAATGACGGTATGGTATCGTTTTTCGGAAATGAACGCGATGAGATAGAGACGCTTTTGCAAAGTATGCTGTCCGAATACAGATCGAAAAATTCTTTCCGCAGAACAGTTCTTGAAAGCTATATGAATATTTTGCTTGTCAAGATACTCAGAAAGACCGCCGCCGAGCCGCACAGCGATGATCGAAGCGGTACGTGGCAGGAGATAGCGGATTATATCGATCAAAATCTCGGTGAAGAACTGACACTCTCGGCTCTCGCGCAGAAATGCTTTTATAATCCCTCATATTTCAGCCGTATATTCAAAGAGCATTTTGATATGTCTCTTACAGAGTACATAAACCGCCGAAGAATAGAGCTTGCCAAAAAGCTGTTGTTAAAAGAGACGATATCTGTCGAGGAGATAGCCTACCGTGTCGGATATCCGTCAAAAAGCTCGTTTTACAGAGCTTTTACGCGTCTTACGGGTACAACTCCTGCCGAATATAAAAAGCAAAAGTAAAAAATTGCGAATTACAAGTAAAAAAATCAGGCTACTGACAAAGCTTATTTTAGAAAACCAAAGTATCAAATTGCACAAATAAAGGCTCCCTTGTGTAAAGGGAGCTGTCGAGCGAATGCGAGACTGAGGGATTGGAACTTAAAAAAATATACTGTTTCACCAATCCC
>JAZSIP010000063.1:0-24014 GCA_045533915.1 Eubacteriales bacterium
GGGAGATAAGTTCGCAGGGCTTACCTTTGTGCTCACAGGAACACTTCCTACCATGTCGCGCGATGAAGCTTCCGCTATGATAAAATCCCTTGGCGGAAAAGTGAGCGGCTCGGTGTCATCAAAAACGTCGTACGTCGTCGCTGGTGAAGCTGCGGGCAGTAAGCTCACCAAGGCTCAGAGCCTTGGAGTAAAAATAATCAGCGAAGAAGAGCTTTTGGATATTATGAAGTAAAAATAATAAATTGATTTAAAGCGTGTATTCAACGATCCCTTGATAGATACCTTGAGCGAAAAGGTCGGGGCGGTTGTTCATGAGGGCGGCATCGGACGCATTGGTTATAAATCCAAGCTCGACTAGAACTGCGGGCATAGCCGTTTTACGAAGAACGTAGAGATTTGTGCGTACCTGCATACCTCTGTTTCGAAGCCCCGTCGTTTCGCTCAAATTTTCGAGGATATCTTCGCCTAAAGAAAAAGCCGCGCTCGGTCTTGAATAGGCAAAGGCTTCGCTGCCCGTTGCGCTTGGGATACTTGAAGCGTTCGTATGAATACTTATGAAATAATCAGCGCCCCATGAGTTTGCGTCTGCAACGCGCAAACGAAGGCTCGTCGTATTTGAAGTGCCTATTTGCGTGTCTGCCGTGGGGCGTGATAGCCTTACGTCAAAATTCCCGTTGGCGCGAAGAAGCTCGGCAAGTTCTATACCAACGCGAAAAACTATATCCTGCTCACGCAGACCGCTTCCTTCCGCTCCTGCGTTTGGGTTTTGAGGATTGTGACCTTGGTCTATGTATATTTTTATCGCCATATCTTATATCCTTTCGTAACTGTTTTTAGATAGCCTCAACGATAGGATATTCCGAAAAATGAGAAAGTGTGAGTGAAATAATGACAGAAAAAAACAAAGTAAAAGACGGAACTCTTTACATAGTAGCGACTCCGATAGGCAATCTGTCGGATATCAGCGAGCGGGCACTCAAGGTGCTTTCGGAAGTAGATTTTATTGCCGCGGAGGATACGAGAAATACGCTTCGTCTGCTTACGCATTTTGGAATCTCCGCAACGCTTGTGTCATATCACGAGCATAATAAAAAGGAAAAGGGTGAGGAAATAGTTTCCCGTTTATCTTCGGGAGAGTCGTGTGCGCTCGTTACCGACGCGGGAACTCCCGCAATATCCGATCCAGGTGAGGATCTTGTTGCTCTTTGCGCCGAGCGTAACGTTCCCGTTACCTCTATACCGGGGGCGTGTGCGATGATAACAGCGCTTACATTATCGGGACTTCCGACGAGAAGATTCATTTTCGAGGGATTTTTGCCCGTTCAGAAAAAGGAAAGACGCGAACGCCTTTCGGCTCTTGAACGAGAAGACAGAACCTTTATCTTGCACGAAGCTCCTCATAAATTAAGGACGACACTTGACGATCTTGTAAAGACCTTTGGTGAGGACAGACGGATAGCGCTTTGCCGCGAATTGACGAAGCTCAATGAGGAGGTAATGCGTACTACTCTTGCAAAAGCCGTTGAATATTATGCACAGCACGAGCCGAGAGGGGAATACGTTCTTGTAATAGAGGGCGGAACGGCAGTTGAGAACTCTTATGAAGAAATATCTGTATCAGCCGAGGAAAAGGTTGCATATTATATCGAGAGCGGAATGAGTAAAAAGGACGCTATAAAGACTGCCGCAAAGGAATGCGGTATATCGCGTAACGAGCTTTACGACAAAATGTTGAAAATTTGGGAAAAAGAATAAAAATTCAAAAAACAATCAAAAATATGCACAAATTTTGTATATAATTTTTGTCTAAAAGGCTTGATTTTTTTTGATTTATATGATATCATATTATCATTAAATTTTCTCGGAGAAAAAATAGCTCCGAAAAAACCTTGAAAGGAAAATTTGATTATGGAAAAAATGAAAGTTGGTGTGGTCGGCGCGACAGGTATGGTCGGTCAGCGCTTTTTGACCCTTCTTGAAAATCACCCCTATTTTGAGGTCGTAGCTCTTGCCGCGTCCGCGCGTTCCGCAGGAAAGACTTATGAGGAGGCAGTCGGCGCTCGTTGGAAGATGAAAACGCCTATGCCCGAACAATATAAGAATATGATAGTTATAGACGCTGCTGATATCGACGCTATGGCAGAGCTTGTTTCCTTTGTTTTCTGCGCTGTTGATATGAAGAAGGACGAGATCCGCGCTCTTGAGGAAGCATACGCAAAGCACGAGATCCCCGTTGTTTCCAACAACTCCGCTCACCGTTGGACTCCCGATGTTCCTATGGTAATTCCGGAGATCAACGACGCTCATCTTGCCGTTATCGAGGCTCAGAAGAAGAGACTCGGCACAAAGCTTGGCTTTATCGCAGTTAAGCCTAACTGCTCTATCCAGTCTTACGTTCCCGCACTTACTCCTCTTCGTAAGTACGGTATCAAGGAAGTGGTAGCTACCACATATCAGGCGATCTCGGGCGCGGGAAAGACCTTCCGCGAGTGGCCCGAAATGATAGATAATATCATTCCTTACATTGGCGGCGAGGAAGAGAAGAGTGAGCAAGAGCCTTTGCGCGTTTGGGGTACTGTCGTAAACGGTGAGATCGTTAAGGCAGAAGCTCCCGTTATTACCACACAGTGTATCCGTGTTCCCGTATCCGACGGTCATACCGCGGCAGTATTCGTAAAGTTTGAGAATAAGCCCACTAAGGAAGAGATCCTCAAGGCATGGGCAGAGTTCTCGGGCAAGCCTCAGGAATATAAGCTTCCGAACGCTCCCGAGCAGTTCATCACTTACTTTGAGGAGGATAACCGTCCTCAAGCGGCTCTCGACCGTGATATTTACGGCGGTATGGGCGTTACCGTGGGCAGACTTCGCGAGGATACAGTTTACGACTATAAGTTCGTAGGTCTTTCTCACAACACCTTGAGAGGTGCTGCGGGCGGAGCAGTCCTTATCGCAGAGCTTCTTTACAAAGAAGGATATTTCAATTAATTTGAATTTAATAAAACTAAAAATGCTGCACAGAAATTACTGTGCAGCATTTTTAGTTATAAGATTACTTTTTTTTCGAGCGTATATATTCATTTGGAGAGCAACCGAATTCTTCTCTGAATGCTCTGTAAAAGCTTCTTGTAGAACCGAATCCACTCTCAAGCGCGCATTCTGTAACGCTGAACGCACTTTTGTTTAGCAAAAGTATCGCTTCTCTCAAGCGCAGCATTTTTATGTATTCGTTATACGATATGCCAAACATTTTGTGAAAGCTTCTTGACAAGTAGCTCGGGTTGTATCCAAATGCGGCTGCAAGCGCGGAAAGAGATAAGTCCTCTTTAAAATGATTACTTATATATATCAGTATGTCCGAAGAAAGATGGGAATTTTGCGTTTCGGCATTTTTTTGAGTTGACATCAAGTTGGCTATCGCGCCAAGTACCGTGTAGACATATCCTTTCTTGGAGATATCATTAAGATAAAATCTTTCTTGAATCATCTTTTCCAAGGAGTATAGAACCGTTTCGAACGTCTTTTTATCATATATAAAAGGCGAGCCGATGTATTTGTCGGAAATGAGCTGTAAAAATTCTGAGCAAAATGACGGAGGTATTATAAGAAAATAAACTTCTGCATCTTTGGGTCTGTTGTATGCGTGTACGTCATAGCTGAAAGCAACCGATAATTCTCCCGCCTTAAGCATTTGACGCTCGTTGTTTATAAAAACTTCAAGCTGTCCCGATCTTACCACGTATATTTCTATATGCGAATGGAAATGAGGACGGAAAAAGGGAGCAGTCAGATGCCCGAATTCAAGATCGTTTTTTGATTCTCTCAATAAAAGGAGTTCAGATTGCATGATCTACCTCGTAAAAAACGTGTAATTATTTATATCGAAAAAAGTCAAAGCAAAAGCCGGTTGTTTGTATTAGTATCGAGATACTCCTTGGGTGAACAGCCGAATTCTTCTTTAAAAGCTCGGTAAAAGCTTCGCACAGAGCCGAATCCACATTCAAGCGCACACCAAGAAATACCTTTTTTGCCCTTCTGCAAAAGCGATAGGACTTCTCTGAGACGGAGCATTGTGAGGTATTTTCCAAACGAAATACCAAAGGTTTTTTGAAAGGTCTTTGAAAGATAATTTTGACTGTATCCGAATTTTGATGAAAGTGTGCGGATAGTCAGATTTTCCTTGAAATGATTGCTTATATATATAAGAAGCTCGGGGGAGAATGGGGAAGCGTATTCCTTGGGCTCTTCGCTCTTTTCCAAAGTATCCAATATTGTGCCGAGTATAACGTAGATATAGCCTTGTTTTGATACCTTGTTCGCTCCGCCGATTATATGCTCTATTGAGTTTTTTACCGTATCATAGGTATTCTTATCATTAACAAAAGAGGAATTGAAATATTTGCTTGAGAAAAGTGGCAAAAAATCTCCGCAGAAGGTCGTAGGAATAACAAGATAATAGACCTCCGAATCTTCGGGAGCATTGTAGGAGTGAACGTCGTAGCTGAAAGATATCGACAATTCTCCCTCTTTAAGTGTTCTTTTTTCGTTATTTATGCATACCTCAAGCTCTCCCGAGAGAATAAGATATATCTCGATATGGGAATGGAAATGCGGATAAAAGCTTGAGCCTCGCATTTTGCCACAGGATACGTGTTTTGTTGCTTCTCTTTGTAAACGAAATTCCGATTGCATAGCTTACCTCTCAAAAAAGTAAAAAAATGGCGCAACTTTGTTAGATTTTGGCACAAATATTTTAAAATTTATGATATAATTATAATACAATACAAGTCGATTGTCAACAATGAAAATGTTTTTTCGTCAGCGAGTGGCTGACACAGACCTACGGAGGTACAAAAATGGCAATTTTCAAAAAAGCACAGCCAATAGACAAAAGCAATTTGCTTTTTTCAAATAAAGACGTTTTGAAAATAACGATACCGATGTTTCTTCAGCAAATACTTAATTTTACAGTCGGTATGATCAATACGATGATGGTCTCAAACGCGGGAGAAGCGGCAGTTTCGGGAGTATCTCTTGTCAATACGCTCGATAACGTTCTGATCGTTTTCTTTACAGCGCTCGTTACGGGCGGATCGGTCGTCGTGGCGCAGGTCTTAGGAACAAAGAAAACAAATGAGATAAGCAACGTCGCAAAGCAGCTCATATACGCCGCAACTATCGTAGCAATGCTTTTGACAGCAATTGTATGGATATTTAAAACTCCTATACTTAATATGCTTTTCGGAGATGCTGAAGCCGACGTTATGGCGAATGCTGTCGATTATTTTTCAATAGTTTCACTATCATTTCCGTTACTTGCGATAACCGAGGCGATAGGCGCGTGTTTCCGCTCGGCAGGAAATGCATTTATTTCTCTGATGACCTCGTTGTTTATAAATATTTTTGTAATTGGCGGTAACTCGATCTTCGTCATTGGCATGGGCATGGGTGCAAAGGGAACTGCGCTTGCTACGTTTTGCGCGCGCTTTTTGGGAGCTGTCATACTTATCGCGCTTATACATAGGAAGAAATATCCCGTTCACATTGAACGTATTTTGCATTATAAGCCTAATTTCAGGATAGTTAAAAATATTCTTCATATCGGAATTCCAAACGGTGTGGAGAATACTTTGTTTCAGTTCGGACGGCTTTTGACACAGTCATTGATCGCTATGCTCGGAACGACCGTTATAGCTGCGAATGCGGTAGCGCTCAACGTAGTGCAGTTTCAATATTCTGTCAACAGTGCGTTTATTTCTTGTATGATACCGATAGTAGGAAGATGTATAGGAGCTAAAAAGATAGATCAAGCTAAATATTTTTCACGTAAATTGCTTTTGCTGGAATACGGAGTTCTTGCGATAGTCAGTTTAGGCATTTTCTTGTTTATCGATCCTTTGATGAATTTGTATAATATCTCGCCCGAGGGCGTGGAGCTTTCAAAACAGCTTATCATATCCCATGTGATCGTAGCCGTCATTATATATCCTCTCGGATTTTTGACTCCGGCTATTTTTCAGGCGGCTGCCGATGTGCGATTTACGATGGTTGTATCGATGCTTTCGATGTGGGTGCTTCGAGTTGCTCTCGCGTACGTGTTGGCTCTTGAGACAGTATCTGTGTTCGGACTTTTCAGCTTTTCGGGCTTTGGCATGGGTATGTGGGGAGTTTGGATAGCAATGTTTGGCGATTGGATCCTTCGCACAGTGCTTTATACGTTCCGTTATATTACCGGAAGATGGCTTAAGGTAAAACAACTTCTACATTAAGATTTAATAACAAAGCGTTCGCTGTAAATTTGTTTTTTATGGCGAACGTTTTTTGTTTAGATATTAGATAAATTCAAACAAATTGCGGTTTGTCGGGGAGAAAAAGTAATGAACAGAAGACGCAACAAAGCGTGTTTTGCGTAGCAAATTCGCGGGACGCAACCGCGAATCGCTTTGTTGACCGAGTTGTGAAACAACTCGCGAAATCAAAATTTAGCGCAGTAATGCAAAATTATCAAAAAAATCAAAACCCTCTTGACAAATTGAGTTAATATATATATAATATAATAGGAGTAAAAGGGAGTAGTTGCGCAATCTTGGGTTTTAGGTTGCGTGGGTTTGCTCGACATCACAGTGGAAACACTCGGACGACCCTAGTCAATAAACGGCTAACAAGACTTTTATCGCAAATTTAGCGATGAGGTCTTTTTTTATGAAAAAACAGGAAAGAGGTACACAATGGAGATCTTAACAAACAGTATTCAATGGTTATTTTCAAGCTCAGAGGGTTGGAAATACGTCGTCATGTGGCTTGTCGGAGGATTGCTTATCTTCCTCGCCATCAAAAAAGAAATGGAGCCTACGCTCCTCTTGCCCTTGGGCTTTGGTACGATAATGGTAAATCTGCCGTTTTCGGGCGCGATAGACCAAGTTGCTTCCCACGGTCCTTTGACAACGCTTTTTAACGCGGGTATCGCGAACGAGCTTTTTCCGCTGATACTGTTTATCGGTATAGGCGCGATGATCGATTTCGGTCCTGTGCTTTCAAATCCTAAGCTTATGATATTCGGAGCGGCGGCACAGTTCGGTATCTTCCTTACGTTCTCACTCGCATCGATCTTCTTTAATCCGCTTGATGCGGCATCTATCTGTATTATCGGTGCGGCAGACGGTCCTACCGCTATCGTCGTAGCGCAAAAGCTCGGCTCACAGTACCTGCCCGCAATAATGGTCGCGGCGTATTCGTATATGGCGCTCGTGCCGATCATTCAGCCCCCTGTTATCAAGGCTCTCACCACCAAAAAGGAAAGACGTATCCGTATGCCTTACGCAGGGAAGAACGTTTCAAAAACGACAAGAATACTTTTCCCGATAGTTATTACGATCATCGCGGGTCTTGTAGCCCCCGAATCGGTAGCTCTCGTCGGCTTCCTTATGTTTGGTAACCTTATCCGTGAGTGCGGAGTTCTCGACTCGCTTTCCGAGACGGCGCAAAAGGTTCTTGCAAACCTCGTTACCATCTTCCTCGGTATCACCATCGCTTCGCAGATGGAGGCAACGAAGTTCTTGCAGCCTACCACACTTCTTATCCTCGGACTCGGACTTTTCGCGTTCATTTTTGATACCGCGGGAGGAGTTCTTTTCGCAAAATTCCTCAACCTTTTCTCGAAAAAGAAGCTTAATCCTATGATAGGAGCGGCGGGAATTTCCGCTTTCCCAATGTCAGGACGTGTAGTTCATAAAATGGGACTCAAGGAAGACCCGCAGAACTTCTTACTTATGCACTCTATCGGAGTAAACGTTTCGGGACAGATCGCGTCGGTTATCGCGGGCGGACTTATCATTCCGTTCGCAACCGAGTTTGCCGCTAAATTTCTTTAATTAAAGGGAGGTAATAAATATGGATATCAATATAGAACGTTTTTTGGCGTCATTTAAATATATGGGACTTGGAATGCTTAGCATATTTATAGTTATCGGCGTTATTATTCTCAGCGTGTACGCACTCAACGGACTTACGGCTAATTTCAAAAAATTCAAGGAATCAAGAGATAAAGCTCAGGCAGAAGCACAGGCTCGCTTTGATGCCGAACAGAATAATCAATAAAACACATAAAACAGAACGGTGAAAGCCGTTCTGTTTTGCTGTTAAACCCATTGGCATATACTTGACAACGTATAAAAGCTGTGATATAATGAACCAAACCTAAGACGCGAAAGGACACTGATATGTACGGAGAACCTACCAAAAATATAATTACCAAACGTCAATGCGGAGAAAGACTGCTGAAAGAATATCTTGTCGGTATTCCCGCTTTGATAATATTTAATGTTTTGATCGCAATATTTCTTTTGGCGGCTATATTCACACCTTTTTTGCCAGCGATAATCATTTTCGGACTGTGTGCCGTGCTTATAGTGATAGGCGACATGGATTATGCCATAAAGGCGATAAGGATCAAAAACGGCAAATTTGAAATAGAGAAAGCCAAGCTTATGCGGATCGATACGGAATGGGTAAGAAGACGCAGAAGAAACAGCGAGATCACGTTTTTTTATTTCTTCGGCGGAGATCGCTACGAAATAAGCATAGCAGACGGAAATATAAAAGAGTATTCTAATATCGACGATGAATTTTATCTTATATGCATAGGCAAGGGAGAGAATAGGATAAAGGATATATATAACTGCCGTTTGTATGAGATACAGCAGTAATTCTACCGTATATATTTATAAAGAGATTGCGCTTTCGTGTGACGTGAGCGCAGTCTTTTTTGCGAAAATTTTTATAAATAAAGCAAATTGCGGTTTATCGGGGAGGCAAACACAAACGAAAACCACCAATATTGGTAGGGGTCGGTGCCCTCGACGACCCTAAAACGATGGAATTTAAATTTTCATACGGTAAAGCAAAACCCCATGTTTTACAACGATCAAACACATATTTTTGCCGTTTGTTCTCGGGTCGTCGAGGGCGCCGAACCCTACCGAGTTTGTGTTAATTGTTTCATTCGTGCGTTGCCATTTTGTCAAATCAAACTAACCGATAAATCAAAATTTGAATCTTTCAATCTATTATACGGTATTATTTTTTTCAAAAAAATCAAAAAAAATTTAAAAAAACTATTGACATTTGAAAAAAGTGTGGTATAATATAATCAAGAATGATTCTCAATAAGGACGGAGTATTATGAAACAACAAAGAAATACCCTGCAAAAGAGAATCGTTTCAGATGTCTTTTGCAGTATGAACAATCACCCATCTGCAGGAATGGTATATGAAGCGGTCAGGGAGAAATATCCTAATATCAGTCGCGCGACGGTCTATCGTCTGCTCGCGGAGGCTGCCGAAGAGGGTAAGATCATAAGACTTAAGCTTACGGACGGAAACGACCGATACGATATCACCACGAAAAAGCATTTTCACGTGGTTTGTAGAGTATGCGGGCACGTTGCCGACGTTGAGACAGAGGTCGATGACGTTTCCATTACCGAGAAAGCGGAAGGGTACGAGGGCTTTCTTTTGGAAAGCTGCAAACTCGAATTTGTAGGCATTTGCGAGAGATGTCGCAAATCAAAATAAAAAATAAAATTTATAAAAAAAGAAATGGAGAAATTAGTTATGGCAAAATGGGTATGTTCTGTATGCGGTTACGTTCACGAGGGAGACAGCGCTCCCGAAAGATGTCCTCAGTGCAAGGTTCCTGCTGAGAAGTTCAATAAGCAGGCAGAAGAGGGTCTCACTTGGGCGGCTGAGCACGTTGTAGGAGTAGCACAGGGTGCTCCCGAGGATATTATGATGGATCTTCGCGCAAACTTCAACGGCGAGTGCACCGAGGTTGGTATGTATCTCGCAATGGCAAGAGTTGCGGCAAGAGAGGGTTATCCCGAGATCGCTCTTTACTGGGAAAAGGCAGCTTACGAAGAGGCTGAGCACGCTGCAAAGTTTGCGGAGCTTCTCGGTGAGGTAGTGACTGACAGCACAAAGAAGAACCTTGAGATGAGAGTTGCGGCAGAGAACGGCGCGACCGAGGGCAAGTTTGATCTCGCAAAGAGAGCAAAAGCACTCAACCTCGACGCTATCCATGACACCGTTCACGAGATGGCACGCGACGAAGCTCGTCACGGCAAGGCTTTCGCTGGTCTTCTTGAGAGATACTTCGGCAAATAATTAAAAGATTCCAAAGGTGTCCCGAAATAAAAAGGTCACCGAAAAAACACTTTAATAAATGTTGATATAGCAAAAAATACATTAAGAGGGCAGATTTGGATCTGTCCTCTTTTTATTGGCGGTAATGACTTTTGATAGCACTGATCTAATTAAAGATAATATATTTTATACTTTGAATTTACAGAAAATAAAAGAAATGTAAATAAATGTAAAATAAAGAAGAGAAGTGTCAAAAAATGGATAAAAACAGGGGACTGAGAAGAATTTTGATAAATTTTTTGAATAATTTTTGAGGTAATTTTAGGAAATTTTAAAAAAACTATTGCATATAAATATGAAATAAGTTATAATAATATCACTTCGAGTGGGGGAAAGTGTTGCAAAGTGGAGCGAAATGGTTTAAAAAACGATAAAAAAGACGCGGAGCGAGCATAACCCACTCAAAAAAGCACTGAAAGGAGGCAGACAAAGATGCTGTCGGGCGAATTTAAACACAACATAGACGTAAAAAACAGACTTTTTATACCCGCAAAGCACCGTGAAGAGCTTGGAGAATCCTTTATGGTAGCCAAGAGCGTACGTGAGAACTGCCTCAAGGTATATTCTCTTGAAGAATGGGAGAGATATATCGAACCCATAGTTAAAATGGAAAGAAAGAATTCCGAGGCTATTTTAAGAGCACTTCACAGAAACGCGGCACAGGTTTCTCCCGATGCGCAGGGAAGAATAATCCTACCGCCCGCCCTTGTCTCCTACGCGGCAATAGAAAAGGGAGCAGTCGTTGTAGGCTGCGGAAAATACGCGGAGATATGGTCAGAGGAAGCATATGAAGCTATGGTCGGCGACGAGGATATGGCAGATATGAAGGATCTCCTCGAATCCTACGGTCTCTGATAATGGCACAGACGGTATTTTCGCACCGCTCGGTACTTCTCGACGAGTGCATAGAGGGCTTGGCTATAAAGCCTGACGGAATATACATAGACGGAACAGCCGGAGGCGGCGGACATTCCTTTGAAATAGCAAGTCGTCTTGACGGCGGACGATTGATCGCAATAGATCAGGACGAAGCGGCGATCGCGGCGGCAAGTGCGCGTTTAGCACCTCTCGGAGAACGTGCAACGGTTGTCAGAAACAACTTTTCCGAAATATCGAGCGTTTGCGACGATCTCGGGATCAGCGAGATAGACGGACTTCTTCTCGACCTCGGCGTGTCATCGTACCAGCTTGATACCGCTGAGAGAGGATTTTCCTACAGCTCCGATGCGCCTCTCGATATGAGAATGGACAAAAGACGCGCTTTGAGTGCTTACGACGTGGTAAACACTTACGATGAGGCGGCGCTTAAAAAGATATTATTTGAATATGGAGAGGAAAGATATTCGGCATCTATCGCGTCCGCGATCGTAAGGGAACGCGAGAAAAAGCCGATCGAAACGACCCTCGAGCTTTCCGAGCTGATAAAGAGATCGATACCCTCCTTTGCAAGAGACGGAGGACATCACCCCGCAAAGCGAAGCTTTCAGGCGATTAGGATCGAGGTCAACGGAGAGCTTGACGTAATAGAACCCGCTGTAAGAGCGGCGGTAAGCAGACTGAGAAAGGGCGGACGCGTTGCGATAATAACCTTCCATTCTCTTGAGGACAGAATAGTAAAGCAGACCTTCGCTTCTATGGCGCAGGGGTGCACGTGTCCTAAAGACTTTCCCATCTGCGTATGCGGAAATAAGCCGACAATAAAGCTTGTTAACCGTAAGCCTATACTTCCGTCTAAAAAAGAATTGGAAGAAAATCCGAGATCAAGGAGTGCGAAGCTGCGTGTCGCAGAAAAGCTCTGATATAAATAATAAGATAAAATACGATAATGCGTGGTAAATAAACCACTGAAAAATTTGGAGGTACTGATAAAATGGCTGTTGAGTATACGAACGATTCCTATAACCGTTGCATTGCAGAGCTGCGCGCAAGATATAAGGGAAGAGGAATTGCCGTAAACGTTAAAAATGAAATAGCTACACAGGCAAGAAAAGAAGAAGCGTCCCGCGCGCAGCTTGCTGAAAACTGCGTTGTATACGATTCACGCAGTATGATAGGCGATCAGTACCGCAGCGGCGAGTACAACGGAAGCAAATATATGACGTCCGACGATTTCGTCAGATATTTTAAGAACAGAAGATCGTTCTATATGCCTTCCGCGCTTAAGGAGCAAGAGGTGGAAACGCAGGTCGTTAAGAATCCTGCCGTTCCTCAACGAAAAACAGCGGCATCAAGCCGCGGGATAGTACCTTCCGATTCGGATTCAAAGGAGGGTCACTTATCAAACGTACTGGCGCTCATAAAAGAGTTTGCTGAAAAATGGTTTCCCGTCGAGAGTAAGGAAGGACGCACTGAAGGCGCAAGATTCCGTATCCCCGTATCCGTGCTTAGCGGAATGGCGGTGTTTATGGTATCGCTTGGACTTATAGTAAGCGGATCTGTAATGGTCGGAAGCGCTTCGGGTGAGCTCGGACGAAAGAAGAGCGAGATAGCTCAGCTTGAGGCAGAGCAGGCGGATCTTCAGGGAAAGCTTGATCTTAAGTATAACGTAAACGATATCGAGGAAGAGGCAAAGCGCCTCGGAATGATCAAGCGTCAGTATGCCGATCAGGAATATCTCACCGTAAACAGCGGCGAGGAGATAACGATATATGATGAAGATGAAGACGAGAACGTAGGTCTTTCGGCTCTTCTTGCGGCGTTCGGAATTGACATAAACGATTGATACGTTTGAATAAAAGAGCTATCGTTATCATAATATAATACAGAAAATAAAGAAATAACGAAAGGCGACGGACGGTCCCTTGTCGGAAGGAGAAAAAGCAGATGCCCGACGGAACGATCAGCACGAGCGCCGTAAAACGCTCAACCATAGTCGGTATTGTGATCTCCGCTATATTTGCGGTGCTTCTGTTCAGAATACTGATCATTCAGACTGTCAACTTCGATAAGTATCAATCCAAGGTCATAAATCAGATGACCACAGAGTCGCCCGTACCCGCGAATCGCGGAAAGATATACGATAAAAACGGAAATATTCTCGCGACTAACATAACGACTTACAGAGTTTTTATTTCTCCGTCCTCTATCGCTAACGCTCAAAAGAACGCGAACGAGGAAGAGACGCGAATAGTGTACGCAGAGCTTATATCGGACGGACTTGCCGAGATACTTGAGGTCAATTACGACGACGTATATAAGCAGGCTACACAGTACACTCAATATCTTGACCGAACGATCAAGCGAAAGGTGGACGAAGCTACCGCGGATAAGGTGAGTGAGTTTATCGAAAAGCATGAGCTTGAGGATATGGTCTATATGGAAGCGCAAAGCACTCGGTATTATCCAGGTGATACGCTCGGGGCGCACGTTATCGGATTTACGAGCAGTGACGGCGCGGGTCTTTACGGACTTGAACTTCAGTACAACAAATATTTAAAGGGTATAGACGGATATTACATCAAGGCAAGAGACTCGTACGGAAACGAGATGCCTTATGAATACGCAAGCTATATCGAGGCGATAAACGGATACAATCTGAATACGACTATCGATACGACCGTTCAGCATTTTCTTGAGGAACAGCTTGAAAAAACGGTAGTCGATCACGAGGCGCAAAACAGAGCCTGCGGAATAGTTATGGACGTAAAGACGGGCGCTATACTTGCTATGGCGACATCGTCTCCTTTTAACCTTAACGATCCTTGGGAGCTTGATGAGGTATCTAAAGAAACACTTGCAAATTCGGGATATTCCGAAGATTCGGACGAATATCAGGATCTGTCTCGCGATCTTTTGACTTCTATGTGGTCAAACAAGGCAGTGACCGAGAGCTATATACCGGGTTCGACCTTCAAGATAATCACGTCATCAATGGCACTTGAGGAAAGAGTCGTAAAGCTTACGGACGCTCTCCATTGCGGAGGATCTTCAATAGTTGCTGACAGAAGGATACACTGTCATAAAAGAACGGGACACGGAATGCTTACTTTCCCCGAGGGACTGCAACAGTCTTGCAACGTATGGTTTATGGAGCTTGGTAAGCGTGTCGGTATAGAAAACTATTCCAATTATGTAAAAGCATTCGGATATAAAGAGAAGACGGGTATAGACCTTCCAGGTGAAGGTAACAGTATCTTTACTTCTCAGATGAGCAATCTTGACCTTGCGATATACGCTTTCGGTCAGAACTTTAACGTTACGCCCATTCAGCAGATATGCGCCGTTTCCGCGGTCGCAAACGGCGGAAAGCTCGTTGAGCCGTATTTCGTGGATCAGATAACCGATGATTCGGGCAATATAATCTATCAGCACGAAACTACCGTAAAGAGACAGGTCGTAAGCGAAGAGATCTGTAAGGTCGTTTCTCAAATGCTTGAAGACGGCGTTTCGGGAGACGGCGGCGCTAAAAACGCATACGTTTCAGGCTATCGAGTAGCCGCTAAGACGGGAACTTCGGAAAAGAAGGAAAGCGGAAAAGAGGGAATGTATATTTGCTCTACCGTTGCGTACGCTCCTGCGGACGATCCCGAAATAGCGATAATCATTATAGTAGATGAACCTACAAAGGGAGTGCTTTACGGAAGCACCGTAGCAGCTCCTTATATAGCAGACGCGCTTGAAAACATTCTTCCTCATATGGGGGTTGAGGCGCAGTATACACAAGAAGAGCTTGATAATATGGCAGTAAGGGTCGGAAGCTATCGCGGTTGGACGGTGTCCGCCGCTAAAAAGGACATAGAGGGACGCGGACTTGAGTGTGTGATTGTCGGTGACGCTACCGATAAAAGCTTAGTAAAATCTCAGATGCCTCTCTCGGGAACACTCATAGAAAAGGCATCGGGAAGAATTGTTATCTGCGTTGGAGATGCTTCGCCCGATACGGTGACCGTTCCCGATCTCACGGGACTTCCCGCCGTTGCTGTAAACGCGCGTCTTGCGGGACTTGGACTTAATATTAAAATAGAGGGATCTCCCGCATATCTTTCGGGAACGTCGGCGAAAGCATATATGCAGTCTGTACCTAAAGGAACACAAGTTCCGATGGGAACGGTCATAACCGTTAGATTTGCTGACGAAGAAGATCCTCAATACGAATAATTATTGATATTGGCGCGGAGCGCCTACGGAAGTGTAAAGAATTATTCTTTCGGAGGCGATAATGAAGCTATCTGCGCTTTTCGGCAAAGCCGAGCTTGAACTTTCTTCGGAATACGAAGACATTGAAATTAAAAATATCGTTACCGATCTTGAAAAGGTGAGCGACGGAAGTCTTTACGTGTGTATAAAGGGGTTACGCTTCGATGGACATCAAAATATCGGTGACGCGATACGCCGCGGAGCTGCGGTTATAGTGTGCGAGCAAGTGCGTGATGTGTTTGTGGGTGGTGCCGCAATTATTGAAATTGAGAACACAAGATCAGCTTTAGCCCGTCTCTATAACGCGTGGTACGGTGATCCCGCAGGAAAATTGCGGATCGTTGGTGTCACGGGCACTAACGGAAAAACATCTGTGTGCCGAATACTCACCTCCGTTTTCGAGGAGGCTGGGTATAGGTGTGCGAACATAGGGACGCTTGGGTGTAGGTCAGCAGACGGGCGCAAACTTGAGAGCATATCTCAAGAGCCGCTTGCGAATATGACCACACCCGATCCCGAGGTTCTTTACAGGCTTCTTTACGAAATGACACTTGACAGAGTTGATTTTGTCTTTATGGAGGTCAGCTCACACGCTTTAGCGCTTGGCAAGTGCGATGCAATAAGATTTGAAGCCGCTATATTTACGAATTTAACGAGAGATCATCTCGATTTTCATCTTAGCATGGAGGAATACTTCAGAGCCAAGAAAAAGCTTTTCTCAATGTGCAAAACGGCGGTGATAAACGCCGACGACACGTGGGGACAAAAACTTTTGAATGATATATCTGTTTTTGCGTTGACAACGTCTTGCGAAGAAAACGGAGATTATATAGCTAAAGACATAATTTTCAGAGATGATGGGAATTGCTCTTATGATCTCTGCTTTAACGGTCTGAGCGTTCCCATAGAGCTTAATATGGGAGGACGTTTCGCCGTAAATAACACCTTACAAGCCGCCTGCCTTGCCCTAAATTGCGGTATAGAGGCGGATATGGTATCTCTCGCGCTCTCAAAAATTGAGGGTGTCAGCGGAAGAATGGAACGCGTGAAGGTCGGATACGACGTAGGCTTTTCGGTGATAATCGATTATGCCCACACTCCCGATGCGCTTGAAACTCTTCTTTTGGGCGTTCGTTCTACCCAAAAGATCGGCAGAACGGTTTTGCTGTTCGGCTGCGGAGGAGATCGCGATAAGGGAAAGCGAAAGCTTATGGGAATAGTTGCTTCCCGACTTTCAGATCTTGTAATAATCACCTCGGATAATAGCCGAAGCGAAGACAGAGAGGCGATAATTTCGGATATTCTTAAAGGCATCGACAAGGAAAAACCATTCGTTGCGATATCCGACAGAGGCGAGGCTATTGAATACGCTATAAAAAACGCCCGACGGGGAGACGTTATAATACTCGCGGGTAAGGGACATGAAAAATATGAGATAGACAAAACGGGCAAACACCCGTTTGATGAGAATGAGATCGTTCGGAATGCGATAAAGCGGTATTTTCCGAAAGAAACTCAGGTATAATAAGTTTTGGCGTTTTATCGTTCAAAACGGAAAGGAAGGGCTGGAAATGAAGATAAACGTAGGCTGCGATCGTCTTGCTATGGTAGAGCTCGCTCGTGTATGCGGCGGTACTCTTTGTTCTGTTGGCGGAGATATAAATGTCGGTGCGTATTTTAATTGCGTTTGTACCGATTCACGCGAAGCGGAAAAGGGTTCGCTTTTCGTTGCTTTGAGCGGAGAACGTGCTGACGGTCACGATTTTATCGGTTCGGCTCTGTCCTTGGGAGCGGATTGCGTACTTTGCGAGCGTATTCCCGAATATCTTACCGAATCAAAATACAACTTTTGCGCGGTAATCGTAGACGATACCGTCAGAGCGCTCGGCGCGCTTGCAAAGGCTTATGATAGCAGAAGTGAGCATCAGAAGGTCGCCATTACGGGAAGCGTTGGAAAGACTACCACCAAGGAATTTGTTTCAGCGGTCCTTTCCGAAGGCTTTAAGGTACACAAGACCGAGGGTAACTACAACAGCAATATCGGAATGCCTCTCTCTATGCTTTCAATGAATGAGGGAACAGAGGTATCCGTGCTTGAAATGGGTATGAGCAATTTCGGAGAGATAGAGTATCTTTCCCGCGTCGCAAGACCAAACGTAGCGATAGTTACGAATATCGGATCTTCTCATATGGAGAATCTCGGAAGCCGCGAGGGCATATGCCAAGCGAAAATGGAGATCGTAAAGGGACTGAAGTCTGACGGTATGCTCTTCTTGAACGGCGACGAGCCGCTTTTGCGCGCATACAAGGTTGAGGATTTCAAGCCTATCTTTGTCGGTATAGACACAGAGTGTGATTTCAGAGCTGTTAATATCCGTTCAATGATCTACCATACGGCGTTCGATGTTGAATATGACGGCAAGACCTTAAAGAATATTACAATTCCCGCAATGGGCAAACATAACGTTTACGCGGCTCTTTACGCGTTTGCGGTAGGTGTTCGTATGGGACTTGCAATAGAATCTATACTCAGCGGACTTTGTAACTACAAGCCCGTCGGAATGAGACAGAATATTTATAATATCGGTGACGTTACGGTTATTGAGGACTGTTATAACGCAAGTCCCGAATCGATGCACGCGGCACTCAGTGTTTTGCGCGATCTTTACCGCGGCAGAGGAATAGGACGTATGACGGCGTTGCTCGGCGATATGTATGAGCTTGGAACGAGCTCCGAGCGTTTTCACGAGGAGGTCGGCAGAGAATTTGCCGATCAGGGCGGCGATCTTCTCTTTACCTTCGGCTCGTCGGCTGACGGTATAGCTAACGGAGCGGTATTCGGCGGAATGGTCAACGAAAGAATATTCCGCAATAACGATATAAAGAACCCCGCGCTCAGCGGAGAAATGCTTCTCCATTCTCTTAAGGCGGGAGACGTTCTTCTCGTTAAGGCAAGCAGAGGAGCGGCGCTTGAACGTGTGCTTACGTATCTTAAACAAAACAGCGACAGACTTTGCCGCGTATAAGACAGTTTTAATTGGAGTAGATCGATGCATAAGCTTATGATTGAATTTATTATAGTGGGAGTATCGTCGTTAGTCTTAACGGCGATACTTTCCCACTTTATCATACCGATACTTCGCGCAAAGAAGGTCGGACAGTCGATAAGAGCCGAAGGTCCTAAAAGCCATCTTGGCAAGGCGGGAACGCCTACGATGGGCGGAATAATCTTTATAATGGCAATACTTGTCGTTCTTTTGGGTATCAGCATATGGTACGCCGTAAACGGTGAGCAAAAGGCTCTCATACCCTTGGCACTTACGATGGCTCTTGCCGTTTTCAACGGAATGGTGGGCTTTGTCGACGATTACTGCAAGCTTATCAAGAAACAGAACGAGGGACTTAAGGCGTGGCAGAAGTTTCTTTTGCAGGTAGTTGCGGGAGCTCTTTATCTCGTTATGATGAGAGCGTTCGGTGATCTTGATACGATACTTCACGTTCCTTTTACAAATAAATTCGTCGATCTTGGGATCGTTTATTACGTTTTCGCGCTTATTCTTATTGTCGGAATGGTCAATAGCGTAAATCTGACCGACGGTATAGACGGACTTGCGGGATCGGTAACGCTCGTCGTTGCTTCGTTCTTTGCGTGCGTAGCCTTTATGCATCCTTTACATGAGGGCAACGTTGCTCTGACTATAAGCTCGGCGGCTATAATAGGCGCTGCGATAGGTTTTCTCTTTTATAATCTCAATCCCGCAAAGGTCTTTATGGGAGATACAGGATCGCTGTTCTTTGGCGGAGCTGTAACGGGAATGGCGTTTATCATCAACGAACCTATCATTATATTTATTGCGGGCGGTGTTTACGTGTTCGAAACGCTTTCCGTAATGATACAGGTCGGAAGCTTCAAGCTTCGCAACAAGAGAGTTTTCAGAATGTCTCCTATCCACCATCATTTCCAAGAGGGCGGTTGGAGCGAGAATAAAATAGTGATCGTTTTCTCGTCGGTAACGGCATTATTGTGCGTTATCGCTTGGCTCGGTCTGTAAAAATGAGATAAATTTTCAGGGGAGGTCACCGGATTTTGAAAGATAAGAAAAGAATTCAAGACGGGGAGCTCCCCGAAAAAGAAAATACGGGGAGCTCGGCAGAAAAGTCACTCTCCGTAAAGGACGAAAAGGAAGGCAGACTTGCAAAGCTCTTTCGTGAGGGATCGGAAAAGGCGGCTCAGCGCCGCGCGGAGACTGACGTAATATTTTCCGAGCCTTTGCATCCCGCACCCGCAGAAGAGCCAAAGCCTTTGGCTCGGGGAAGCGTTGATATGTGGTTTTTGTTTATATCAATGCTGCTCGTTTGCTTTGGAGCGGTCATGTCGTATAGCGCGAGCGCGGTGTATGCCGAGCAAAGATACGACGATTCCGCGTATTTCCTATGGCGTTACGTTATATTCACTCTTCTTGCGGCGGGAATTACCGCGTTGTTCGTCGTTTTTGCAAGACCGTGGCATTGGCGGATATTTGCCGCCTTGTCGTATGCGGGAGCGATAGTGTTACTTCTCGTCGTTCTCGTCGTTGGAGGCGGAGACGGTGTTCAGAGATGGATAGATCTCGGATTTATAACCATTCAGCCGTCGGAGGTCGCAAAAATGGCGACGGTCATGATGCTTGCGCTTTATATGGCGAAATACGAGGATAAGATATCGACCACTCATAAATTCGGCGGAAGCTTCAAATACGGTTTCTTTATGCCGATGATAATTATCGGTGTTATCTGCGGACTTATAGCTCTTGAGCTTCATATATCGGGACTTATGATAGTCGGAATGCTCGGCGTTGCCGTAATGTTTCTCGGTGGTACGCGTATAAAATACCTTGCGATGTTTATAGGCATTATTGCCATTGCGGGAGTATTGCTTATAGCCGTTTCGGATTACGCGCAGGAGCGAGTAGATATCTGGCTGAAGCTCGAGGAGCTTGACCCGAGAGGAGAAGCTTGGCAGACCTTGCAAGGACTTTACGCTATCGGCTCGGGAAGCTTTTTCGGACTTGGACTTGGCAGCAGCCGACAGAAATTCGGTTATGTTTCTCAGCCGCAAAACGACTTTATTTTTACTATAATATGCGAGGAACTTGGATTCCTCGGTGCGTTTATACTGATACTTCTTTTTGCGCTTTTGGTATGGAGAGGTATCATTATCGGACAGAGAGCGCCCGATAAATTTTGCGCTCTTACCGTTTGGGGACTTACCTTTAAGATCGCGCTTCAGGTAGCGATGAACATAGCGGTCGTAACCAATTCGATGCCGAATACGGGAATATCTCTTCCGTTTTTCAGCTCGGGAGGTTCAGCGCTTATATTACAGATATTCGAGGTCGGAATAATTCTCTCGATCTCGCGCTTTTCAACACAGAAAAAATAATTTGGAGGACAGAGATGGCTTTAAGAGTGCTTCTTACAGGCGGCGGAACAGGCGGACATATAAATCCCGCGCTTGCGATAGCCGATATTATAAAAATGAACGTTCCCGATGCGCAGATAGCATTCGTCGGAACGAAAAAGGGACTTGAGAACCGTCTTGTTCCCAAAGAAAATTATAAGCTTTACCATATCGAGATACAGGGAATAAAGCGTTCGCTTTCGCTGTCAAACGTAAAGACCGCGTATCTTGTAATGACTTCACCCGCAAAGGCAAAAAAGATAATACAGGAGTATAAGCCAGATATCGTTATCGGTACGGGTGGATACGTTTGTTGGCCCTTGTTAAAGGCGGCGTCGTCAATGGGAATACCGACAATGGTCCACGAGTCAAACGCACTCCCCGGCGTTGCGATAAGACAGCTTCAAAAGAAGGTCGACGTTATTTTAACCAACTTTAAGGCAACGGAAGAGCTTCTGGATACCGATAAGAGAATAGTAAACGTAGGCAATCCTTTGCGCAAGAGCTATGCTACTGTAGATCGCGCGGAAGCAAGGAAGAAGCTTTGTATAGATGAATCGAATTTTGTTATCCTTTCCTTTGGCGGAAGCCTTGGCGCACAGCGCGTAAATGAGGCGGCAGTCGACGTAATGAGGAATTTCTCCTCAAAGAATGAGAACGTTATACACTATCATTCGGGCGGAAGCCGAGGATACGAGAACGCTATGCGCCTTTTTGTAGGCTACGGACTTGAAAAGGACGACAGTCTCGTGTTAAAGGATTATATTTACGATATGCCCTTGTATATGGCGGCGGCAGACCTTGTGATATGTCGCGCGGGAGCGATGACACTTACCGAGGTCGCTATGATGAGGAAAACAGCGATACTCATACCGTCTCCGAACGTTGCGGACAATCATCAATACAAAAACGCAAAGGTACTTGCCGATGCGGGAGCGGCTATGCTCATTGAAGAAAAGGATCTCAATGAGGAAAGCATAACGAAAGCAGTAGAACAGCTATACTCCGATGCTTCCATGAGGAAAAAAATGGAGGAGGCAGTATCGGTATTTTGCAACCGAGATGCAGGCAAACTGATATATGAGGAAATGAACTCTTTGCTTTCGGTGAATGAGAAGATAGTAAAAAAAGATTAAAAAGCCGTAATGGACTGTAAAAAGCTTTGCTTCAGCAAAGGGAAGGAGAAAGGAATGCGTTCAAAGAAAACGCCTCGCTTTGAAATAGAAGTTGACGTAAGAGCGTTGTCGTTACTTATAGTAACGGTATTGATGTGCGCCATATTTGTCTTTACCTCTTTTCTCTTTGTACGCAGCCTTTTCGGAATACGGTATTTTGAGGTCACGGGAGTTACTACCTACGAGTATACCGATATTGTAAACGCGTCCTCGCTCAAAAGAGGAGATAAGCTTTATTCAATAGATAAAAAAAGTGTCGAAGCAAAGATATTGGAAGCGTGTCCGTATCTTGAATCGGTAAGGATCACGGCTAGGTTTCCAAACACAGTAAGGTTTTCTCTTGAAGAAAAAAATCCTTCGTGGTATATCGATATCGCGGGAGATTATTACGTTCTTGATTCGGATATGCGAGTTATGACGGAAACATCATCAAAGGAACGCATATCAAAGTCAGGCGCTTGCGAATTGGTCCTGCCGAATATAAAGAGCGCGATACGCGGAAGCGTTCCGAGCTTCGGTGAAAATGAGCACGAGATACAAAAGACACTTGAAATAATATCAACGGTCAGACAAAATACCTTCAAAGCACGTATAACAAAGCTTGATCTGACGAGCCGCTTTGAAATATATATGACGGTAGACGGCGTGTACGAGGTGTATATGGGCGATATGTCGAATTTTGAGGCTAAGCTTGAGACCGTTAAGAAAATAGTTTCCTCAGATGATGTCAAGGACTACGCGGGCGGAGAGATAAACGCAGCGAATCCCGCGGCGGTTTCCTTTAAACCGATCTATAAACAGAATACAACAGAATAGAACAGAGAAAGGGAAGTAAAAAATGGCAGAGGTTATAATTACAGACGTAAATTTTGAGAACGAGGTAATAGGCTCGGACAGACCTGTAATACTTGATTTTTGGGCAACTTGGTGCGGACCTTGCCGCATGATCGCGCCGATACTCGAGGAGATAGACGCGGAGTATTCGGATAAAATAAAGGTTTGCAAGGTAAACGTTGACGAAGTACCGTCTCTTGCTATGAAATATAATATAGCAAGTATTCCAACGCTTCTTTTGATAAAAAACGGAGAGGTGGCGGAGACACTTATCGGATACCGTCCGAAAAGTCAGCTTGAGGGCGATCTCAGGAAAAACGGAATGATATAAATTGATATGATAACAAAAAGACCCACCGCAAGTCGTTTTTTTTTCGACTTGCGAGGGGTCTTTTTTAGATGGGCGAAAAAAATTGTAAAATAATCATTAAAATTTTGAAAAAACTATTGAAAAATAACAAAAAGTATAGTATTATATTAGTATGAATTATTTTAGGAGCGTATATTGCGCTTTGGCGTAAAAAAATACGTAGGAGGATTTACGAATGACTTTTGAACACGATAATAGCGAAGAACGTATTGTTAATATTAAGGTGATCGGTGTAGGCGGCGGCGGAAATAACGCTGTTAACCGTATGATCGCCTCGGGAGTTCGCGGAGCGGACTTCGTAGTAATAAACACAGACCGTCAGGCATTGAAGAACTCAATGGCTGAAACGCAGGTCGTTATCGGTGAAAAGATCACTAAGGGCTTTGGCGCGGGCGCAAATCCCAGCATCGGTGCAAGAGCGGCTGAGGAATCCATCGATGAGATCAAGGCAGTTCTCGCGGGAACTGATATGGTATTTATAACCGCAGGTATGGGCGGCGGAACGGGAACAGGCGCAGCTCCCGTAATTGCACAGATTGCAAAAGAGATGGGTATTCTCACAATCGGTGTTGTTACAAAGCCCTTCAAATTTGAAGGCAGAAACCGTATGTCACTTGCTGAAAAAGGTATTGCAAAGCTTGCAGAGCAGGTTGACAGCCTTATCGTAATTCCCAACGACAGACTTAAATATGTCAGCGAACAGAGAATTACACTTAAAAACGCATTTGAAAAAGCTGACGAAGTTCTCCTTCAGGGTGTTCGCAGTATTTCAGAGCTTATTAAAATTCCCGGATTTATCAACCTTGACTTTGCTGACGTTACAAGCGTTATGAAGGATGCAGGCTACGCTCACATGGGTGTC
>JAZSIP010000114.1:0-4244 GCA_045533915.1 Eubacteriales bacterium
CGGAGAGCCTTATTGCAATGACTGACATTGCGGGAATACTCAGAGACAAGGACGATCCCTCCTCACTTATTTCGGAGATCGACCTTGAGGATGCAAAGAAGCTCTTTGACGACGGAATTATTTCGGGCGGTATGATACCCAAGGTCGAATGCTGTATCGAGGCTATCGAAAAGGGTGTTAAGAACGTTATTATCATGGACGGACGAGTACCGCACTCCATTCTTATGGAGCTTCTCACCGACGAGGGTGCTGGTACTATGGTAACGGGAGGCTGATATGAGCGATATACAGATTCGCGACAAAGAATACGTCGCTCCAACTTATGCGAGATTTTCCGTTGAGATAGTCAGCGGAAAAGGCTCGGAGGTGTATGATACCGACGGAAAGAGATATATAGATATGGGCTCGGGAATCGGCGTTACTGCTTTCGGAATTGCCGATGACGAATGGGTAAAGGCGATAACCAGCCAACTTTCAAAGGTTCAGCATATGTCGAATCTTTATTATACAGAGCCTTGCGGAAAGCTTGCGGAGATACTTTGCACACGCACGGGACTTAGCAAGGTGTTCTTTGGTAACTCGGGCGCTGAGGCAAACGAGTGCGCTATCAAGGTCGCGCGTAAATATTCGGCAGAAAAGAAAGGCGCGGACTATTTTACGATAATCACGCTTGAAAACGGATTCCACGGCAGAACGCTGACGACACTTGCGGCTACGGGACAGGAGCATTACCACGAGCTGTTTCAGCCTTTGACCCCCGGCTTTGTACACGCTCCCGCAAACGATCTTAATGCCTTTTTGAAGATTGCAAATGAGAAAAAGGTTGCGGGTATTATGATAGAATGTATTCAGGGAGAGGGCGGTGTGAACGTTCTTGAACCCGAATACGTAAAGGGCGTTGCGGAATATGCGGCAGCGAATGATATTATCCTCATTGTTGACGAGGTACAAACGGGTAACGGGCGAACGGGTGCGCTTTACTCTTATATGAATTACGGTATTTCTCCCGACGTAGTTACCACAGCAAAGGGCATCGGCGGAGGACTTCCGCTCGGCGCGGCTATCCTTTCGGAGAAAGTTCAGAAAGTTCTCGGACACGGTGATCACGGATCGACCTTCGGAGGAAATCCCGTTGCGTGTGCGGGTGGAGTAAGTATTCTTGAACGCATAGACGATACGCTTCTTGCCGATATTAAAAAGAAGAGTGAGTACGTATTCTCCGCTTTTGACGGAGCGAAAGGCGTAAAGTCTGTGAGCGGTCTTGGACTTATGATCGGAATTGAGACAGAAGCTTCCGCTGCCGACGTTGTTAAAAAGTGTATTGAGCGCGGAGTTCTTTGCCTTACGGCTAAGCACAAGGTAAGACTTTTACCTGCTCTTAATATTCCTATGGACGTACTTAAAGAGGCGGTAGAGACTATAAAAGCTGTTGCCGCCGAGCTTTCAAACTCATAAATTTGGAGGAATGAAATGTTGAATTTAAAGGGAAAGAGCTTTTTAAAGCTTCTTGATTTTACACCTTGCGAGATAGAAGGTCTTATCGATCTTGCCGCAGAGCTTAAGGCAAAGAAAAAGGCGGGCGTTCCGCACAGACTTTGCGAGGGAAAAAATATAGCTCTCATATTTGAAAAGACGAGTACCCGTACACGTTGCGCGTTTGAGGTTGCGTGTGCGGATCTCGGTATGCACCCTGTATATCTCGACCCCACGGGTTCGCAGATAGGCAAAAAGGAAAGCATTGCCGACACGGCACGTGTGCTTGGCAGAATGTTCGACGGCATAGAATACCGCGGATATGGTCAGGAGATCGTTGAAGAACTCGCTAAATACGCGGGCGTTCCCGTATGGAACGGACTTACAAACGAATTCCACCCCACGCAGATACTTGCGGATTTCCTTACGGTACGTGAGCATTTCGGAAAGCTTCGCGGAGTGAAGCTCGTTTACATGGGTGACGCGCGTTACAACATGGGCAACTCTCTTATGGTCGGTTGCGCTAAGATGGGAATGCATTTCGTTGCTTGCGCTCCGAAAAAATATTTCCCCGACCAAGCTCTTGTTGATACCTGTATGGCTATCGCGAAGGAAACGGGCGCGACACTTGAATTTATTGAAGATCCTATGGTTGCAACCAAGGGCGCTGACGTTATTTATACTGACGTTTGGGTATCTATGGGCGAGCCCGCGGAGGTTTGGAAAGAGCGTATCGACGATCTTATGCCCTACCGTGTGACTTCTGCGCTTATGCAGAACGCAGGTGAGCAGTGTCGCTTTATGCACTGTCTGCCCGCTTTCCACGACCTTAAGACTACAACAGGTAAGCAGATATACGATCAGTTCGGACTTGATTGCATGGAGGTCACCGACGAGGTGTTCGAAAGCGCACAGTCTATCGTCTTTGACGAAGCTGAAAACCGTATGCATACCATCAAAGCCGTAATGGCGGCAACGCTTTAAGGACGCGGGGATGCCTTATGTTACTTTTTTCTTTTAAAAAAGAAAAAAGTAACCAAAAAAGAAAATGTTTGAATTATAATATATCATTCAAGTATATGGAAATACCGAAAATGATTAGAAAAACAGCTAACATATATTTTTTCTTGCACTGTTCTTCAATTCGCTCTACATCATTACGGTTTCTAAGAATATCTGAAACGCAAAGTAATCCGTAAATTACAATGCCTATAAAAAGCGGTATTGATAAAACGTTATATTGTGTAGCGGCTTTGAAATCAAGCTTGAGGATAGAAATAAAACCTCGTGTAAGACCGCAACCAGGGCACGAAATTCCAAACAAATTCTTTATAATGCACAGTGGAAAAGGAATAAATTTTGTAATTACATAAAAAAGACAAAAAAGAGCAAACCCTACAAACAAGGAATGTAGGGCTTGCTTTTTTCTTTTTGATGCATTTTTATATTTATGCCAAAGGTTGACCATAACTGTCGCGGAAACCGCCGGAGATGATCGAAATCAAATCTAAAATCGTTCCAACCAAACAAATTCCGTATGTAAAAAGATAAAGAACGCCGCTTCCGACTTTTCCAACGTACATTCTATGCAATCCGGCTAAACCAAAGAATCCGAGAATGCAAAGAATGAGAGCAACCATTTTGCTCTTTCTTGCAGGAAGTCCAAATCCCATAGTATTATTTACATTACTATTAGTGTTAACACTATCGTTTGAATTGGTTATGTTGATAGTTGGAACTGCGTTTGCTGATTGTTGCTTTGCTTCATCAATGACATTTCCAAGATCATCTTTGCAGTACATTCTGCCTTTTACTTCGACCAAGCATTCTTTACAAAAGGGCTTACCGCAATAGGCACACATACCGTCGGCTTCGCGTTCGGGGTGATTGGTACACTTCATTTTTTTGTTTCTCCTTTTTCGTCATCGCTATTTTTTAAATATTCTTTTGTTTTGACCAAAGCTGTCCGTATAACGAAAAGCACACATATTCCGACTACGACACAACTAATGAATCCACATAGTAGAAGAATGGGAATCATATTTGAAAAATTGAGATTTTCAAAATCAAATAAATCTACATTCAATGAGCCTGCCAAAAATGATATCCCTAAAGTTAATAACAGACAAATGACGGCAAGAATAATTACAAACAGAATCTGCATAAATAACGATTTGCTTTTCATAAATAATTTTCCTCGCTTTTTGTCAAAATGAGTTGAAATTTAACTCCCAATTCAAATTATAGCATATTTTTAACTAAAAGTCAATGATTTTAGTTAAAAATGTTATAATAATTTTGTAGGGGGTGAGTGTTGTGAATATTGGACAAAAAATTAGAAATAAAAGGGAAGATATGGATCTTTCACAGAGAGATATGGCAAAATTGATTCCTATGAATCAATCTAATTATTCAAAAATAGAGCGTGATATTCAAGAACCAAATTTAGAACAACTAAAAAGAATTTGTCAGATTTTAAAATTAGACCCCAGATATTTGCTGAATTTAGGTGAATTCGAAGCGCTTTCAGATAAAGATATAAAATTGCTTTTGGATATAAAAGAATTTATAAAAACTCATAATATAGAAAAATGATAGGAATAATTATTATGACAATCTTCTTCATTACACTAATTATACCAAAGAAATAGCCCCCAGCATAAGCCGGGGGCCTTCTAAGGAGTATTTATTTATTAGAACAGCCGATAAGCATAGAACATCGGCGCCAGTGTATTACTCATAGTCGACATCAGCTTGATACAAATATCAAG
>JAZSIP010000025.1:0-32257 GCA_045533915.1 Eubacteriales bacterium
AAAGCGCCACTCCGCTTCGCTTCGTGGCGCTTTTTCTATGCATTTTAATTGTTCTTTATCTTTTAGTCAGATATTCTTCATCCCAACTATTGACAAAGAGCCTAAAATTATGATATAATTACTATAGTAAGTTTCTTTTTATGGAGAGATCAATATGACAAAACGATTAATAAAGCTTTTGTGTATATTTATGGTAGTTTGCCTTTGCTTTTCATTTACGTCTTGCTTAAATAATAATATTATTAATATTAATGAAACACAAGACACTGACGTTAAAGAATCCGCAGACTCTGCGATTTTAAATAATTATAAAAATATAGAGTGTAAGACCTCGAAAAGCGCGAAGACTAGATGCTTCTCATTTGATAATGCTTCGACAGAAGTTCTTTCGCTTGCCTTACCTGTTGAATGGACGTTGAAGGCGAGTATAGAAGGGCTTGATATTCTTCGTGACGGTCAAACCATTGGTAAATTATTGGTTACTAAGAAAGATATTGCTTCAGACGAAATAAGCTGTGAAAGTGAAACTGATTCAAACGCCGGAGTAATTTCTTTTTGGAACATTGTCTATCTTGATGGAAAATATACTCACCGTGTGGTATATACCTGTACGATAGACGGGATTGAGCGCGCGCTTACTCTTGAGGTCGATTATGCTGAGTTAGACGAATACGCTCTGAAAAGAGTAAAATATTCGATGTCTGTAAAACAGTCGCGTACCGATGCTCAGATGGGAACTATCGATATTTCCGCACGCGCGGGAGAAAAGCCTATATTGATATTGGGAAACAGCTTTGTAGGAACATCTTGTGTCGGAAAGATATTTGATAAGATGTGCAATGCAAGCAGTAGAAATAAATATGAGGTCATTTGGGACGCTCAGGGATATGCTACCGTTTCCAAAAACTGGGAAGAATATAAGAACGACATGAAGAGCGGTCGTTTCGCGGCGGTGTTTATGTGTGGATTTTACAGATCGCAAGACGTTGATGCGTTCAAGACCTTTGTAGATCTTTGCGAACAATCGAATACGCCTATCGTTATTTTCCCCGCTCACAATGAACGCTACGGAGACAGTGCCGCAAGTACCTATCCAAATGTTTATTATCTCGATTGGAGAGGAGAACTTGATGCCTTGATCAAAAGCGGTGTCGACATTTGGGATCTTTGCATAGACGATAGCTATAAACATAGTCTTCCGCTTGCTGGATATGTCGGCGCGCATATGATATACAGAGCAATTTTTAACGAGATACCGCCGCTCGTAAACGATTACGGCAGCATTTTATATTCCGATGAGATAAAAAAGCTTGGCAATTATGCAAAAACAGGCTCGATCGATCTCCTCGATGACGATATTATTATCTATAATCTAAAGTAAAACAATAAGAGTTGGCTTATTTTTTAAGTCAACTCTTATTGTTTATGATGATCTACATATTTTTTTATTGCCTCAAAGGATTCGTCGCTAATTACGTGTTCGATCTTGCAAGCGTCGTCTGTGGCAACCTCTTTATCAACTCCGAGTCGAACGAGAAGTTCGGTGATAAGCGTATGGCGTTCAAATATTTTTTCAGCGACCGCCTTTCCGCTTTCGGTGAGAGTGATGCTTCCGTCAGTATCTACCGATATATATTCACCTTTTTTTAGAAGCCCCATGGCGCGACTTACCGACGGCTTTGAATAGCCCATATATTCTCCAACGTCAATAGCTCTTACGTGCGATTGAGTCTGAAGCAATCTATATATAGATTCCAGATACATTTCTCCGGATTCCTGAATGTGCATCATTTACCTCCGCTATGATATAGTTACTTTATTATATTATATCACAGATCAAAAAAATTTTCAAGTCCTTTTAAATTTATATGTAAAAACTGCATAATCTTATAGGATAAAATTTGATGATTGGATAAAAAAGTAAACAAATATTACAAATCGACAAAAAAATACTTGACAAAAACTTCTTGAAATATTATAATATATACAGTTAGCCAAGGCTAACTGTATATATTTGTAAGGAGACCGAAATGAATACTTTAAAAGGCGCGAAAATAGGAAGTACGGTTAAAGTCGTCAAGGTTCACGGAGAAGGTCCTGTAAGGCGAAGGATCATGGATATGGGTATTACAAAGGGTGTTGAGATATACGTTCGTAAGTTAGCACCGCTTGGAGATCCTATCGAACTTATGGTTCGCGGATATGAACTGTCCTTGCGTAAGGCGGACGCTGAAATGATCGAGATCGAGTAAGACTCTTGGCGATGGGGAAGAGCCCCGTTAATTTTTTTGAAGCGCAAGTTAGCGAGAGCTAACCACTTAATTGAAGGAATGAAAGGATTCAAGAAATGGCAGACACTAAATTGAGAATTGCTCTTGCCGGAAACCCTAACTGCGGAAAGACGACGTTATTTAACGCTCTTACGGGTTCAAACCAATTTGTTGGTAACTGGCCCGGAGTTACGGTCGAGAAAAAAGAAGGAAACATTAAGAAATACGATGGAGTTATCGTTACGGACCTGCCCGGTATATACTCGCTCTCTCCGTACACGCTCGAAGAGGTAGTAGCACGTAATTATCTTATCGGAGAACGTCCCGACGCGATACTTAATATTGTAGATGGAACGAATCTTGAGAGAAACCTTTATCTTACCACACAGCTTATGGAGCTTGGTATCCCCGTTGTTGTTGCTATCAATATGATGGACGTCGTGCGAAAGATGGGCGATAACATCAACGTAGAGGGACTTTCACGTAAGCTTGGCTGCAAGGTCATTGAGATATCCGCTCTCAAGGAGGACGGAATTTTCGAGGCGGCAGAACTTGCGATAGATGCGGCTAAAAACGGAAAAGCAGAGCCCTCGCATGTTTTTTCGGGAGAGGTAGAGCACGCTATCGCTCATATTGAAGAGGCTGCAGTACATTCGCTTCCCGACGAGCAACAGAGATGGTACGCTATAAAAATATTTGAGCGCGACGAAAAGGTTATCGAGCAATTAAAGCTTGACAAAGAAAAGCTTGCTCATATAGAAAAGGATATCATAAAGGTCGAGACCGATAAGGACGATGATGCCGAATCGGTAATAATCAACGAGAGATACGAGTACATAGCTTCCGTATTGAAGGACTGCTACAAGAAAAAGAGCATAGGCAGACTTACTACCTCCGACAAGATAGACAAGGTCGTGACGAACAGATGGTTAGCGCTTCCCATATTTGCCGCGGTTATGTTCCTTGTGTACTTTATCTCGGTCACGACCGTAGGAACGTTTGTTACCGATTGGACGAACGATAAGCTGTTTGGCGACGGCTTCCACCTTTTCGGTATCGACGGAGAATATACCGAAAAGGCTGAGGAGTTTGAATCTGCTTACACGGTAGTGAACGGATTTATCGAATCGATCGACTCCGAGGAGCTTTCCAAAGCGCTTGACGTTGAATCGGAGAGCTTTAACGACGTAAACGCGAAGATATTGCTCAATTCCGCTATTGCGCTTGTCCCCGATAATTATGAATTTAAATATACCGTTGTTGATGAAGAGACGCTTTCTGAAGAGGAGGTAACCTCAACTGGAGCTGAGCTTAAAGAAGCGGCAAATATTTATGCTTCTTACGATTTTTCCGCTCCCGATCCCTCGGAATACGGCGTATGGGTCATGGGAATCCCCGCACTCGTAGAGATGGGACTTTCAACATTCGAATGTCCCGAATGGCTGTCGGGTCTTATACTTGACGGTATAGTAGCGGGCGTTGGCGCGGTACTTGGATTCGTTCCTCAGATGCTTGTTTTGTTTATCTTCCTTGCTTTTCTTGAGGCTTGCGGATATATGTCAAGAATCGCGTTCGTTATGGACAGAGTATTCCGTAAGTTAGGTCTTTCGGGCAAATCCTTCATTCCTATGCTTATCGGTACGGGCTGCGGAGTTCCGGGTATTATGGCATCAAGGACGATAGAAAACGTCCGTGACCGCCGAATGACTATAATCACAACGACGTTTATCCCTTGCGGAGCAAAGCTTCCGTTTATCGCTATGATCGCGGGCGCGGTCTTTGGCGGCGCATGGTGGGTAGCTCCGTCGGCGTACTTTATAGGAATGATTGCGATAGTAATTTCGGGAATAATGCTAAAGAAGACAAAGCTATTCACAGGTGAGCCCGCAACGTTCGTTATGGAGCTTCCCGCATATCATATGCCTACCGTCAAGAACGTTCTTTACAGTATGTGGGAAAGAGGCTGGTCATTTATAAAGAAAGCGGGAACGGTTATCCTGCTCTCGTCGGTCATCATTTGGTTCACGACCTACTTCGGCTTTGTAGACGGAAGCTTCCGTATGCTCTCCGAGGAAGAGGTGTCGAATAGTATTCTTGCTTACATAGGAAAGGGAATAGCGTGGATATTCGTGCCCTTGGGATTTGGTACTTGGCAGAAGGCAGTCGCTTCTATTACAGGTTTTATAGCTAAGGAAAATATTGTCGCTACTATGGGAATCGTTTATGGAGGCATAGAGGGGATCGCTGCTTCGTTTATATACGCAAGCGGACTTTCTTTCCTTGTTTTCAATCTTCTTTGCGCTCCTTGCTTTGCGGCTATCGGCGCTATCAGACGTGAGATGAACAGCTTCAAGTGGACGGCGTTTGCGATAATCTATCAATGCGGATTTGCGTACGCAATGGCTCTTATTGCGTACCAGGCGACGCTTCTCATTACGGGAGCGTTTACAGCTACCGCGCTTAATATAATGGGACTTGTAGGCGCTATCGTTATTATCATTTTTATCACTTATATGCTCGTAAGACCCGCAAAGGATAAAAAGGGAAAAAGATTAAACGTATAAAATCTACAGAAAGGAGCAAAAATGCTTGTTAAGGATATTATAATTACCGCTGTTATCTGTTTAATATTGGCAGGTATAATTACGGCGATAATAGTCAATATGGTAAGAAATAAGAAAAAAGGCAAGAGCTCTTGCTCCTGCGGAGGCTCTTGCGGGGCATGCGGTATGAACGGCTCGTGCCATTCGAAAAAGGATTAAAACGTGTCTTTGCTCCGTTAACTTTAAGGTGCAAAGAGCTATAAGGCTGGATCGGCGACGAATGTGACTACTATTTGCTTTGATTTCTTGAATTTGATCCAAAAAACAAAGAAGAAAATACTGCTTAGAATAAAGTTTATATTTGATGATCGTATAAAAAGGACGAGGAATTTTAAGAATTCTTCGTCCTTTTTCTGTCGGCAGGTAACGTATTCTATTAAATTTCCAAAACGTCCTTTAGAGTGCGCACCCTTTTCTATGTTTTTTTGCTTGCGCAAGATATATCTTTATACAGTCGTCTTTTCGATAAAATCTCCGACAAGCGCGTCCTGAAGCTGTTTCAAGAGCTCGGGAGCTTTTCCTCCTACCTTGATGCCGTCTATCTCACTTGCGGGAGCGCAAAGCGTACCCGACGCGGTAACAATTATCTCGGCAGCGTTCATCATTTCGTCGAGCGTAAATGCTTCCTCAATTACGGGAACGCCGAATTTCTTGCAGAACTTGATAAGATTTCCTCTTGCTATACCTTCAAGTATCTTGTTGTCGGCGGGAGCGGTCTGCAATGCGCCGTCCGCACGGATTATCGAAACGTTGGAGTGCGCACATTCTGTGACAAATTCACCTCTGTGGAAAACGGTCTCGTCAACTCCCATTTCCTGTGCCTTGATAGATGCCATAACGGCAGGAATGAGGTTTATCGTCTTTATGTCACAGTGAAGGAAACGAGTGTCCTCCATCGTGATAAGCTTCATAGGTTGATAGGTATCCTTGATCGACATCGGACGAATGTTTATAAATACGTTTGCCGTGAGCTCTTCTTTAGGCGCGTGTATTCTGAACGCAGTTCCGCGGCTTATCTGCCAATATATGATCTGCTCGTCAGCGTCAACTCGATTTACAAGATCGTAGAGAAGCTCGACAAATTCCTCTTTTGAAAGCGGAACTTTTATGTTAAGCTTAGCCGCACTCCTATACATTCTGTCCAAATGCTCATCAAGACAGTACATTTTATGGTTTCTCGCATACGTTACTTCGTAGATGCCGTCGCCAAAATAACAAGCGCGGTCATTCATAGGTATCGTCATATTTTCGATGGTATCAATCTTTCCGTTATAATATCCAAGATTTTTCATAGTAGATAGAGCAAGTCCTTTCAATAAATGATTTATGATATTAAAGATTATGAGTGCGCAGCTTTTTTTATGCGGCAGCAAATTTTATATAAGAGGAGAAACGCTTCTTTTGTGTCTGTGAAGCACAAGACGAAGCTTTATTCCTTTTACTCCGTGAAGATTTGAAAGCTTTATTCTTAGTTCGTCAAGCGCGGTTACGTCGGCGCAGTTGACGAACAAAAGACAGTCGAAATCCGTGGCTATAAGGTCGCATCGCAGGACCTCGGGCAGAGAGCAGGCAAAGTCGCAAAAGCTTTCTTCGTATGAGGCGTTTTCGAGCGTGACCTCGAAATAAGCTTCAGTATTGCGGTCTATCGCCTCACCGTTAACGAGTAAGGTGTATTGTTCGATAACCCCGCTTTCTTCGAGCTTTTTCATTCGCTCGGTAACGGAGGAGACCGAAAGTCTTACCCGCTTTGCAATAGCTGACGCGGTCATACGCGCGTTTTCGGAGAGACATACAAGTATGGCTTTATCAAGAGCGTCCATTTTGTTCCTCCTTTACAAGCATATAAATATATAAAATATTATAACATACAAAGTTGTTATTGTCAATTAATTTGAGGCTGAATTGGAATTCGTTTTTGAAAAAAGTATTGAAATTAAATTGTGCATATGATATAATAAAAACAATAATGTAAATTAATAGGAAAGGAATATGCCGTGAAGCTTTTGAAAAACACGATACTTCGTGAAAAGATATCGGAATCTGTGGCATCGGTCATTCCTGTATCGGTGATAGTGTTACTTTTGCTTGTAACGTTTTTTCCCGTATCGGCGGCAATGCTTTTGTCTTTCGTTATCGGCGCAGTGTTGATCATACTCGGAATGGGCTTTTTCACGCTTGGAGCTGATACCGCAATGACGCCTATGGGCGAGTACGTCGGCGCGCGTATGACAGCTACGCGAAAAGTATCCGTTATCGTCATAGTTTCGTTTATTGTCGGAGTTATGATAACGATATCCGAGCCCGACCTTACGGTCCTCGCAAATCAGCTGACCTCGATCGATAATTACGCGCTGATACTTTCTGTTGCGCTTGGCGTAGGTGTTATGCTTGTCATAGCGTTGCTGCGTATACTGTTTCGCGTAAGACTGAAATATCTTCTCATAGCATTTTATCTCGTTGTATTTGTACTCGCGTTTTTTATACCGAAGAACTTTCTTGCCGTTTCGTTTGACTCGGGCGGAGTAACGACAGGACCTATGACAGTGCCGTTTATTATGGCACTCGGAGTCGGTGTCGCTTCTATACGTTCTGATGACGGAAGCAACGACTCATTCGGTCTCGTCGCGCTTTGTTCGGTAGGACCGATACTTGCAGTTATGATACTCGGACTTATAACAGGCGGAGGAGAGGCAGAGCCTCCATCGTACGATATCCCCGCGTTGCAAAATTCCCGCGATATATTATTGACATTTATAGAGGCGTTACCGCATTATATGACGGAGGTCGCGATAGCTGTCGGACCGATAGTCATATTCTTCCTTATATTCCGCGCAATAAGCGGCGGCGCAAAGTTGGGAGGCCTTGGAAAGATACTCGTCGGAGTGGTATATACATATGTAGGACTTGTCATTTTTCTAACTGGTGTAAACGTAGGATTTATGCCTGTAGGTAACTATCTCGGTCAAGCGATGGCGGAAACCGATCTCAAGTGGATCATAGTTCCTCTTGGAATGCTTATAGGTTACTTTATCGTTGCGGCAGAACCTGCGGTGCACGTTCTTACAAAGCAGGTCGAGAGGGAAACCGCGGGTGCGATCCCCGGGCGTATGCTTTCACTTGCGCTTTCGCTCGGTGTCGCTCTTTCTGTAGGTATCGCGATGCTTCGTGTACTTTTGCAGATACCGATACTTTACGTGCTCGTTCCGGGATATGCGATAGCATTGATATTGACGTTTTTCGTCCCCGATATATTTACGTCTATCGCGTTTGACTCGGGCGGAGTGGCATCAGGACCTATGACGGCTACATTCCTTTTGCCCTTTGCGGTCGGAGCTTGTACGGCTGTCGGCGGCAATATAGTTGAGGATGCGTTCGGCGTTGTTGCTATGGTTGCGATGACCCCGCTTATCGCTATACAGATACTTGGACTTGTCTTCAGGATCAAGCAGAGTCGCGCGAAAGCTATGGCGGCAGAGGAAGATATTATAGAAGAACCTATCGTTACGGATAATGAATCAACCTCTGTTTCCGATGACGACATCATTGAATTTTAACGGAGGTGCAGAATGAAGGATCTGTTTTTTTGGATCACGATAGTAAAGCGTGATGATACCGAAGAATATGAAGATTTTTATCGTGAAAACGGTGTATCTCTTATCTATTCGACGCAGTGCAACGGTACTGCTCATGCAAAGACCTTGAATCTTTTGGGAATAGAAAAGACGGAAAAGACGATGCTTTTCTCGGTGATAACGGGAAGCACGATGAGAAAAATAAAGAGATTGCTCACCAATAAAATGAAGATAGACCTTCCCGACAGAGGAGTTGCAATGGCTGTTGCTCTTTCGGGAATGGGCGGAATGAGGACCTTTGAATATTTTACCGAGGGGCAGGAGCGTGCTCCCGAAACGGAGGGAACGGAAATGAAATATGAATCAGAGCATGAACTTATAATGGCGATATATGAAAAGGGCTATACCGATCTCGTAATGGATGCGGCACGTGAGGCGGGAGCGAGAGGCGGAACGACTATCCGCGCCAAAGGAACGGTAGCGGGAGCAGAGAAGTTCCTCGGCGTTACACTTGCCGAAGAGAAGGAAATAGTTTTTATCGTATCGAATGTTGATAAGAAAAAAGATATTATGAAGGCTATTATGCAGAATGCGGGAGTAGATTCAAAGGCTCACGCGCTCGTGTTCTCGCTTCCTGTAAGCGAGACCGCAGGCTTCCGCTTTGCCGATACAATTGAAAAGGAAGCGGAATAACCAAACAATACGAAAGATCCATCGGAACAGCTGTTCCAATGGATCTTTCGCTTTTTTTATATCAAGAAAGATTTTCGTTAGCAAATTCGTGAGCGTAATCCGAAACTATCTCTGCTTCGCTGAAATCGAGGCGGACACCGCAAACGGTCTGATATGTCTCGTGACCCTTACCTGCAAGCAGGATTATATCGCCCTTTTCGGAGTGCGAGAGGGCGTATTCGATAGCCTGCTTTCTGTCGGGGATAGCGACGTAAGGGCAAGAGCCCGCGGTGAAATAAGACGCTATCTCACTAATGATAGCCGCAGGCGGCTCGTTGTCGGGATTGTCCGAAGTGAGAATACAGAAGTCTGCGTCGCGAGATGCGACAAGACCAAGCTCTGCACGGCGCATTCTCGTGCGTCCGCCGATAGAGCCGAACAGACAGATAAGTCTTGTAGGCTCATAAGTGCGTAAGCCCTGAAGCGCGGCTTTAAGACTGACACCGTTATGCGCGTAATCGATAACTACTGTAGCGCCGTTGGGAAGCTCGTAGGTCTCAAAGCGTCCCTTGATACGCGTTTCTTTCATTGTGTCGCAAATGACATCTGTATCAAGTCCCATACGCGAACAAACCGCGATAGCGGTCAGCGCATTGTAAACGCTGAATTCCCCCGGGAAGGAGAGAGAGACAGGGAAAGTCTTTCCGAGTCCCGTACATTCAAAGCTTACGCCTATCGTGCCGGGGGAACGGAAATACGTTATTTTGTCAGCGCAAAGGTCTGCGCTCTTTGTACGGATCGCGATACTTGCTTTTTCCGCTCTGCTTGAGGATACCATTTCCTCACCGTACTCGTCGTCTGCGTTATAAACGATATATTCTGTGCCGTAGTCGTTGAAAAGCGAACGCTTGCAATTCTTGTAATCGTCAAAATCGGGGTGTTCAAACTCTCCGATATGGTCGGGAGAAAGATTGGTGAATACGCTTATATCAAATTTTATACCGTGAACACGAGCCATTTTGAGCGCTTGAGAGGAGACCTCCATAACAAGCGTGTTTACGCCCGCGTCAAGCATTTTTCTCATATGCATATGAAGATCGTAGCTTTCGGGAGTGGTGTTTACGGTGTGGAAGCGTGTGTTCTGGAAGAACACGCCGTTTGAGCCTATATATCCCGTAGGTATTCCGTTCTTGTTGAGAATGTCGTATATAAGCAGGGAGGAGGTAGTCTTTCCCTTTGTTCCTGTTATACCGATTATAGTCATTTCCTCGGCGGGATCGCCAAAAAATTTTGCAGAGAGACGAGCAAAAGCTGTTCTTGTGTCGGAGGTTATTATGATGAACGCATCATCGTCGAGCTTTATCTCGTGTTCAACGACAAATATACGGCAACCCTCTCCGTATGCGGATCTTGCGAAAGCGTGGCCGTCGGCAACCGCACCCGAGAGACAGACAAACATAGAATCGTTAAAGACCTTTCGTGAGTCGCAGCTCAACGAAAGGATATCGGTAGTTTCGGGATCTATACCCGAACGGTTAATGATACCGTTATAATCAATGACCTTCAAAAGTTCGCTTAACAGCATGGTTTGTTTCCTTTCACGATCCTATGATCAAAAGTATTGTTGTATGGGACGGAGAATGACATCAGCTCCGCGTCAAAGTTTTTCGGTTCTTTTCCGCATAGTCGTATTGCCGAGAGTGCGAGAACCTCAAGTGAGTCTATAAAGTCGTTCCCCGGAAGATGATTTCGTTTGAGCAATGATAGCTCGGTGCAACCGAGTATCATTCGTTCACAGCCCTCGTGTCTTAAAGTGTCAACTACTTCTAAAAATGAGTCGATATTTGGGGCAAGACCTTTTTTGATCTGTCCGTAAATGATATCTGATACGGTGTTTTGATCTTTTTCTTTTGGTACGATACAGTCTATACCTACCTCCCGTAGCGCGTTTTCGTAAGCGCGGGAGGCTACCGTCCCTTCGGTCGCCAAAAGTCCTACCTTACGAAGTCCTAAAGAGCGACAAAACTCGACTGTCATGCGTATAATACTTAGTATAGGTGTGTCTACTTTATCGCATATTCCCTCGTAAAAGCAATGCGCGGTATTACAGGGAATAGCGATGATATCAGCTCCCGCGCGAGTAAGTTTTTGCGCTTCCTCGATTATAACGGGGAGAGGGCTTTCTTCACTTCGGCCCAAGATATAATCGGTTCGGTCGGGAGTATCTGCTCGCGAGGATATGATGATATTAAGGTGTTGTTGATCTTTGGATGCTTTGGTGTGAGCCGTGAGCATTTCATAAAAATATACGCTTGACATAGGACCGAGACCGCCAAGTATCCCGAGCGTTGTATTATCCAATCTTATCAACACCTTTCTGTAATTTTGATATCTTCAGAGTGATCGCGCAAGATATTCAATGGGCGAGGAAGAGCCGAAATCACTTGGATTGGCTATGATATAACGAGCCTCAAGCTCTTCTGAAAATCTATCCGCAAGATATTTCGCTTTTTTTGAGCAAGGGATTAGGACGCAAAGCATGTCCGAATATTTATCCGCAAACTCGATAAGTTCTTCCGCGATAAGCCTTTCTTCGTTAGTATCGGGGAATTTTAAGGTTTTGGAGGATATATCGAATATATCAATAAATCGTCTTTTTCCGTATATGAAGGATGCTATTCCGTGATAGTTGAAGATACGTAACGATATGCGATGAGCTTCTATCGTATTGTCAAATAAAACGGGAAGGACGTATTGCTCAAGAGCAAGATATTTGTCGCTTGTTGACATGTTTTATCCTTTCAATATCTTGAAGTACATACAGTTACTTATATTATATCATAGTGAAAAAAATTTGTCAAATACAAAAAAGCAATTTATACAATAAATATGCAAAAAATGATAAAAAGCGAAAAGATAAATTTTTGTTCAAAAGTGTGGTTGACTTTATTTTCTTGCGGTGGTATAATGAGCCTAGAAAACTTAATTTTTACAGGAGCTATAATAATGGAAAAATCATACGGTGCATGGCAAGGGAAAAAAGTATTGTTCATAGGAGACTCTCTTACTGCAAGACGCGTTTATCCCGAGATCGTAAAGGAAATACTCGGAATAGAGACCTATTATCACTGCAAGGGCGGAGTAGGACTTGTAGCTATGGTCGATGGAGATAAGGGGCTCGGCGGAGAATACGACAATTATACCGACGCTTCGGGAGTGCTGCGTCCTCTTTGCGTAAACGACGTAGCTGACAAGGATCTTATCGTTCTGCTTGGCGGATATAACAACAGACATACGGCTATAGGAAGAGCAGGTGACAGATACGCTAAAAGCGGCGGAGACATAACTATTGCGGGTATGATGCAGTACTGTATAGACAGGATCTACGAGGAGCTTGGCAAGGCAAACAACCTTACCTGTAAATTGCTTATCGTTACAGTCGATTGCTCGGGAAAATATCCATGGGTAGACGTTGACGGGTTTGGAGATGTGGACGGAAAGGGATCTGGAAAATCGCTTGAAAATATGGCGAAAGTTCAGATCGAGGTCGCAAGACGAAACTCTATCCCCGTGTGCGATCTTTTCCATACGTCAGGTATAAATCCTCATACGTGGAATGTATTTGGGTTTGAGTCAAATGAAACTCCATCTCCGTATTCTCCGTACCGTCTCGATGAAAAGGGATACCCCGTAAGCTACGAGCGCATACGATACGTAAAGGGAGAATCTTATTATCAGTGGAGAGACGGCAAGGTCGTGCTTGAGGAATATACGGGAATAACGAATAAGCAACATCCCGCGCCTTATCCTTATAATGCCGATCAGGTACATAAATCTCCCGCGGGTTACAGACGTATAGGCGAGGTCATTGCGGGCTCTATAATATCCGCGTATGGAAATTGAGCAGAAAGGATTTAATATTATGAAAAAAACGTATTTGTTTGATTTTGACGGAACTCTTGTGGACTCTATGCCTACGTTCGTTTCGGTCATGCTGCGTATTCTCGACGAAAATGAAGTAAAATACGGCAGTGATATTGTTAAGATCATTACGCCTTTGGGATATCGGGGAACAGCCGAATATTTCCGCAAGCTTGGAATAGATGAGACGGTCGAAGCACTTGTTGCTAAAATGAACCGATACGCAAAGGAAGAATATACTTATCGTATAATGGCAAAGGAGAGCGTTGTTGACACGCTTCGTGCGCTTAAAGAACGCGGTGCGGATCTTAATGTGCTTACCGCAAGTCCGCACGATGCTCTTGATCCCTGCCTTAAACGAATCGGAATATGGGATCTGTTTACAAACGTATGGTCGTGCGATGATTTTGAAAACACAAAAGCCGATCCCGATATTTACAAGTCGGCGGCAAAAAAAATCGGAGAGTGCGTCGAGAATATAATTTTTATAGATGATAACGTTGGTGCTGTTAAGACCGCAAAGCTTGCGGGAATGATGGCGTACGGTATATACGATCCGTCCTCGAGTGAGTATATTGACGAAATGAAGGCGATATCCGACAGATACATAGTAAAACTTTCGGAGCTTTTATAAAAAATGCGGAAAAATATACGTTATATGAATATATTTTCCTAAAACACTTGAAAATTTTTCATATTTGTATTATAATGTAAAGAAGAGTGTTTCACCGATTGTTGAAAAAGGGAGATGCGATTATGAAACGCGAAAAAATTTATAAGATTTTTTCGGCTATGCCAACTCTTAGGACAGAGCGTCTTATCTTGCGTCCGATGAAGGAGAGCGATGCAAACGATATGTTTGATTACGCTCAAAGGGAAGACGTAACGACCTATCTTTTGTGGTCGCCGCATCAGTCACTCTCTTATACGAGGGACTATCTTAAATATATAGAGAGCCGCTATAAAGCAGGAGATTTCTACGATTGGGCGGTTATCGAACAGTCGAGCGGAAAAATGATAGGAACTTGCGGCTTTACCCGTATAGATACACCTAACAATGTCGGGGAGATAGGATACGTTCTAAATCCCGATTATCATAGAATGGGGTACGGCACAGAGGCGGCGTCGGAGGCGTTGCGCTTTGGCTTTGACGTGATAGGGCTTCATAGGATCGAAGCTAAATTTATGCTTGGAAATGAGGCATCACGTCACGTGATGGATAAGCTTGGTATGACATTTGAGGGCTTCAGAAGAGAATCGATGCTGGTAAAAGGAAAATACCGTACTATCGGAATATGTGCAGTGCTTTCTGAGGAGTATCGAAAGCTTTGAACTCGGTTTTTAGTGACCTTCGGCGAAAGCCGTATAAAATGAAAAGGAGAATTTTTTTATGATTTATGGAATAGTTTCGAGTGTTATTCTTGGCTTGATGGCACTTGTCATTTTCTTGGGAGTATTGAAAGGACGCAGATACGAATGGGAATATTCGGCGTTCCGCCTTGTGAACATCGTTGTTTCTGCTGTGGCTTCGGTCATTCTTTCATCGATCCTCGGAAAAACGCTTGCTGATGCTGTGACTAAAGAGCTTATTTCTTCGTTGCCTACTGAGGTGGCAGAGGCGTTTAGCTCTATGCCCTCGGCTTTGGGCTTGATAGGTGCTTTTATCGCAATGTTTACAGCGCCGTTGATCTTTTATATTATATTTGCGATCATTCGCGGAATAATCGGATTGTTCGTTCCTCATATCGCTTATGCGGTAAAGAAGCTTTTGGATAAAGGGACGACCGAGGTTCGCTACAATTCCAAAGGAAAAAAGCTTTCCGCCAAGAAGCAGTTAAAGACTAAAAAGGGCGGAATATTGGGAATGGTACTTGGAGGAGTTTGCGCTCTTTGTATGTTTATTGCATTGACAGCCCCCATACCTCCCTATATTACGATTGTTAACGGAGTTATGATGATGGTAGGCGGAGGCTCTGAGGACGAGACTCTTTCCACCGCGGTTTCTGTTACCGATGCCCTTGCGGAAAACGTTGGAACTAAGACGGTAAAAGTTCTCGGCGGAGATCTTTTGGTTTCAGGTATGACGAGCTATAAGCTTGCGGATCAGAAATCCAATCTGAATGATGAGATGGAGATCGTCACCTACATTGGAGAAGCAGTGTGTGCCGTAAGAGATAAGTCTTGCGATCGCGCGGAAGCGGCAAGCACCGTAAGAATGGTAGGAGATGCATTTGAAGAAACAAAGTTTATCCCCGCGGCAACAGCGGAATTGCTTGATTCGGCATCTAAAAAGTGGGTAAACGGAGAAAAATTTGCAGGTGTCAAAGCTCCTTCTTTGGGGGAAAATTCTGAAGAGCTCACAAAGCAACTGTGTGAGATGTTTGTTGGAAGTAATATGGAGACTGTTAAGAAGGACGTACACACTATCGCAGACATTTTCGCATGCATCGTTGAAACAGATGCTTTGGACGACATAAAGGGAAATTTCATTTCGGTTCTTGAAAACGAAGAGGTTACCCAAAAGGTGTTGTTCGAGATACTCGATAATGATCATTTTGACGGTATCATTGGCGGACTTATGAGCTACGGAGTAGATGTGCTGTGTGATTCTCTTGAGGTGCGTCACGATATGACAGGTATATATGAGAATTTCCTTGAGGATATTGCGGCAATAGACGCGGGAACAGATCCTTCGGATGAACTGGCTGTTTCTAACGCGGAGTCCGAGTATCAAAAGGTATTCAACAAGTATGCTATAAAAGTAAAAGAGGATTGCGCAAAGAACGCCGCTATTGCCGATGTAAGCGGTATGGATATGGCTAAATGGATAAAGGATCAGGGAATCGTTTCATCTGATGCGGATTTTGATGAAAAGAGCTTGATCGTTACCGCGGCAGATATAAATATCAAGGATCACGTGGTGACCGATAAGGCGGCTGAGGCAGTGAAACTTGCAAAGGCTTTGCATTCCGTGGTATCTATATCCGATCAACTTAAAGACAGTAACGATACTGTAAATACTGTTATAAAGTTAGGTCCTGTTCTTGACGCGTTTGCAGAGACCGAAACTGTCGGAAGAGATTGCACGGGCAAACTGCTTGTTGCTCTTCTCCAATCCGATAAGGTAAGTAAAAATATAGGATTCGATCACCTCAAGGCAACAGAGATCGCAGAATCTATCAATGCGGGAGCAGAGAAGGGCGGATATGCCGCACAAATGACAACACTTGCTCAGACTGTTGACGTTCTTCAGGCAGTATCCAATAAGGGAAATTCCAAGGAAGCTGTAAGCACGTTGTTAAAGGATCTGACTCCGGAGACTGCAAAGACGATGCAAACAGTTACGACGCCGAGCGTTATGAAGGAAAATGGAGTGCCCGAAAAGAGTGCTGAGCCTGCGGCAAGCATGATGTCCGATATCCTTGGCGGTTTGTCCGATGCTAAGGAAGCGGGAATGAGCGAAGAGGAACTTAACCGTGAGACCGAGGCAGTCAATAACGTATTGAATACGGCTATGAACATAGATAGCTCTCACGAAACGGTATTCGGTGAGGAAAGCGCTACGGGAGTTACGGCAGAGCAATACGTAAACGACATAATGGATTCACAGGTCGTATCCCAGACCATAATCGACCACGTATACGGTGAGGGAGATGCTCCAAGTATGGACCCGTTGAACTCTGAGAGAGAGTTGAATGATTCCGAGGCAGATGAGCTTGTAGCTGCACTTAACACAAAGTGGCAGAACGCTTCCGCTGAAGAAAAAGCAGATGAAAAATTCAATCGCAGTATCATTGCAACGGCGGCTATAATAAACGTTCCTGTAACCATTACAGCAAACGGAGTTGTAAGAGCATAATCAATAATATTTTATTCAGCCTTGGCAAACGCATGTTTGCCAAGGCTCTTTTTACTTTCATATACTGTTATCGAAGGGTGAACTCTTCAAAATAGGCTAAAAATTCCACCCGTAAATATTTGTATCCGTGTTTAAGGCAGCGATGTCACGGTAAAAATATACTTGTAGGGAAAAAACAGTATTTGGAGTGTGAAATGAAATGAGCGTAAAACGCGGAGATATTTATTATGCCGATCTGAGTCCCGTGGTGGGATCGGAGCAAGGCGGACTTCGTCCTGTTTTGATAATTCAGAACGATATAGGAAACAGATACAGTCCAACCGTTATTGCGGCGGCTATTACGTCGAGAATGGGCAAAACACGTTTGCCAACTCATATTGATGTTTATGCGGACAAGGTGGGACTCGCAAAGGATTCGGTAATACTTTTGGAACAGATAAGAACCCTTGATAAACGCAGACTCAAGGAGAAGATGGGGCATCTTGACGATGCTATGATGAACGAGGTAAACGCCGCTATTGCCGTAAGCTTCGGACTTGGTCAAACACTTGGAATATCGGGTGCGGCTTCTCCGATAGCTACAACGCAGACAAACGGCGCGGTGGCATCAACCGCAGATGGAACGGTAATATCCTGAAAAGGCAAAGATAATAAAAATATTTTCTTTTTTGCCCTAAAATGTTCATTATTTTATGGTATCATTTTTATAGGATCAAATAAATGATGATGGAGCAAATATGAAATTTACAAGACGTTACACAACAAATTGGCACGATACCGATATCGATCGCGCTGTGCGTCCTTCACGTATAGTAGTTTATATGCAGGAGACGTCAAGCTCACATATAGGATCTTGCGGTTATTCGCTTGGCGAATTGAGAGCTAAAAGAGGACTTGCGTTTATTCTCAGCAGGATATCGCTTGCTATATACAGTCCTATTCGTGCTTACGAGGATATAGACGTTCAGACGTGGACATGTGCATCAAAGGGATATTCCTTTATCAGATGCTTCAGGATATTGCGCGGAGAGGAGATAGTTGCCGAGGCTCATTCGGTATGGGCGTTAGTCGATATCAGAAACAAGACTATATGTCGTATAGAGGATTGCGGATTTGAATTTGAGGACGAAGAGGCTCTCGAGCTTGATCTGCCTAAACGATTCAGATTACCCGCAGATCGTGAGCTTTGCGAATTGGGAACGAAAAAGATACTGTACTCCGATATCGATAATAATATGCATATGAATAATACGAGATATCCCGATATGCTGTGCGATCATATGCCGATCGATAAGGTTAAACAGATAAAGGGAATGACACTTTCCTTTTTACGAGAGGCGGTGTTTGAGGATACCGTTTCGATCAATGGCTGTGAAAAGGACGGAATATATTATTTTCGTACCTTTAATACAGCGGGAGACGTTTGTCTTGAGGCACAGGTCGTTTTAAAGGAAGAATGAAATTAAAGAAAAAAGACTGCCGCGGCAGTCTTTTTTCTTTAAAACATAAAAATTTTTCAAAAAATATACGAATGTTTACATTTTATCAAAAATGTTTACAAATAATGTATTGTAATTTTCTCTCATTTGCGATATTATTAAATAGTTAATATCCGAAATTATGCTTTTTGGAGGTGTTCGTCTGTGTTTGGATACGTAAAGGTGAACAGTCCCGAGCTGAAAGTTAAGGAGTACGAATATTATCGAGGTGCATATTGCGGTCTTTGCCGATCAATGGGAAAATGTACGGGACAATGCTCGCGTATGACACTTAATTACGATTTTCTCTTTTTGGCGATGCTGCGGATCGGTATAGAAAAGACTTCTGTATCATTTGAGCAAAAGCGTTGCCTTGCTCATCCCTTCAAGAAAAGAAATTCTATGAGACAAAATCCCGTGCTCTCCTATTGCGCGAACGCGGCGGCTCTTTTGAATTATCATAAGATCGCAGATGATCTTTCGGACGAAAAGGGATTCAAAAAGCTTCGCGCGGTTTTTGCCAAACCGTTTGTCTCACACGCTCGGAAAAAAGCGCTTCGCGCGGGACTTTCTGAGCTTGATACACGTATTGAGCAGAATCTTCGGGCACTGTCCGAGCTTGAGTCACAGAAGCTTGCGAGTGTTGACGCGCCTGCGGAGATCTTTGGAGATATTCTTGCCGATATCGTATCGTACGGACTTGACGGGCACGATGCGAGGATCGCTTCTGCTGTCGGCAAGGGAGTTGGAAAGTGGATATATATAATTGACGCGCTTGACGATCTTCCCGATGACGCGAAAAAGGAGCGATATAATCCCTTTCTTCTGCTATACGGCGGAATTCCCGAAAAAGAATCGCTTGCGTCTATGGAGATCGCTCTTAAAAATGAGCTTTGCGGAGTAGAATCCGCTGTCGAGCTTATAGATTTTGAAAACGAGATAGTACAGAATATAATTTGCAATATACTATATATTGGTTGTCCCGCTAAGGTAAAGTCTATACTTTGCGGTACAAAGGAAAAAAAGAAACAAAAAAACCGAAAGGACGGACTTATGTATGACTGATCCGTATAAGGTGCTCGGGGTATCGCCCGACGCTACTGATGAAGAAATAAAGAAAGCTTACCGAAATCTTGCGCGTAAGTATCACCCCGATAAGTACCGCGACAGCGATCTTGCCGATCTTGCGAGTGAGAAGATGAAGGAAGTAAATGCCGCTTACGAGGAGATAAAGAATCAGCGTGAGAACGGCGGATACAAGGGAAATCAAGGCGGATATAATAATTCTAACAACTCTTACGCAGGTTCTTCCTCAGCATCGGGAAATCCGCGCTATAATGAGATAAGAAGACTGCTCAATATGGGCAACGACGCGGAGGCGGAAAGGCTTCTTAACGAGGTTCACGAGGGCGACAGAGTTGCGGAGTGGCACTTCCTTATGGGTTGTGTTATGATAAAGCGCAACAGATACGTTGATGCGCAGAGATATTTTGACACCGCTTGTTCGATGGATCCGTATAACCGCGAGTACAGAGCTGCGCAGGAGAGACTTCGCTCGCGCGCGAACGGCTACGGCGGAGGTTATCAGACTGCGGGCGGCGGAGGATGCTCGGGCTGTGATATATGCTCGGGACTTCTTTGCGCTGACTGTTGCTGTGAGTGCTGTGGCGGAGACCTGATCTCTTGTTGTTGATAGAGGCGACGATGGCGGATAGAAATGATACTAAAAGATTGACCGTATGCGCTATGCTGAGCGCTCTTGGCGTTGTACTTCTTTTGCTCGGGTCATTTATAGAGGTAATGGATATCGCTATGGCGGCTCTGGCTTCGCTGCTTTGCATATTTGCGGTCATTGAATACGGCGGAGCTGCTCCGTGGCTTGTGTTCTCGGTAACGGGTGTTCTTTCTCTCGTGCTGTTGCCGAATAAGACTCCCGCCGCTATGTACGTAGTATTTCTTGGCTATTATCCTATAATAAAGGAAAAGCTTGAGAAATTGAAAAAGCCGATATCATGGCTTCTTAAGGAAGTGATATTCAATGTGGCGCTTGTTGCGTTATTCTTGATCGTGAAATTCCTTTTGATGCCGAACATAAGTGAACCTCTGTGGATGTATGTGGCACTCGTCGTGCTTTCCGAAGTTGCGTTCATTCTTTATGATATCGCATTAACTCGGCTTATAACGTTTTATATAATAAAATTAAGACATAGGTTCAAGTTTATGAAATAAAGTTTAGGAGACGGCTTTCTAAGACCGTCTCCTGTCTTTATACCCCCATAGCCGAAGCTAATTTTTCAAGTGCTGTTTTTTCAAGACGGCTGACGTAAGAGCGCGATATTTTGAGACGCTCGGCTACCTGCTTTTGAGTAAGGGGCGCAGAGCCTCCGAGTCCGTAACGCATTACGATTATGCGGCGTTCTCTTTCTTCGAGCAAGGTGTCAACAAAACGAAGAGCCTTCTCGGCGGATATCTTTCGCCCTATCTCAAGCGGGATATCCTCGTCACAGCTTATTACGTCTATGTATGTCAAAGGATTTCCGTCGCGATCGATATCGATAGTGTCGTTGACAGAGACCTCGGCGGATAGCTTTTTTTGTGCTCTGAAATGCATAAGTATCTCGTTTTGAATACATCGCGCGGCATAGGTCGCAAAGCGTGCGCCGTTGGATACCCTGAAGGTGTCTACTGCCTTTATAAGTCCGAGCGTTCCTATCGATACAAGATCCTCTTGATTTTTTGCCGAGGCGTAGTATTTTCTGACGATATGCGATACCAGACGGAGATTGTGTAATATCAACTGCTCTCGCGCGTAGGTATCGCCTTTTTCCATCGCCTTGAAATACTGCTTTTCTTTTTCGGATTCCAAGGGCGGCGGAAAGGATTGGGGAGTGGATATACCCAATATCAAATGAAGAAAATTAGAAAAAATACTGAAAATATTTCCTATCATATTGCCTCCGTTAGCGCGTGGATTTGCCGCTTTGCGATCGACAATGCGCCTATTGGCATTTTATGCAAGAAAAAATGAATAATTCCGACAAGGGACGTCCATTTTGATTGACATAAAGGGAATTTTGTGGTAAAATTATAGATGACAATATAAATAATTGAATTTACGGAGATGTATTATGGAAAAAATATTAAAGGGTAATGCGGTAGTAGGACAGTCGGGAGGACCGACATCCGCTATCAACGCAACGCTGTCGGGAGTAATAAGAGGCGCTTTTGAGGTTTCTGCCATAGAAAAGATATTCGGTATGCGTAATGGTATCGAAGGGTTGCTTGGCGAACGTCTTGTATCGTTGGACGATCTTGCGAAAGATGAAGAAAAGCTTGAAATATTGGAGCAAACGCCCGCGGCGGCTCTCGGAAGCTGCAGAAAAAAGCTTCCCGATCCTTGCTCGGAAGATCCCGCTGATATTGCTGTTTTTGAAAAGGTCTTTGACGTATTTAAGAAGTTTGATATAAGATATTTCTTTTATATAGGCGGAAACGATTCTATGGATACGGTAGCAAAGTTATCCGAATATTCCAAGAAGAATCAGTATGAGATCCGTTTGATCGGAGTTCCTAAAACTATCGATAATGACCTTGTCGGTACGGATCACACTCCAGGCTTTGGCTCGGCGGCTAAATTTATCGCAACCACTGTTCGTGAGATAGTAAGGGATTGCTCGGTATATACGCAGAAATCTGTTACGATAGTAGAGATAATGGGACGTGACGCAGGCTGGCTGACTGCCTCCTCCGCCATCGGCAGAATAGTTGATGGCTGCGCACCTGATTTCGTATATCTTCCTGAATTTGCGTTTGATACGGAATTGTTTTTTACTAATATTGAAAAGGCATTTAAGGAAAAGTCGGGTGTTGTTATTGCCGTGTCTGAGGGATTGCAATTTGCCGATGGAAGATACGTTGGAGAAGGAAGTCAAAGCGGAAGCGTTGACGTTTTTGGACATAAGTATCTTTCGGGAACGGGAAAGGTTCTTGAAAATATGGTCCGAGAAAGACTTGGCTGTAAGGTGCGTTCTGTAGAACTGAATCTTCCTCAGCGTTGTGCGGGACATCTTATATCACTGACGGATATTACAGAATCGGTAAAAATAGGACGTGCGGCGGCTCTTGCTGCATTTGAAGGCAAGAGCGGTGTTATGATGACTTTTGAGAGAGAGGATTCCGCGGAATATAATTGCAATATAACTCCTAAAAATGTGTTGGAAATTGCAAATAAAACAAAATATGTTCCCGAGGAGTTTTTGACCGAGCAAAAAGATAATGTTACTGATAAATGTTGTGAATATTTGCTTCCTTTGATGAGCGGAGAGCGTGAATTGAAATATTCTAAGGGGTTGCCGATACATATTGTTATATGAGGTGTATTGATGAAAATTGCAATAATCACGGGAGCTTCCTCGGGTATAGGCAGAGAGTTTGCGGAACGTATAGGAAATAGCGAAAAGCTCGATGAAATATGGGTCATAGCACGCAGAAGTGATAGACTTGAGGAACTGAAAAATACAATAAAGATTCCTGTTGTACCGATATCACTTGATTTGACGGACGATGGAGATATAGAAAAGTACAAAAGAAAATTGATAGATAACAACCCTGATGTCCGAGTTCTTGTAAACGCCGCGGGTTACGGAAGGATAGGTCACGCCGAGTCTATAACAAATTTCGAACAGATAGGAATGATAGATCTCAATGTTAAAGCGTTGACCGAAATAACGCTTATAACCTTACTTTATATGAGTGAGGGCGCTAAAATATATCAGATGGCTTCTATGTCATCGTTCGTGCCTGTTCCTTACCTCAGCGTATACGCGGCAACAAAGGCGTATGTTTTGAGCTTTTCTCGTTCATTGAGTGTTGAACTGAAAGATCGTGGCATACGTGTTATTGCGGTAGCTCCCGGGTGGGTCAGAACAGAGTTTATTAACCGCGCCGAAGACGAAAACGAGATGGTGGTTTATTACGACCGATTTTACAACTCCTCGGACGTTGTATTACGTGCGTTACGAGATATGAAAAAAGGCAAGGATGTTTCAATATGCGGTCTTGCGACTCGCATGAAGGTTTTTGGTATGAAAGTCATGCCACACCGCCTTGTAATGAAGATATGGTGTAATCAGCAAAGAAAAAAGAGAAGAGAAAAGAAGCTGGAAAAATGACGAAAAACTCAATTAAATAAGCAAAAAAACCTCGATACTATTAAAAAGTATCGAGGTTTTTTGCGTTGTTTATTATTATCTTGCTTTTGGTAATTTGTTAGTATATTTTTTTCTTTTTGATGCATAATAAACCGTGAATTATCCTTTTGGAAGGAGATAGTTATGCGTATTTTAGGAGAGGATTATATCGAGAACACGCGGTTTATTGATGGAGAACTTCGAGTAGATAAAAGCTTTGACGTTCTTAACAAAAAGCTGAAGATAGGAAAGGAAGAGCTTGCGCTCTATTATATTGACGGTTTTGTAAAGGATGCCGTTATGCAAAAGCTTATGCTTTATTTTGTATCGCTCAAAGGGCTTCCGAATACGGCTGATGATTTTGTGCTTTCACACGTAACTTACGTTGAGACAGATATCACTGAGGATGTTGATCTGATGATACAGATGGTCATGTCAGGAGCAACGCTTGTTCTCGGAAGTAAATTCGGCAGGCGCGCGATCATTATTGACACACGGACGTATCCTGCCAGAGACACACAAGAACCCGAGGGCGACAGGGTAATGCGGGGACCCCGTGACGGCTTCGTTGAAACGTTGATTTTTAATACTGCGCTTGTTCGTAGACGTATAAGAAATCCTGCCTTGACTATGCGTTATATCACGGTGGGACGTGATTCTCAGACAGATGTGGTGATTTGCTATATGTCCGACAGAGCCGATCTTGATTATGTTGAAAAATTGAATAACAAGCTCAAAAAAATAGACACAGACGCGCTTACCGTTGGGCATCAATCTCTTGCGGAATGTCTTATCAGGACAAAGTGGTATAATCCTTTTCCAAAGATACGAACGACTGAGAGACCTGATGCGGCGGCGGCACAGCTCCTTGAGGGAAGCGTTCTTATCTTTATAGATAACAGTCCGCAGGTCATGGTGCTTCCGTCCTCGATCTTTGATTTTATGCAGGAGTCGAACGATTTTTATTTTCCTCCGCTTACAGGTACGTACATTCGTTTGATGAGACACATTGTTTTTCTTCTTACGCTTATAATCACTCCACTGTGGTATCTGTGTTTGCTTTATCCGACCATTTTGCCCGAATGGCTTCATTTTGCGTTGCCTGCGGATACAGGACAGTTGCCCGTGATAGTTCAATTGCTATTGGCTGAATTTATTATAGATGCGCTTCGCCTTGCATCTTTGAACACGCCCGATATGTTGAACAATTCGCTGTCGGTAGTCGGAGGTCTTATTCTCGGAGATTTTGCGGTCGAGATAGGTTGGCTTATTCCTGAGGTCATTTTGTATATGGCTTTCGTTGCTATTGCGAACTTTACTCAAAGAAGCTATGAGCTTGGATATGCTATAAAATTTATGAGGATCCTTTTGCTTATAGTCACGGCGATATTCGGAATATGGGGATTTGCGGCGGGTATGGTTATTATAGGTATTCTCATAGCTACAAACAGTACCGTGAACGGAAAAAGACGCTATCTTTATCCTCTTATCCCATTCGATGCAAAGGCGCTCAGATCGCTTTTCTTCCGTGTACGCAAGAAAGAACCAAAAAATCAATAAATCAATAAATCAAAAAGCTCTCCGAAGCGCCTTGGCGCTTCGGTTTTTTTGTATTTCGTATTGAAATATAAAGAAAAATATGGTATAATATTCTTAATAATGAAAATTTATCCAATTTATTTCGGAGGAAAACAGTGCATCGCGTATATACCGACAAGAACGTTTATGAGGCGTATTTAGAAAGAATGGATTTTATCTTTCGTGAGTTTGATAATATAATCGTCTCGTTCAGCGGCGGTAAGGATAGTGGGCTTTTGCTTAATATGACGCTTGATTATAAGCGCAAATATTATCCGAATAAGCGAATAGCGCTTTATCATCAGGATTTTGAGGCACAATATTCGTATACGACAGAATATGTCAAGGAAACCTTTGATCGTTTAGAGGGCGAGGTCGATGCTTATTGGGTGTGTCTGCCTACGGCAACGAGAACAGCGGTGAGTAATTACGAGATGTTCTGGTATCCTTGGGATGATGAAAAGCAGGATATCTGGGTCAGAGAGATGCCCGAGGGTGATTACGTTATAAATCTGGAAAACAATCCGATCTCGACCTACCGATATAAAATGCATCAGGAAGATCTTTCCAAGCAATTTGTTAGATGGTATGCGTCGGAGTATGAGGGCAGCACCGTGTGCTTACTTGGTATGCGTTCCGACGAGTCTTTGAATCGATACAATGCGATAATCAACAAGAAATACGGATACAAAGGCGAATGTTATATAACTCAACAAAACAAAAATTGTTGGATAGCGTCTCCTATGTATGATTGGAGTGTACGTGACGTATGGGCTGCAAACGCGAGATTTGGTTACTCATATAATAAATTGTACGATCTTTATTACAAAGCAGGCGCTACTGTTGACAAAATGCGTGTTGCGTCTCCGTTTAACGAATATGCTGTGGAATCACTGAATCTTTACAGGGTCATAGAGCCGAAAGTTTGGGCAAAGCTGGTGGGACGTGTGCGCGGCGCTAATTTTGGCGCGATATATGGAAGAAGCAAGGCTTTTGGCGCGCGCAAGATTGCTTTGCCGAATGGGTATACGTGGGAGGAATATACGAAATTTTTGTTATCCACGCTTCCTGCGGAGATCCGAAATGCTTATGTGCGCAAATTTGTTTCATCTATAGAGTTCTGGCACAAAACGGGCGGAGGGTTGTCGGAAGAGGTCATATCCGAGCTCCGCGAAAAAGGGTATAGAATAGAGCTTAATGGTGTATCTAATTACACCGCTAAAAAGTTTCAAAAGGTTGTGTTTGTTGACAAGATCCCCGATCATACCGATGATATCGTATCTACCAAGGATATCCCAAGCTGGAAGAGAATGTGCATATGTATATTGAAAAATGACCATCTTTGCAGGTCTATGGGATTTGGATTGTCACGCGAACAAAAAATGCTTGTAGATGAGATAAAGGATAAATATAATTTTTTGAAACCTGTTGCGAAAGGAAACTAAATGAATTTTAAGAGCCCCGTTTATAACGTTATAAAAGTAGCACTTGATAAAGTGGAAGCGAATACATACAATCCTAACAGCGTAGCACCTCCTGAGATGGCGTTGCTTTACGATAGTATCAAAGAAGACGGATATACTATGCCTGTTGTTTGTTATTATGATGAGGAAAGAGATAAGTATATTATAGTCGACGGCTTTCACCGCTATAGAATAATGAAAGAGAATGCTGATATTTATGAGCGCGAAAACGGATATTTGCCCGTGACGGTTATTGACAAGCCACTCGATCAGCGAATGGCGAGTACGATACGGCATAACAGGGCTCGAGGTAACCATGACGTTGATCTTATGAGCAACATAATAAGAGAGCTTCATGAGCTTGGACGTTCGGATGAGTGGATATCGAAGCATTTGGGTATGGATCTCGATGAGATATTGCGCCTTAAACAGATAACGGGGCTTGCGTCTCTTTTTAAAAATTATCCTTTCGGTCAATCGTGGGTGCCGATAGATGATGACTGTACTATGGCGTCTCTTGAGGAAGCGGAAGCGGGATTGGATGTCAAAGAGGTTCTTGGAGAGGCTGTTGAGATTTAATTGCTTTTGTGATGTATAATTATATATATAATAAAATGAAGGAAAAAGAAGCGAAAATGATTTTTGCTTCTTTTCTTTATTGCAGGTGTAAAAAGAAAAAACAAGTGTTGAAAAAACGGTCAGGGTGTTAAAAATGATATTTTTGTATATTATTAACAAAAAAATAATAAAAAAATCTCAAAATTTCTACACACTCTTGATTGAAATATATTGCAAAATGAAAAAAGTTATGGTATAATTATAAGGCTTGATATGCGATGAAGCGAGAGGTTGCCGCGGATCTGACTAATTTGCGGGTAATTTTCGCTGAGTATGTCCGTTCAATCGGGCGAAAGTAATTCGCTTGATAGCCGTGTACCGATGGTTCGATCGGTTTCGCGCGATTTGTATGTTCCCACCGAGGTAGCCACGCAGATGCTGATGTGAAGGCAATTTCGGGTTTTTAAATGGACACAAAAGAAACGCACGGCACGGTGTTGAGCAAGTTACGCCCCTGAAATGCGGTTTGCATGACGGGAACAATAACGCATGCAGACAGGCAAATTTTTATAAGGAGGAAAAACAGGTGGCAGTCAAGGAAAAAATCAGAGTAAGACTCAAGAGCTATGACCACACGCTCATCGATGCGGCAGCAGAGAAGATCGTTGAGGTTGCTAAGAGAAACGGCGCAACCGTTTCGGGTCCTATTCCGCTCCCGACCGAGAAAGAGATCGTAACGATTCTCCGCGCGGTCCACAAGTACAAGGATAGCCGTGAGCAGTTTGAAATGCGCACACACAAGAGACTTATCGACATCGTAAAGCCTTCTCAGAAGGTAGTTGACGCATTGATGAGTGTCGAGCTTCCCGCAGGTGTTGAGATCGAAGTAAAAATCTAATCAAGCACTTCGAGAGATCACCAAAACAAAGATAACAGCCGATGCAAGTTATTAACCTACAGTTCGGCAACTTTGTAAGTCATGTTGGCGGTCTAAACGATCAGTCAACCAATAATTTACAGGAGGAAAAACAAAATGAACAAAGGCATTATCGGAAAGAAGATCGGCATGACACAGATCTTCGACGAAGTCGGAAACGTTATTCCGGTTACGGTAATTTAAGCAGGTTCGTGCGTAGTCGCACAGAAGAAGACCGTTGAGACCGACGGTTACAATGCAGTTCAGCTCGGCTTCGACGACGTTAAGGAGAAGCATCTGAACAAGCCTGAGAAGGGTCACTTCGAAAAGGCAGGAGTTGCTTTCAAGAAGCATCTCAAGGAGTTCCGTCTTGATGACGTATCAGCTATCAACGCAGGCGACGTTATTACTGTCGATACCTTCGCCATAGGTGACAAGGTCGACGTTACGGGTATAACGAAGGGTCGTGGATACACTGGTGTAATCAAGAGATGGAATCACCACCACCTCAGAATGACTCACGGTACAGGTCCTATCCACCGTCAGCCCGGCTCTATGGGCGTTATTGACCCCGCAAGAATCTTCAAGAACAAGAAGATGGCAGGTCAGTACGGAAACGAGCAGGTAACGGTTCTCAATCTCAAAGTTGTAAAAATCGATTCCGAAAAGAATCTTATCGCCATTAAGGGTGCTGTTCCCGGCGCCAAGGACGGTATTGTATTCATCCGCGATTCGGTTAAAGCATAAGCGGAAGGAGGAAACACACAATGCCTAATATGAAAGTAATGGACATGACCGGCAAGGAAGTCGGCGAGATCGTATTGTCCGACGTAATATTCGGAGCTAAGATCAATACTGCAGTCCTCCATGCCGCAGTAAGAACTTATCTCATGAATCAGAGACAGGGCACACAGTCCACTCTTACCCGCACCGAAGTTTCGGGTGGCGGAAAGAAGCCCTGGAGACAGAAGGGTACCGGCAGAGCTCGTCAGGGTTCTACCCGCGCTCCTCAGTGGACACACGGCGGTGTTGCTCTCGGCCCGAAGCCCAGAGATTACCGTCTTGGCATGAACAAGAAGCAGAAGAGAGTTGCACTCTTTAGCGCTCTTTCTTCTAAGGTTGCTGCAGGTGAGCTCATCGTTGTTGATGAGATCAAGCTCGACACGTTCAAGACCTCTGAGATCGTTAAGATGCTCAAGGCTCTCGGATGCGAGAAGGAAGTAACCAAGACCTATAAGGTAACTACCGTTAACGGTGATGAGGTAGTAAAAGAGAAGAAGACCAGAACCGCTACTGTTGCGCAGAAGGCTCTCGTAGTTCTTCCCGCTGCTGATAAGGTAGTAGTTAAGAGCTGCGCTAACATTCCCGGCGTAGAGACCACTCTTTACAGCACCATCAACGTTTACGAGATACTCAAGGCTGAAAAGGTCATCATGACAAAGGCAGCCATCGAAAAGCTTGAGGAGGTGTATGCATAATGAAAATGGTACAGGATATCATCATTAAGCCTATCATCACAGAGGCAAGCATGGATAAGCTCGCTGAGAAGAAGTACACCTTCAAGGTAGCAGCTGACGCAACAAAGCCTGAGATCGCTAAAGCGGTTGAAGAGCTGTTCGGCGTTAAGGTCGCTGTTGTAAACACGATCAATATGAAGAAAAAGCCCAAGAGACTCGGAGTTCACTTCGGATACACTTCCGAATGGAAGAAAGCAATCGTTACTTTGACTGCTGATTCCAAGACCATCGAGTTCTTCGACGGCCTTAACTGATGGTAGGAGGTAAGGAATAATGCCTACGAAGAAGTTTAAGCCTACTACACCGTCCAGAAGACAGATGACAGTGCCTACGTTCGAGGAATTGACTAAGTTCACTCCCGAAAAGAGCCTTGTTGTTATTAAGAAGAAATTTGCTGGACGTAACAGCTACGGCAGAATCACCGTTCGTCACAAAGGCGGCGGAAACAAGTTAAAGTACAGAATTATCGATTTCAAGAGACAGAACACAGCTCCTGCGACTGTAATCGGTATCGAGTACGACCCCAACAGAAGCGCATACATCGCACTCCTTCAGACTGAAGCAGGAGAGAAGAGCTACATCATCGCTCCCGTAGGACTTAAGGACGGCGACGTTGTTTACACCGGTCCCGATGCAGATATCAAGCCCGGTAATACGCTTCCTATCGAGAATATCCCCGTTGGTACTTTCATTCACAACATCGAGCTTTATCCCGGTAAGGGCGCTCAGCTCGTTCGTTCCGCTGGTGTCGCTGCACAGCTCATCTCTAAGGAGAACGGAATTGCGCAGATCAGACTTCCTTCGGGTGAAGTAAGAATCGTTCGTTTGGATTGCAAGGCAACCATCGGACAGGTTGGTAATATCGAGCATGACACTGTTAAGCTCGGTAAGGCAGGTAAGAAGAGACATATGGGCATCCGTCCTACAGTCCGCGGTTCTGTAATGAACCCCTGCGATCACCCTCACGGTGGTGGTGAAGGTAAGTCTCCTATCGGTAGACCTTCTCCTGTTACTCCTTGGGGTAAGCCTGCTCTGGGTTATAAGACCAGAAACAAGAAGGCAAGAACAGACAAGTTCATCGTAAGACGTAGAAACGCTAAATAAGGAGGGAATATAAGATGAGCAGAAGCCTGAAAAAAGCACCGTATGTAGAAGAAAAGCTTTATGCACGCATCTGTGCCATGAATGAAAAGAACGAGAAAAAAGTTCTTAAGACATGGTCTCGTGCATCTACCATATTCCCGGAGTTTGTAGGTCATACCATCGCGGTACATGACGGAAGAAAGCACGTTCCGGTATATGTAACCGAGGATATGGTCGGACACAAGCTCGGCGAGTTCGCACTCACAAGAACGTTCAAGGGCCACGCAGGTTCTAAGACGTCCAACAACGGTAAATAATCTAAAGGGAGGAAAATTTTACAATGGAAGCAAAAGCAACGCTTAAATATGCAAGAATTTCCCCTCGCAAGGTTAAGATCGTTCTCGACCTCATCAGAGGAAAGGACGCGGGAACCGCAATGGCAATTCTGAAGAACACCAACAAGAGTGCTTCGGAATACCTTGTGAAGCTTTTGGGAAGTGCAATTGCAAACGCAGTTAACAATTTTGAAATGGATGACTCTAAACTTTACGTTTCTGAGTGCTTCGTATGCCCCGGCCCGACTCTTAAGAGAATCATGCCCAGAGCAAAGGGAAGTGCAGACAGAATCTTGAAGAGAACATCTCATGTAACTATCGTAGTTAAGGAAAGAGACTAAAAGGAGGTATTGACGAATGGGACAGAAAGTAAATCCCCACGGTCTTCGTGGGGGTGTAATCAAGAACTGGGATTCAAGATGGTTCACGTCCGATGAAAAATTCGGTGATACCCTTGTTTCCGACTACAACATCAGAAAGTATCTGAAAAAGGAACTTGTGGCAGCGGGCGTTCCGAAGATCGAGATCGAACGCGATAGCCAGAGAGTTCGCGTATTCATTCACTGCGCAAAGCCCGGTATGGTTATCGGACGCGGCGGAGTTGAAATTGAAAAGTATAAGAATGAGCTTCAGAAGATGGTTGGTATGCCTGTTGCACTCAACGTTGTTGAGGTAAGACAGCCCGACCTTGATGCACAGCTTGTTGCAGAGAACATCGCAGGTCAGCTTGAACGCCGTGTTGCGTTCCGCCGCGCTATGAAGATGGCTATCCGCAACACCATGAGACTCGGCGCAAAGGGAATCAAGATCTCTTGCAGCGGACGTCTTGGCGGTGCGGAAATCGCAAGAAGCGAGCACTATCATGAGGGAACTATCCCGCTTCAGACTCTCAGAGCTGACATTGACTACGGCTTCTGGGAAGCAAACACGACCTACGGTAAGATCGGTATCAAGGTTTGGATCTACAAGGGCGAGGTTTTGAATGAGGTCAACAGACCCGCAAACAACGACCGTAGAGAGCGCCGTGGCGATCGTAGAGACAACAGAGGCGGCGAGAGACGCGGAAGACGTCCTGAGGGCGCAAGAGGCGAGAGAGCTCCCAGAGAAGGAGGACGTAAATAATGTTAATGCCTAAGAGAGTTAAGTACCGTCGCGTACAGCGCGGTAGACTTACTGGTAAAGCAATCAGAGGCAATAAGGTTACAAACGGTTCTTACGGTCTTGTAGCACTTGAGCCTGCATG
>JAZSIP010000106.1:0-26704 GCA_045533915.1 Eubacteriales bacterium
TATTACCTTAAAAATGGGCTGTCAATGACAGCCCATTTTTATATTAGCCCAAAAGCTCGAACTTATAACCTACGCCCCAAACTGTCTTGAGCGTCCATTTGTCAGATTCGCCCTCAAGCTTTTCGCGAAGACGCTTTACGTGAACGTCTACCGTGCGGGAATCTCCGAGATAATCAAAGCCCCATACCTTGTCCAAAAGCTGATCTCTTGTAAACACGATATTATAGTTAGATGCAAGGAAATAAAGAAGCTCCAGCTCCTTTGGCGGAACGTCAACAGGCTTTCCCTTAAGCTTCAACTCATATTTTTGATGGCTGATCTCGATATTATCGAATTTAATGACCTCTTCGTCATTCTGCTTCGTATGAGCCTGATAACGACGAAGCACGGTCTTTACACGAGCACTGAGCTCCTTCATATCAAACGGCTTAACTACGAAATCGTCCGCGCCAAGCTCAAGTCCGAGGACCTTATCAAACACCTCGCCCTTAGCGGTGATCATTATGATCGGCTTACCCGACATCTCGCGGATCTCGCGACACACCTGCCAACCGTCTTTTTTGGGAAGCATAATATCAAGAAGAACCAGATCGGGCTCATATATCTTGAAATAATTAAGACCCTCTACTCCGTCATTTGCGATCTTAACACCATATCCCTCATTTTCAAAATAGAGTTTAAGAAGCTCACATATATTTGTGTCGTCATCAACGACAAGAATCTTTGTATCCAGCATTTCAAGATTTACCTCCCTTTCCTAAATTTCTCTTGCTTTTATTGCGGACATTATAAATCATTATTTATTATAACATATATTTCCTTGATTTGTAAATAGTTTTTTTACTTTTTTTTGGTTTTTTCTTATATTTCGGAGTTTCTTCACTTGTTTTTCACGCAAATGATCAAAAAACAGCAATATACCGTCATAAAAATATCAACGTTTTTATCTAAGACTATTGAAAAAATTTCGCATTTATAGTATAATATTGTAGTTAAGAATATTTATTTTATAAAATAAAGAGGATTTTAAAATGAAACTTGGTATCGTAGGTCTTCCAAACGTTGGAAAAAGCACACTTTTTAATGCGTTGACAAACGCGGGAGCGGAGTCGGCTAACTACCCCTTCTGCACAATAGAGCCAAATGTTGGCGTTGTTGCTGTTCCCGACAGCCGTCTTGATTTTCTCGCTGAAATGTACTCACCTGAGAAATACACCCCCGCAGTCATAGAGTTCGTTGACATCGCGGGACTTGTTAAGGGCGCGTCCAAGGGTGAAGGACTCGGAAACAAATTCCTTTCTCACATTCGTGAGGTCGACGCTATCGTTCACGTTGTGCGTTGCTTTGAAAACGAAAATATAATTCACGTTGACGGAAATATAAACTCTCTTCGCGATCTTGAGACTATCAATCTCGAGCTTATCTTTTCCGACATTGAAATGGTCGAGCGCCGTATCGACCGCACAAAAAAGGCTATGAAGGGCGACAAGACTCTTGCCTCCGAGCTTGAAGTTTTCGAGCGTCTCCACTCAGCGCTTTCCGACGGAAAGTGCGCACGTGAGGTCGAGCTTGACGAGACCGAGCGCGGATATCTCTTTGACACGCCCTTGCTCACTATGAAGCCCGTTATCTACGTTGCGAACGTATCCGAGGACGAGGTAAGCGAAGAGCCTCTTGACAACCGCGAATACGCCGCTCTCAAAGAACAGGCAGAGCGCGAGCATGCGCAGATACTTCCTGTATGCGCCCAGCTTGAAGCCGAGATCGCGGAGCTTGAGGGCGAGGAAAAGCAGATGTTCCTTGAGGATCTTGGAATTGCCGAAAGCGGTCTTGACCGTCTTATCAAAGCAAGCTATTCTCTGCTTGGACTTATCAGCTATCTCACCGCAGGTCCTACCGAGGTTCGTGCCTGGACGATCGTCAAAGGCACAAAAGCTCCAGGTGCTGCTGGTAAGATACACAGTGACTTTGAGCGCGGATTCATTCGCGCTGAGGTCGTATCCTTTGAAGATCTTGAGCGCCTCGGAAGTATGAACGCAGTCCGCGAGGCTGGTCTCTACCGAAGCGAAGGCAAAGATTACGTTATGAAGGACGGAGATATTGTTTTTTTCAGATTTAATGTTTAATGGAGTTTTCTTATGAGAATGAGAAAGAAGAAGCACGGAGCTGAACGCATTGAAGCCTGCTCCGAGCTATTGATAAAAGATCCCTCCGTTCTTGCAAACGGCTTTTCAGCCGCTTTTGGCGCGGAGCGTCCCGTACATCTTGAAATCGGTTGCGGCAAGGGCGGTTTTGCCTGTGCTATGGCAGAAAAGCTTTCGGAGGTAAACTACGTGGCTATGGAACGCGTATCCGACGTTTGCTGTGTCGCGCTTGAAAAGGCAAAGGCTATGTCGGAGAGCCGTCCGAACGACAATCTCCGCTTTATAATCGCAGACGCGAAAATACTTGCCGAGTGTGTAAAACCTCACTCCGTTGACTGCATCTATCTGAACTTCAGCGACCCGTGGCCAAAAGCAGGACACGCTAAACGCCGCTTGACCTACCGCGCGTTTCTTGAGATATACAGAAAGCTCTTGAAGGAAGACGGAATACTCAAATTCAAGACAGACAACGTAGGTCTTTTCGATTTCAGTCTTGAGGAGTTTGAAGAATGCGGTCTTGAGATAATCTGGCAAACACGCGATCTTCACAACTCCGAAAAAGCAGACGATAACGTAATGACCGAGTACGAAAAGAATTTCTCCGAAAAAGGCTTTTCGATATGCTCGGCATGGGTAAGATTCAAGGAGAAAAACAATGATTAAGGATATTGCAAAAGCTTCAAGAACCCGCAGATCGTTCAGACCGAACGTCGAGATATCTCGCGAGGTACTTGTAGATCTTATAGACACGGCTCGCTTTTGCCCTGCCACGAGAAATCTTCAAGTGCTTAAATATCGCCTTGTGACCGACAAACAGGAGCTTTCCGACCTGCTTTCCCTAACTTATTGGGCAGGTTCTCTCGGCATAAAGCTTCCGCCGGACGATCACGAGCCTTCGGCATTTATCGTTATATGTCACGACACCTCTATTGCTCCAACGTCAAATCTTTACTCCATAGACGTTGGACTCTGCGCTCAAACGATAATGCTAGCCGCTACGGAAATGAAGCTTGGCGGTTGTATGTTAGGATCGTTTTCCGCCGACAAAGTAAAGAAAACTCTTAACTTAGCAGATCATCTTGAGCCACAGCTCGTTCTCGCTCTCGGACTTCCCGACGACACAATAGAGCTTGTAGAGGCTGTTGACGGAAAGGTAAAGTATTACCGCGACGAAAATAATGTCCACTACGTTCCGAAGCGACCTCTTGAAGAAATAATAATCTAAGCCAAAAAGGAGGTCTTTATGACCGAACCCTCGGGTATTTTGATAATTAACAAGCACACGGGAGCGACCTCGCACGATATAGTCAACCGTGTGCGAAGGCTATACAACACAAAGCGTGTCGGGCACACGGGAACGCTTGATCCCGACGCATCGGGTGTTCTTGTAGTGCTTGTTGGCAGAGCCGCAAAGGCAGCGGAATATCTCGTTTCTGACACAAAGAAATACAGAGCGACTCTGCGCCTCGGTCTTACCACCGACACAGAGGACGCAAGCGGAAAAACACTGACCATTTGCGATAATCTCCCGAGTGAGCAAAACGTCAAAAACGCCTGCCTAGACTTCGTAGGAAAAATAAATCAGATCCCTCCAATGTACAGCGCATTGAAAAAAGACGGACAAAAGCTTTGTGATCTTGCAAGAAAAGGCGTGGTTATAGAAAGAGAGGCTCGTGAGGTCACGGTATTCTCACTCGAATGTACCGCGACAGATACGGCTTCCGACTATATCCTCGACGTATATTGCTCATCGGGAACGTATATACGGACTTTGTGCGCCGATATAGGTAAATCTCTCGGCTGCGGAGGAATAATGGCGGCCCTTCAAAGACTTGACGCGGGTGGATTCTCTATCGAAAATTCAATTACCGTAAAAGAGCTTGAAGAAATGACGGAGCAAGAGCGTTTCGCTTGTCTTATGCCCACCGAAAGCTTATTTGACACTCTGCCGAAAATAAATCTTTCGGATTTTTATGAAAAGCTTTGCAGAAACGGCTGTGAGATATACCAAAAGAAGATAAATTCTGCTTTATCTATTGGCGAGCGAGTTCGTATCGCTGACAAGAACGGCAACTTTTTTGCTCTTGGCGAAGTCAAGGAATATGCCGACGGAAGTGCTATAAAGGCTATAAAATTTTTTGATATCAAATAAACAAAGAGCTATCGGAAAGACAAATGTCCTTTCGATAGCTCTCTTTTTTTAATTAAATTTTATACTCTGAACATCATATCGCCGTAATTGGGCATTGGCCAATATTCAGACGCGGTAAGCTTTTCCATCTCGTCAACAGCTACACGAAGCTCGTTCATTACAGGAATGACCTTGTCGCGATAAGCCTCGGCTCTCTCGATATTATTGGAAATACCCGCCGCCTCACACTCAACTCTCTTAAGCATCTCAAGACTTGCGTAAGCATTCTCTATGAGAGCTGAAAGACGTCTGATAAGATCCTTTTCCATTCCGCACGCAAGATCGGGAATAACGGCAAGCTTCGCCGCCGCGGTATCCGCAAGCTCCGCTATATAAGCATTAACTGCGGGAAGGATATCTCGACTTGCCATTTCTATCATTGTAAGAGCCTCAATATTTATTATCTTTGAGTAGTTCTCAAAAAGAATATCCTCACGAGAATTGATCTCTGTCTCGCTCATAACACCGTGATCGGTAAAGAGCTTGACGTTCTTTTCAAGATTAAAGCACTTATATGCATCTACCGAATTCTTGAGATTGAGAAGTCCGCGCTTTTCAGCTTCCTTTTCCCACTCAGCTGAATATCCATTTCCGTCAAACAGTATTCTTCTGTGAGCCTTGAAGGTGTCACGGATAAGCTTTGCAAGTGCTTCGTCAAAGTTGTCCGCAGTCTCAAGAACGTCCGCAAACTGCTTGAAGCTTTCAGCTACCGCCGTATTAAGTACTACATTGGGAAGCGCGATGTTCTGTGAAGAACCGAGCATACGGAACTCAAATTTATTACCTGTAAAAGCAAGAGGAGACGTGCGGTTACGGTCGGTCGTATCCTTTCTGAAGGTAGGTACTGACGGAATACCGAGATCCATTATACCCGCCTTTGTATGCTTAAAAGTAGTTCTCTTAACGATAGAATCGATGATCTCCGCTATTTCCTCACCGACAAATATAGATACGATAGCGGGAGGAGCTTCGTTAGCGCCCAGACGGTGATCGTTTCCTGCGTGAGCGACTGAAATTCGAAGAAGATCCTGATAATCGTCCACTGCTTTGATTATAGCGGCAAGTATCAAGAGGAATTTTACGTTCTCTGCGGGAGTTTTTCCCGGATCGAGCAGATTTTTGCCCGAATCGGTCGACACTGACCAGTTATTGTGCTTACCTGAGCCGTTTACACCCGCGTAAGGCTTTTCGTGAAGCAGACAGACAAGTCCGTGCTTTTCTGCGATCTTCTTCATATACTCCATAATCAGAAGATTCTGATCGACTGCCATATTAGTAGTTGAGTAGATAGGCGCAAGCTCATGCTGTGCGGGCGCTGCCTCGTTATGCTTGGTCTTGGAGTTGATACCGAGCTTCCAAAGAGCCTCATCAAGATCAGCCATATATGCGCTTATTCTCGGCTTGAGCGGTCCGAAATAATGGTCCTCAAGCTCCTGTCCCTTGGGTGCAGGTGCGCCAAACAGCGTTCTTCCCGTATAAAGAAGGTCCTTGCGCTTATCAAATATTTCTTTATCGATTATAAAATATTCCTGTTCCGCGCCAACTGTTGAAACAAGTCTCTTGCAGGTCGTATCTCCGAATAGACGAAGTATACGTAAGCCCTGTGTACTGAGTGCGTCAAGCGAACGAAGAAGCGGTGTTTTTGTATCAAGCGCCTCTCCCGTATAAGAGCAAAACGCGGTGGGAATATATAGAGTTCCGTCCTTTACGAAAGCGTAAGACGCAGGGTCCCACGCGGTATATCCTCTTGCCTCAAACGTAGCTCTCAAGCCACCCGACGGAAAAGAGGAAGCATCGCTTTCTCCTTTGATAAGCTCCTTGCCCGAAAATTCCATAACGATCTTACAGTTTCCGATAGGAGATATAAAAGAGTCGTGCTTTTCCGCGGTAACGCCCGTGAGAGGCTGGAACCAATGCGTATAGTGTGTAGCGCCCTTCTCTATCGCCCAGTCCTTCATAGCATTAGCTACTACGTCAGCAATAGACGCGTCTATCGTGCGTCCTGTCGCAATCGTCTTGGTCAAGGACTTATACACCTCTTTGGGAAGACGCTCGCGCATTACGTCATCATTAAATACCATACATCCAAATATTTCGGGAACTTTTACGGTCATAATTTTTTATACCTCATTTGAAAATTTCAGACTAACACAATTTAGGCACCGGGATACCAATTTTTTCAAAATCGTTCCTGCCGCCTTGCAGTTATTATAAACTATATTGTAGATTTTGTCAAGAGTTTTCCTTTATTTTCGAATATTCAGCACTCTTTTTTCAAAATATATATTTTTACTATTGCAAAAAATTACATTATATGATAAAATAATATGATCATAAAATATTTTAAGGGAGAATTCTTTATGCAAACTAATGAAATAATTTCTGTTTGTTCCCAATTTAATATAGACCGTCCCGCAGTTTCCTCAACCCCCTTTGGAAGCGGTCATATAAACTCTACTTTTTTAATAGCTCTTGACAACGGCGAACATTACGTATTGCAAAAGATCAATACATACGTTTTTAAAAATCCCGAAAAATTAATGGATAATGTATTCGAGGTAACAAACTTTATTGCGAAAGCTTTAGAAAACGCAGGCGAAGATGTTTCCCGAGGAACTTTGTCTTTTATAAACACAAAAAACGGAAAGAAATTTTACGATGATCAAAACGGTAATGCTTGGCGTATGTACAAACACGTAAATAACTCTACCGCATATGATTCTGTTGACAGAAAAGGGCTTCTTTACGAAGCGGCGTATGCGTTTGGAAAATTCCAGAATCAGCTCGGAGATTATCCCGCTGAAACTCTATATGAAACCATACCCGATTTTCATAACACACCCGTGCGTTACAAGGCCTTTGAAGATGCGGTAAAACAAGATGCGGTGGGAAGAGCGCAAAGCGTATCTGAAGAGATCAAAATACTCCGTCAATACGCAAACCGCGCATCCATTATTACGGAAAAGCTCGATAACAAGATCATCCCAGTACGCGTTACGCATAACGATACAAAGCTCAATAACGTTCTTATCGACAACACCTCCGGAAAAGGCATCTGCGTTATAGATCTTGACACTGTTATGCCGGGATCGCTTCTTTACGATTTTGGAGACAGTGTAAGATATGCGGCTAACAACGGCGCGGAGGACGAGCACGATCTTTCTAAAGTCTGGTTGAATCTTGATCTCTTCAAAGAACTTTCCGAGGGTTTTCTGCTTGGTGTCGGAGATGCTATAACATACGAAGAAAAGGAACTTCTTCCTATTTCAGTCTTTATCCTTTCGTATGAACTTGCGCTCCGTTTTATGACCGATTATCTCAATGGAGACGTATATTTTAAAACAAAATACCCCGAGCACAATATCGCACGTACACGCGTTCAAATAACTCTTATGAAAGACATAGATGAAAAGCTCGATCAAATGAAAAGCATAATTGATTCTATTTAAATCAAAATGCAAAGCCATCCAAACAGGACGGCTTTGTTTATGCTATCGGTTGAATTTTTTTATTAAAAACTTGCATACATGTAAACAGCAACTCTTTGTTAGCGTTGTATATATTAACAATTTGTAAACGTTTTGAAATATGATATCTTTGTTCTTGCAAAATACAATTGCATATGATATAATAACAAATATTACACTTTCAAATTGATACGGAGGTAACGTTATGAATAACAAGATCAGATCTAACAATTCCAATATAAATAATATAGATGAAGCGACATTCAGCAGAGTCTTTGATAAATGCGCAAATGCCGCCGCTGAAACTAACACCGTTCCTTCGGAGGCTTTTGAAAACTATAAGATAAAGCGCGGTCTTCGTGAAATGGACGGCACTGGTGTTATGGCAGGCGTTACAAAGGTCGGTAATGTTCACGGTTACGTCGTTTATGAGGGTGAAAAACGTGCCGACGACGGAAAGCTTGAATACCGTGGATTTGATATGACCAAGATGGTCGACGGATTCAACGCTGAAAATCGTTATGGATTTGAAGAGTGCGTATATCTGCTTCTCTTCGGTAAGCTTCCTACAGCAGAGGAGCTTAATGATTTCAATGCGCTTGTCTCTCACTACCGTCATCTTCCCCCTCGTTTTACCGAGGATATCCTTATGAAAGCGCCATCGCGCTCTATAATGAACAAGATGGCTACGGGAGTTCTTGCCCTGTATGCTTATGACGAAAATCCCGATGATACAAGTCTTGAAAACATGCTTCGTCAAAGTATTGAAATAATTGCGCGTTTACCCGTCATCGCGGCGCACTCTTACGCAGTTTACCGCAACTACTTTTATAATAAAAGCCTTAATCTTCACACGCCTCACGACGATCTGAGTACCGCTCAGAACTTTTTGCGCATTCTTCGCTCCAACAAAAAATACACCGAGGAAGAGGCGCGTCTCCTCGATCTATGTATGGTAATGCACGCGGAGCACGGAGGCGGTAACAACTCGACATTCTCTTGCCGCGTTCTTTCGTCCTCAGGCACAGATACTTACTCTGCTATCTCGGCAGGTATCGGCTCTCTTAAAGGTCCGCTCCACGGTGGTGCGAACATCAAGGTTCAGGAAATGTTCGACTATATGAAGGAAAATCTCCGAGACATTCACGACGAAGAGGAAGTCAAGCATATGCTTACCTCAATTTTGAACCATGAAGGCGGAGATGGCTCTGGAAAGATCTACGGTATGGGTCACGCGATCTATACAAAGACCGATCCCCGCGCGGTTCTTCTTAAAAAGTATGCAAAAGATCTCGCTTACAAAAAGGGATACGGTGACGATTTTATGCTTCTTGAAACGATCGAGAGAACAACTCCCGAGCTGTTTGCAAAATACAAGGGCATAAACAAGCCTATGTGCGCAAACGTTGACTTGTACTCCGGTCTCGTTTACCGTATGCTTGACATTCCCGTTGAAATGTACACCCCTCTCTTCGCTATCGCTCGTGTTTCGGGTTGGTGCGCTCACAGGATCGAGGAATCGCAAACGGCAAAGAGGATCATTCGTCCCGCATACAAATATATATTCAGAGAGCAGAAATACGTTCCGCTTAATGAAAGACAGTAAACATACAAACACCGCATAGATCTTGAGATCTATGCGGTGTTTTCGTTTGATATCCCACCGAGCCGTGTGATCGGAATAGAGAAACCCTGCTTGTGCAAGGCGGTGTCCTATCTCATGCTTTACTGCTCCCAACGTCCTTTTTCCCTGTCGAGACAAGTCAATCGAGGAGGAAAAAGGGAGGTCTGCAAACCACAGTCGAACTCACTTTCGGACTCCTTTAATCTGATGTGGGTCTTTATGCCGACCATCACAAACTAAGCAGGACCTGCTTTTTCTTTTAAAAAAGAAAAAGTAGGCAAAAACAAAATGTTGGCATGGGCTTTCCTTTTCCCACGTTAGTTAAACAAAAATTAAAGCAAACACACTCTAAATTATGCTGACAAATTGAAAATAATAACCTTTATCAGTTATTATCGTAGTCTATTTCCTGTGAAAAGAGGTCATCGAAATAATCCGCTATATCGTCAAGCTCATCGTCATCATCGATAGTAGCGAGGATCTCCTCGCCGTCCTCGATAGCGCGCTTAAGAACTACGTACTCAAGGATATCCTCGTTTGCGCCGTCATTTTCGTCCTTTACTTCGATAACAGCGTAATAAGTATTTCCGTTCTTTTCGCACTCTGCGAGCAATTCGAATTCATACTCGTTACCGTCCTCGTCGGTAAGCGTAATATATTCAGCCATATCGTTCATTTCTTTTTCTTCCATTATGATATCTCCTTTTCATCACCTTTATTGATTATATTTTATATTATTTTTGACAAATTGTCAATATGTTTTTTCATCGGATCTACAATTTTACACATCATTCAAAATCAAGCATCTCCGAGAGTATATAATTACTAACGAAAAATCCTTTTTCAGTAAAGCTGACCTTTCCGTTTTTATCCCGCATAAAACCTTCTTTGATCATTAGCTTTATATACGGATAAGTCAGATCAAGCTCTCTTCCGAATCTCTCCTTAAATTCCGACTTATCAATTCCGTCCGCAAGACGCAAGCGAAGCATTACATATTCTTCGTCAAGCTCGTGAGAGGATAGCTTTTGTCTTTCCTCGGTTATATCCTTGCCCTCAATAAAGCTTTTTATGTCACGGCTGTTGCCAAATCTTTCTCCGTCGAAAAACGAATGCGCAGACACACCGAAACCGAGATATTCCTCTCCCAACCAATAGCGCGTATTGTGTCTTGACTCTCTTCCCTCTTTTGAGAAATTACTGATCTCATATTTATGATACCCGTTTTTCTCAAGTTTATCGGTAAGAAGCTTGTATAATTCAAATTCCTCGTACTCATCGGGCAAGTTTAGCCTGTCTTTGATTTTTGCGAAAACGGTATTTTCTTCTATCTTCAATCCGTAAGAGGAAATATGCTCGGGGCAAAGCTCCAAAATGCGATCGATAGAATACGAAAAGCTTTCCTTTGTTTGCTCGGGTATTCCGTACATAAGATCCACGCTTATATTCTCAAAGCCTGCCGCTCTCGCATCGGAAAAGGCGGTCAAGAATTCGGCAAAGCTATGCACTCTTCCAAGTGCAGAAAGCTCGTTTTCATTCGCGCTTTGAAGCCCTATACTAAGTCGGTTTACATTGAGCTCTCTCAAAGCGCAAAAATATTCCTTATCCGCCGTTGCGGGATTGCATTCGACCGTGATCTCCGCGTCTTTTTCAAGATCAAAGCATTCATTTAAAGCGGCAAAGAGCTTTTTAAATTCACCTATCGGCAAAAGTGTGGGTGTGCCGCCACCGAAATAAACGGTATCAACAGTATATTCTATGCAATCATTTGCCTTTTCCTTTATGCGTCTGCAAAGCTCATCGCAGTACTGGCGCATAAGCTCTCCGTCAGAATCGGGAAAGGAACAAAAATCGCAATAAAAGCATTTTCGCAGACAAAAAGGTATATGAATATAAATTCCAAGTTTTTTTCGGTTTCCCATTTTGTTCTCACTTTTTCTGTATTTTGATGACTTATAAATTATATCATATTTCAGCCCTTTTGTAAAGGTCTTGTCAAGCTATCTGAGAGAAGCTCAATTTTAGATTGACTTTTAAAAAATCTCGTGTTATAATATTTTACGGTCACTTATCGAAAAAGGAGTTACAAATGGAAAGAATTACAAGCTTTTGTGTTGATCACGATTTTATAACCGAGGGGATATACGTATCACGCATCGACGGAGATATCACGACATACGATATGCGGACGCGCAAGCCGAACGCGGACGATTATATGGATCACATAACTATGCACTCGCTCGAGCATATGTTCGCGACGTATATAAGAAATTCCGATATCGGATCGAACATAATATATTTCGGACCTATGGGCTGCCGCACGGGATTTTATCTTCTTGTGCGCGATCTCGATAACGAAACCGTGCTTAAAGAGGTCAAAAAAGCGCTTAAAAAGGTTATCGACCACGACAGCGAGATGTTCGGCGCATCGCGAAAGGAATGCGGCAATTACCGCGAATTATCGCTTGACGCGGCAAAGACCGAGTGTAAAAGATATCTTGCGGCACTCGATAACCGTGAGCAGACCTTTATTTATCCGCAGGAATAAGGACGGGACGCGGTTACTTTCTTTTTCGCGAAAAAGAAAGTAACCAAAGAAAAAGCAATACATGGGGTTATTTATAATAACCGTTTACAATAATAAAATTTGTTTGTAAAAACACAACGGACGGTTTTGCGTGTGATAACTACGCAAAACCGTCCTCTGCTTTTATATGTCCAAAACAATGTTGTCTTTTATGTCCACAATCTTTCTAAAAGTTTCTTTGGTAAAGCAACATTCAAGAAATTGCTCCACCTCGCCCGTGTCATCCTTGAGCGTAAGCGAAGGATCTCGGGCGACATATTATGTGAAAAATTCAGAAAATAATTTAGTTGATAAATCCGCCCACTCTGGATTCGCTGTTTCAACCAATTCATTTTTTCTTATTCTTAAAAGTCCTTTAAGTCTCTTTTCTCTTAAAATAGCATCTTTTATGTCTCTGTAGCTTTCATAATATACCAACTTATGTACACGATATCTTTTTGTAAATCCGTCAACAAGTCCGTTCTTATGCTCATATAAACGCCGTTTCAAATTGTTTGTAACACCGATATACATAACTTTATTTGTTACGTTTGTCAATATATAAATGTAATACATAAATTTTTCCTTACATTGTCCGCCGAGATCCTTCGCTTACGCTCGAGGATGACACGGCGGAGGGAATGCTTTTTCTTTATATTAAATTCTTCGCTCACGCTAATAATTTTGATTACCTTTTGTCGCTCACTTCATTTTGCCGCGCCGACACCGTTAGGTGTCATTCTCGAGCGAAGCGAAGAATCTGGTGTGGCTAATTTCTTAAAAATATTAAAATTCAATCTCAAATAACAATTTGTTATTATACTCTTTTTGCACTTGTTTTTCCATAGAAAGACTTCCGCTAACCTTTATAATAGCATCAATCGCACACGCGATTGATTTTGACATAGTTGCAGAATTTGAACCCTTTAATTCCAAAATGTTTGATTGTATTGCCTTTTTCAATCTCATTTCTATCAAAAGTTTTATATTATCATCATGTGCAAACCATTTTAATACTGGTATCTGAGGATTATCGTGACCTTTAAAGTTAGAAACATTTTTTCCGCTTTGCTTTGAAGTATTGGAATTCTTGCTTTCATACGTTGTAGCTTCTCCGTCTTTACCAACGCCTTGAACTTTACCTTGAACTTTTTTGGACTCTGCTTCACTTTCTTCCTCTATAATTTCTATAGAACAACTTTTTGCACCCAAACAAAAGGCTATATTATTTAATTCAGCAAGTTTTTCTTCAGTAGCTTTTCCAAACACTTGATTAACATTAATGTATTTTTTGCTTTCAAAATTATCTTGACAATATACATTATCTCTTTGAGGTACAGGAATAAATACTATTCCGCTTTTTTTCACAAAAAAATTATACATATGAAGTACTGGGATTTCTTTATGTATCTCAATCCAACCAATAGCATCCTCTGCTTCAACAAATTCGCGATTGGCAGAATCCTCCTCTATTACAATTACATTCGGCATTTTAAAGCTTTTCAATTTTAATTCTTTTGCTGATACAGGTGTATATCTTTTTGCTTTTTGTTCATGGATATTTTCTTTTGTTTGATCAACAAATTTTTTAGTGTTATCCGCAGCTTTTTTGCCAAGCTCTGCCGCTTTTTTCCATGCGTTAGAAAATGATTGCTTTGTTTTTTCCTGATTATTATCCATTTTTGACTCCTTGTTTTTATAAATATCCTCAATATGCCTTGTAAATTTCGCGAAATATTTTAATTTGCCCCAAATTATACATCCAAAACAATGTTATCTTTTATATCTACGATCTCGCCGTCCGAGATATAAAGCCTCGGAACGCGCATACCAATGTCGCAAAGTATTTCATATGATATCGTGCCATTGCGCTCCGCAATCATATCGGCAGTTACCTCTTCGTCTCCGTCTCTGCCTATGACTGTTACCGTATCTCCCATACAAACACCGTCTATATCGCTAACGTCTATCATAAGCTGATCCATACACACGCGCCCTACGATATTCGCGCGTTTTCCGCGAACGAGCATATATCCGCCATTTTCTGAGTTAGCGCGTAAAAATCCGTCCGCATATCCTATAGGAACGGTCGCGATACGCATTTTCTTATCCGCAACAAAGGTACAGCCATAGCTTACAGCATCCCCCACCTCAATATCCTTTACGTGCGACACGACCGCCTTTAAGGACATAACGGGCTTAAGCTCCACTTTCTTTCGCACGTCATTTGACGGCGCGTATCCGTAAAGAATAATGCCCGCGCGCGCTCCGTCCATAGCGTATTGTGAAAAATCGATAATACCCGCACTGTTAGAGCAATGCTTGATCTTAAAGCTTACTCCCTTTTCTTCAAGCTTCTCTATAAAACGTGTGAAATTCGTGTACTGCTCACTCGTATATTCATCGCCTGCCTCACCGCCGTCGGCAACAGCGAAGTGCGTAAACACGCCCTCGATAACAAAATTTTCCATTGAAGCAAGAGCAATAACGTCATTTAATGCGGCATCATTCTTACAAGGAAAGCCTATTCTTCCCATTCCCGAATCAAGCTTTATATGTATCGGGATACGCGCCCCCTTGCCGAGAGCGGCAAGATTTTCATTAAGGCTTTTCGCGTATTCGTATGAATAGACCGTCTGCGTGATTTTGTATTCAACAAGATACTTTGCGCACTCTGCGGGAGTATATCCGAGAATAAGTATAGGCAGAGTTATCCCGCCGAGGCGGAGCTGTATTGCCTCTTCTATATTCGAAACCGCAAAAAGATCCGCGCCGAGCGATTCATATAGTCTTGAAATCGGGATCGCACCGTGACCGTACGCATTAGCCTTTACTACGCAGCAAAGCTTTTTTTCTCCGCCAACAAGTGAACGGATAGAAAGAAAATTATGCTTTGCCGCATCCATATCTATCTCCGCCCAACAGCGCTTTCTTAAATTAAGATCAAGCATTTCAGTCCTCTTTTTAATTTGATTTACAGAAAAACAGTGTCTCTTTTTGGAAAAAGCTCCGCAAAAGCTTTCTTGCAATTTATTGGATAGCAATAAGACTATTTAGTAAATAAATTTCAGGAAAGTTTTTGAAGGGTCAAGGGAAACTTTTTTCAAAAAAGTTTCCCTTGCGCGTCTCCGTGTCCTTATTTCAATTCGACCACAGTCACGCCGCCGTCTCCCTCACCGAACTGTCCGATACGAAATCTTGAGACACGTCGATCGGTCTTAAGATAAGCCCAAAGTGCGTTACGCAGAGCGCCCGTACCTTTACCGTGAATAAGTCTTACCGTATGAAATCCCGCGATAGAGGCTTCATCAAAGTATTTATCCACCTTACTCCACGCCTCGTCTCCCGTCATTCCGCGCAGATCTATCTCATCACGGAAATCTCTGCATATGCTCATACGGTATCCGTCGGAGCTCTTTTTCTTGCCCTGCGACGATATCTCAACTTCACTATCAAGGAGCTGAAGATCGGACGGATCTATCTTGGTCTTTATTATTCCAGCCTGAACGCTAACCTTTTCGTTGACCTTGGGTGTTTCGAGGACAACCGCTTTTTTGCCTAAAGATACGATAATTACCTCGTCACCCTTTCTCAAGGCTCTTGGTAAAACGTAATTTTCGGCACGTTTTTTGACCTCTACGGGATCGAATTTCTGACTGTTTACACGAAGATGCTCACGTACCTCTTTACGTGCCGCCGCAAGCTCCTCTGAAAGTCTCTCACTATCCCTTGCCTTTTGAAGCTTATCCATCTGCTCCATTATAAATTCGCTCGAGGCTCTCGCGCTCTCCACCATACTCTGTGCCTTGGCTCTCGCCTTTTCGACCTCTTTTTCGGAAGCCGCGAGTCTGTCGCGCAGTGTTTTTTCGGACTCGGCTTTAAAGCGCTCATATTCATCGCGCATTCGCTTCGCTTCTTCAAGCTCCTTGTCAGCTCTGAAGCGCGCCTCCTCAAGCTCTCCGAGTATTCTTTCCATTTGCTTGTTCTCGGTGTTTACGAGCACGTTAGCTCGTTTTACTATCTCTTGTGGCAATCCGAGGCGCTCCGAAATAGCGAAAGCGTTCGATTTACCGGGCATACCGATCATAAGCCTATACGTCGGGCGCAAGGTCTCAACGTCAAATTCGCACGAGGCATTACATACGCCCTCTGTATCGAGTGCGTAAGTTTTTAATTCCGCATAGTGCGTGGTAGCCGCGCAAAGCGCTCCCGCGCCTCTGATATCCTCGATAACGGCAACGGCAAGTGCCGCTCCCTCTACAGGGTCTGTTCCCGCGCCAAGCTCGTCAAAAAGGACGAGTGAACGATCTGTGCGCTCCTTAACTATCGAAACGATAGCTACCATCTGCGAAGAAAAGGTCGAGAGCGACTGCTCTATGCTCTGCTCATCTCCCAAGGAAACAAGTATTTTTTCAAAGACGCAAAGACGGCTTCCGTCGTCCGCGGGGATATGCAAGCCCGACTGTGCCATAGCGGCAAACAGACCGAGCGTTTTCAGCGTAACGGTTTTACCGCCCGTGTTAGGACCTGTGATTATAAGCGTATCGTATTCACCGCCAAGCGTCACCGTTATCGGCACGACGCTTTTTTTGTCTATAAGCGGGTGTCTTGCGTTCTTCAGATCGCACACACGCGTTTCCGTTATAACAGGCTCACACGCGTCCATTCTGTGCGAAAGCTCTGCACAGGCAAAGGCAAAAGCAAGTTCGGTTATATTTCGGTAATTCAAGCTAAGCGTTGGAGCTATGCCCGCGACCTCCGCGGAAAGATCTCCGAGTATCTTCTCGATCTCATGCTGCTCCTTGGATTCGAGCATTCTGAGCTCGTTATTAGCATCAACGACCGCCATAGGCTCAACAAAAATAGTCGCGCCCGATGAGGACGTGTCATGGATAAGTCCCTTGATATCGTTTCGGCACTCCGCCTTTACAGGAACGACGTAACGTCCGTTACGTATCGTAACGATATTTTCCTGAAGATATTTTGCGTATGAGCCGCTCGTATATTTTGCCAAGGTCTGCTTTATATTCGAGTTTGCGGCGCGGATCTTACGTCTGATATCGGCAAGAGCTGGACTTGCTTCGTCGGCGATCATTTCTTCTGAAAGGATAGATCTTGATATCTTATCCTCTAAAAATCTGTTAGGCAAAAGGCGCTCGAACACCTCGTCAAGAACCGTTGCAAACGTTCGGTTCGCTCTGCTGTAATCAAGAAGCGAACGAGAAACGCGGAGTACCGCCGCCGCGTCCATAAGCTCACGCGGAGAAAGTATCGCTCCCTTAAGCGCTCTCGCGCAAACGTCTCCAATATCCGTGACCGAGCTAAAGGACGGCATTCCTTTTGCGTCAGAAAGCCGTTTTGCATCGGTCGTGCGGGTCTGACGGGCACGGATAATATCCTCTCTGTCATCGGGAAAAAGCGCAAGTGCAAGTGCCGCCGCGCCCTCGGTTGCGCATACCGATGCTAACATATTTCTTATTTTATCAAATTCTAATATACATAAATTTTTTTCGGTTATTTTCATAATTGTCCTATCATTCCTTTACCGTTCGGTAAAAGTCAAGCGTATCAAAGCTTCTTTCAAGATGATTTATTATGTATGTTTCCGAGGCACGTGAAAACGATGACAGCGCCTCCTCTGTTTTTAACGAAAAAGAAAATATCTTATTCATAGGCGCGTTTTGTACATATCTCATCGCGGCAAGAGCCGACGGATCTATAGGTACGAGAATATTTCTCGTTTCATACGCATCTGTCTCGGGCATAGGAACGCTTCCTCCTGACCTCTTTGACTGACATTCGGCGCAAATGAGACAGCCGTTCATTACGTCAAGCCACATCTCTCCGTCCTGCTTTTTTTCACAGACCGAGCATATAGACAGATCGGGAGAAAATCCCGAAATATTTACGGCAAACCATTCGTACACCGCCTTTATCTGCTCATACGGGCGAAGCTTTTTTTCAATGGCATAAAGAGTGTTGAGTGTCATTCGCAGTATCTCAGGGGCTTCAACGCCCTCTCCCGTTATCTCCGATGCGATCTGAAGCACGTAAGAGGCGAGAGCGAAGCCCGTTATATCCGAGCCTATACCAAAGAAGCTGTCATTTACAGAACCTCCCGATGCCCAGCAGTATCCGCCTTTTTCGTAATATTCAAAATTCGCGTATGTAAAAAGTCTGCATATCGGCAAAAGTTTGCTCTTCATAGAGCGCGCTCCCTTTGCCATAAGTGTGATCTGTCCGTCTGACGTAAGCACGGTCAGAAGCTTATCGCTCTCACCCATAGGTACTTCACGCAATACCAAACCGTCTGCAGTCTTCTTTACGGACATATATCACACCTCCTTTTTTGATCACTCTTCGTCGCGATAGCCGAAGTTCTGGACTGTACGAGCACTCTCACGCCAATTTTCTTTGACCTTTACCCAAAGATTCAAATACACTTTCGTTCCGAACAAACGCTCAAGATCCTCTCTTGCATACGTTCCTATAAGCTTCAAGGATTCGCCGTTCTTTCCGACGATAATACCCTTATGCGATGCTTTTTCGCAGAATATCTCGGCACGAATACGAACAAGCGTTTTCTCGTCCTTGAATTCCTCGATAACGACCGCCGTTCCGTGCGGAACTTCCTTATTGAGAGTACGCAGTATCTTTTCTCGTATTATCTCAGACGCTATCTGTCGCTCGGGCTGATCGGTTATCATATCCTCGGGAAAAAACCACGGCGACTCGCTAAGGAACTTTCCGCATTCATCAAGCAATTCCGCAACGTTTTTGCCGTTCTTTGCCGCTATCGGCACGAACGCTTCAAAATCGTGCTTTGCCGCGTATGCCGATATCGTTTCAGCTATCTGCTCTCTTCTGTAAAGATCGATCTTATTGAGAGCCAAGACAGCGGGTATTCCGCTCTTTTTGAGGTATGCGATAACGTTTTCCTCGACCTGTGATATCTCCTTGCCCGTATCAACGACAAGGACTACCGCATCGGCATCTCGCATAGTAGAATCCGCCGCCTTTACCATATATTCACCGAGCGAATTTTTCGGGCTGTGTATACCCGGAGTATCCAAAAATACAAACTGATCGTCGCCTCGCGTGTGTATTCCCGTTATTCTGTTTCTTGTCGTCTGAGGCTTACTCGAAACGATAGCCACCTTTTCACCGAGTATTTGATTCATAAGCGTAGACTTTCCAACGTTCGGACGTCCTACGATAGCTATAAATCCTGTTCTTTTCATACTTTTATCCTTTACCTTTCGTGTTATCCTTACTTTACTCCGAGCCCCATAGCTTCAAGGATCTCGGTCTGTCTGCGTCTCATATCCGCTTCTTCCTCATCGCCGTTTACGTGATCGTATCCGAGAAGATGAAGCATTGAATGTACGCAAAGGAACGCCGTCTCTCTCTCGAAGCTGTGACCATATTCCGCTGCCTGCTCTCTTGCCTTTTCAAGCGAGATAACTATGTCACCGAGCATCATTTCGGGATCGTCAAAGGGCGATTCCTCGCCTCCCTCAAAATCAATTAGCGGAAATGACAGAACATCGGTCTCCTTATCGATATTTCGATGTTCAAAATTGAGTTCTTTTATGCCCTCGTTATCGGTAAACGTCACAGACACCTGTGCGTCATTTTCGAATTTCTCATAGTCAAGCGTTGCCTCAACAGCTCTGCGAAGCAATATTTTGAGAGAATAGGTTATGTCTTCCTTGTCCTGATCATTCATAAAATATATCATCAATTCTCTTTTCATTGCTTTTTATTCCTTTCGTTTTTGTTTCTGTCACGTCCGTTCGGATCGGTCTTCTCCTGCGGACGCTTTTCGTGCTTTTCATATGCTTCGATTATTTTTTGAACGAGCTTGTGTCTTACTACGTCTCGAGAGCTAAAAGCGTGAACGGCTATATCCTCGATACCCTCAAGTATCTTTACCGCGACCGAAAGTCCGCTCTTCTGCCCCGAAGGCAGGTCGGTCTGCGTAAGGTCACCCGTTATGACCGCCTTTGAGTTGAATCCGAGACGTGTTAAAAACATCTTCATCTGCTCGGGCGTCGCATTCTGCGCTTCGTCAAGAATTATAAAGCAATCGTCAAGCGTTCGTCCGCGCATATACGCAAGAGGAGCTATCTCGATAGTTCCCTTTTCAAGCTGACGCTGATAATTTTCGGGTCCCATCATCTCATACATAGCATCGTACAGAGGGCGAAGATAAGGGTCTATCTTGCTTTGCAGATCTCCAGGCAAAAAGCCAAGCTTTTCTCCCGCCTCGATAGCGGGGCGCGTGAGGATTATCCTCGACACCTGCTTATCTCTCAATGCACGTACCGCCATAGCTACCGCAAGAAAGGTCTTTCCCGTTCCCGCCGGACCTATGCCGAATACAACCGTGTTCTTCTCTATCGCCTTTACATATCTTCTCTGCCCTACCGTCTTTGCCTTGATCGGCTTTCCGCGAGTGGTGATACATATGCAGTCCTGCTCGAGTCCCGCAAGCTCCTCCTCTTGACCCGCGCGTACCATATCGACTACGTACGCAACCTGTTGTTCGGTAAGAAGCTCATTATAACGCGCCATATCCTTGAGATATTTCAATGAGTCCGCCGCCATTCTTACGTTTTCGACATCTTCTCCGCGCACTGTAACGGCATCTCCGTCATCTCCCTCACGGTTCTGGATACTTACGTCAAACGCCTTTTCCAAAATACGCACGTTGATATCAAAGCTTCCGAAAAGCCTTGCTGTTATCTCGGTATTCTCGATCTTTACAGTCCTCTGCTCCATTAGCACCTCTCAACTTTCTTTTTATCACTCCGACCGTTTTACAGGTGGTAGTCCCTCTATTTCTATCTCTTTTATTATCGCTATATTTTCAATACATTCGGCTTTGCAAGTCAGTATGTACGAATCCCCGACAAGCTCGCCCGAAATATCCTTTGACGTAAGCTCTGCCTTTCCAAGCTCAGATTCCATAAGCATTCTCAATTTATAAAAAGCAAGGTTTTCTGCCGCTTCCTCGCTTCTCGTTTCCTCGTTTTCGGCATACTCGTAATACCTCACCGTCCGCACCCCGACAGGCAGTCGAGTACCCCACGGTGTCTCCAAATATTCTACCGTATCTATTGTATCACAACTTGGGGGTAAATTTCCACTATTTATTGTAAATTTTACTTCTTTTTCAAAGAAAATAATATATTTTTCATATTTTACCTCATCAGAATACCGTTTCGCCGTATAATTGAGCGGTATCTCGACCGAAAAATCGTGTGTGGTACGCGCAAAGACCTCACCCTTTGCACAGGTATAGCGAAAGGACGATTTTTCGTCTCCGTACAAACCGCTCACAAGCAAGTCACCCTCCCCCACTATATCGCCTATATTTGCAATCACCTCTCCCCGAACGTCCTTGAAATCCTCTATCACTCCCCCTCTCGACGCAACGAGATTTGCCGCCGCATAGTCGGGAACCGTATCATTTTGCGGCTGCTCCATTTCTCTTATTTCGACCTTTGCGACCGTTCCGAGAAGATTTATACTTATCCACGAGATCTTATCCGAGAAAACGAGAGTTCGCGTCTCGATAGCATCTATGTCAAGCTTGTTTTTGAACGCTCCTATGGAAAAGCCACACTCTTCAAGCTCGGAAATGACCTCCGCCTCGCTCATCGATCTATTTCCCTCAACTCGTATGTCCCAAACGACACGCCCCGACAGAAATATCAGAAAGAAGCAAAGTAACAGACCGATAAAAAATCCATATCTGTGTCTATATCTTTTCAAAACAAAGGGCACACCGCTCTCTCTCGTAACGTTTACAGATATACCTCTTGCGGCACAAGCTTCGATAATGCTTTTCGAGACCGATACGGAGCACGAAAAGCAGGCGTAATCTCCGCAAAACTCAAAATTTGAATAGGTGTATCCGCTGACGCGAAAAAGGTTCATCACCTCGCCCGCGGCTGAGCGTAAAACCCGCAGACGCCGACTGCCAAACAAAAATGTAAACGGTCTCAGCATATATTTTCACCGCCTTTTTTGTTTTTTGCATCACTATCTTCAAAGCTTACGCTTTCTATCCGTCCCTCTACCCTTACCTTGCCCACGCAAAAAGAAGCGCAAACCAAACGCTTACCGCGTATCGCTATCGCGCCTTTTTTTAGTGCAAGCCTTATCTCACTGTCGGTATAGTCGATTATTTTTCCACCTCCGTTCACAGTTACCGCGCTTCGTCCGCGTATCTCCACAAGACTTGAATGCGGCAGTACGTCGGGCTCTATATCAAGCGCTCGGCATATCCTTTCGGAAAATCCCATTTTTCCGTCTCTCACAGTTTTTTTCTCAATATCACTCATCAGATGCTCTCCTTTTTTATACCGTTTTCAGTTCAAAACGCTTTGCTCCCGTCATATTTTGGATTTTTTATCCATAAAATTTCACCAAACGGGTGTAAAATATTTTATGATGAAGGAGGCGCACAAATGACCTCGAAAAAGACTTGCTCAACACCTCTGCGCGTTTTTGTGACCTCCTTTTCAATACTTGCCTTTGTCCTTATAATAAAATATTCAAACGCCGCTATAAATTCGGTCAAAAACGCACTAGATATTTGCGCAACGACCGTTATCCCCTCCCTGTTTCCTTTTATGGTGATCTCCGAGATCGCAATTTCACTCGGGGCGGCAAAGTATCTTGGGAAAGTACTCTCTCCCGTGTTTAAACCGCTGTTCAATATAAACGAGCACGGCGCATCGGCTTTTTTGTTGGGAGCATTGTGCGGATTCCCCGTAGGAGCGAGAACGGCGGCAGCTCTGTATGAACAAGGAAAGCTTGACAGAAAGCAACTCACTCACGTTTTGTGCTTTTGCAATAATCCAAGCTCCGCGTTCGTTATAAGCGCGGTAGGTATCTCGCTTTTCGGCTCTCGAGCCTTTGGAATAGCTCTTTATGTAATAACACTTGTGTCGTCCTTGGTAATAGGCTTTGCTTTAAGATTTGTTTACGGGAACAAACAAACGGACATACTCAGATCCGTAATAAATGAACGTAAGGAAGAAAAAAAGATAGGCGTGCATATCTTCACAAAAGCCGTTTCGGATTCAGCATACGCTATGCTGATCGTCTGCGCTTTTATCGTGTTCTTCTCGGCGTTGCTCGGCACACTTAACGCCGCTTTTGAGCCATTGTCAGCCCCCGACTTCATTATCGCCGCAGTAAAAGGATTTTTCGAGCTTACCGCGGGCGTAACACACGTGTCGGCAAACTTACAAGGCGAGGGATCACTCTTGCTTTGCGCCTTTGTAGTCGGTTGGTCGGGACTTTCGGTACACTTTCAGATAATGGCAATATGTAAGGATCAAAAAATAAACTTTCGTCCATACTTTATATCAAAGGCGGTGCAAGGAGTCCTTAACGCTTTGCTAACGTGCGCTTATTTAAGGATCTTTAAGCCCAAGCTTTCGATATCAGTTGGAACTGACACCCCTGCTTTTCTGTCGATACCTAAGCCTTTTGCAATAATATGCCTTGTGTTTTTTGTTTTATCAGTAGCAGTTCTGTACTTCAAAAAGCGACAAAAAGGAACAAAAAAAGAAGATATTTTTCAAAGTAAAATCAACGACCACAAAACTTTTTGACATTTTTTCAAAAAATGGTTGACAAGAGGGATCATCTATGGTATAATAATTAATGCGAACCGAGTAAGGAACGCTCCCATGGCAAGATGCCGGTGTGGCGGAACTGGCAGACGCCCGGGACTTAAAATCCCGTGATACGAAAGTATCGTACCGGTTCGATCCCGGTTACCGGCACCACCACGGGCAAAAAATTCATATCGCGGAGTAGAGCAGCTTGGTAGCTCGTCGGGCTCATAACCCGGAGGTCGTGAGGTTCAAATCCCACCTCCGCAACCATTGAGAAAGCCTTATCCCATAAGGGATTGAGGCTTTTTCTCTTTTCGTTGCGCAAAGGTGCTTTTTGGCGTTTTGTCCTTTATTTGTCCTTTATTGGTGTAAAAATTATGCTTTTCGCGACAGCAAGCACATAGCGAACATATCGGCTTGTCGTTCGATTTTTCGGCTATGCTTTATCTTTAGGTCTTCTATGTACTTCATGAATCGGTCATGTTCCTCGTTATGCTTGAGGAATATGTGACCTAACTCATGAGCCACTGTGAATCTGCGCTTGTCAAGCGGTCGTGTTTCGTCGTAGATGATGAACCACTGATTATCGTGGAAGAGACATTCTCCGTACTCTCCCTCTGAAAGCTCGGAAACGTCGCTATTCTTTATCACCTTTATTCCCGCACGCCGTGCTATCTGCAACAGATCCACGGGGTACTCGGTGACGTTAAACTCTCTCACACAGCTTTCAACAGCAAGCGGAATATCTTTGTTCCTCACGAATAGTCCCTCTCTAAAAGCTTGTCGACATCGATATGTACTCTTACCGCGACACCTAAAATTTGGCGTTCGGTACATTCGATAGGAGGATAGCCTTTATTTTTAGCTACAAGGAAATACCCTTCAGATTTTTCATATATACGTCGAATGACGATTTTTCCGTTGACCTCTGCAGCGACAAGCTTCCCACTCTCTATAGGTATCACGGTGTTTAATTGAACGTCGTCCCCCTCGCAAACATATGGTGACATAGAATCGTCCGAAGCCTTTAAAAATATAAGATTTCGAGACAAATTAATGCTTTTGATTGTCATTCCCAAAATTTCATTCGTTAATTCTAAAATTTCATTTTGATTCATTGGTGTAAAACTCCTTGACATTTTGGAGAGGGCGTGATATAATTATATCTGCCCTCTCTTGACGGTTTGGGTATGCCCTGCACGGTGCTGACGTGTGGGGCTTTTCTTATGCGAGAGAAAAGCGGCGCGTGGTCGTTTGCTTTGTGTATTGCTCATAAAGGTCTCCGTGCGTTTTCTTGAATGCTGCGGAATCAAAACGCGTGCTTGCTACCTTGGCATATCTTACTTTGTAATCACCTACGCGAAGTTCCTCGGTGTCACCCATGGCGAGCTTGATTTGGTCTTTGATTGCTTCAGCTTCTGCCTGCGCCTCCTCGATAAGTGCCATGAGGCTCTTTAATTCCTTTACCTTTGCGGTCAATTCGTTGGTACTCATTTTCTATACCTCTTTCTTTTTTATTTTTTGGAAAGGGGCAAGGGGCTCTTTCGCGTGCTATGCCTGAGGCACTTTCAATCTCTGCGTATCCTTTCTTGCTCTTATATGGTATTCCTGCTTTCCCTCTCGGTACTCCCGTCTACCTTTCCTCTCTCTTTGACACTTATATTATACACTATTTAGAGTGTAATGTCAATAGTTTTTACACATTTTTTAGTGTAAAAACTTCACAATATTTTACACGTATTTTTGTGCAATATTACACTTGACATAGTGTAATTTTTGTGATATAATATAGGTACAATGGGAGGAGAATGTTTTATAATAACAGCTCCAAAGTATACAGAGAAAGGAGAAAAACTATGCCATTGATATACAAGATAGATGTGTTGCAAGCTTTGAAAGAAAACGGCTACAACACTACTCGATTACGCCGCGAAAAACTACTCGCAGAGGGCACGATTCAAAAGCTACGTGACAACAAACCTATAAATTGGGAAAACATTTCCCGCATTTGTGATATGCTTAAATGTCAACCCGGGGATATACTCGAATATACGGAAAATGAGCAATAATAGCGGGAGGTGATAAAATGCCAGACGAAAAAGAAAAATTCGACAAAGTAGCTTATAATAACTCGTTCAATGCCGAAAAATACGACCGTATCAGTCTCATGGTGAAAAAGGGAGAGCGCGAGAGAATACGCGAACACGCTCAAAGACACGGAGAGAAGTTGAACGGCTTTATTCAAAGAGCTATAAAGGAAACAATGGAGAGGGACGAACAGAAATGAAAGACAAATATAAATTAACGTCCGAGCAGAGCGCGTTTCTTGCTAAAAAGAAGTGGGACGAAAACGTATATTGCGGTATGAGAATGGAAAACCGTGCTGTGACGTTCCCGCAAACGCAAACGATCTTAAACGGTGTAAACGTGCCGAACGTACAGCTTGACGATATACAAGCTATACTCAATATGCGTGACGCATGGCGGTATCTGATGAACAGCATAAACGAGCCGTTGACGGTCGAATATATATGCAAGCTCAATGAGTTCATCGCGCGGAATGAAGCTCTTGAGTGGGGAAAGCTCCGCACGGGAAGCGTCGGAATATCGGGAACGGACTACAAGCCGCCAATTCCTTCATATGAGCGCGTTAAATTTGAATTAGAGGAAATACTCTCCGATAATGTTTGCGCGACCGAGAGGGCACTCAATGCGTTTGTGTGGGGTGCAAGAGGTCAATTCTTTTGGGACGGTAACAAGCGAACGAGCTTGACCGTGGCAAATAAGATCCTGCTCATGAACGGCGCGGGAATATTGACGATAACGGATAAGCATATGGAGCAATTCAACGCGCTACTGCTCGAATACTATAACACGGGCAAGGCGGAGGAGCTCAAGCAGTTCCTTTATGATAACGCGATTCAAGGATTGGAAATATAAAAAGCAAAGGGGCTGAGTCAAAAGCTTATAATTAAGCGAATGGCTCAGCCTTTTGCTATGCAATTTTGCGAATTACGTGTAACATAAAAGAAAAAGCGTCGAATTGAGGCGAAAATGAGTACGACAAAAAGAG
>JAZSIP010000032.1:0-10655 GCA_045533915.1 Eubacteriales bacterium
GATAAAGATATAAAATTGCTTTTGGATATAAAAGAATTTATAAAAACTCATAATATAGAAAAATGATAGGAATAATTGCCCTATCATTGTTTCTATATTGAGTGAAAATATTAGTTTTAGATTATTTATATGATTCAAAAAACTATTGAATAACAAAATTTCTTATGATATAATTAAGAAAAATCGCAGTTATCCAAAAAAGGAGATAAAATATGAAGGCTACGAGAGCAGAGATAGTCCAAGCGGTGCTTGACAACAAGATAATCGTTATCGCGCGCGGTCTTGAAAAAGAACAGCTTTTTCTTACTGTTGAGGCTATGCAAAAGGGCGGTATCCGTATGGTCGAGGTAACCTTTGACCATAGCGGAAAAATAAGTGACACGGAAACGGCAGCTAATATCCGTATGCTTTGTGAAAAATTCGGTGATACGATGTACGTCGGGAGCGGGAACGGTCATGAGTGAAGAGCAGGTCGAAACAGCCGCGAACGCAGGTGCGCAGTTCATTATTTCTCCCGATTGCTATGAGCCTGTTATCAAAAAGATTCGTGAGCTTGGACTCGTTTCCATGCCGGGTTGCCTCACTCCCACCGAGGCTGCTATGGCGCACAGATGGGGAGCGGATTTCGTTAAGCTTTTCCCGAATTCTGAGTTTAAGCTCTCCTATCTCAAGGCGTTGATAGCGCCCTTGTCGCATATCAAATTTCTTTCTGTCGGCGGCGTAAACGAGAACAATCTCCGCGATTTTATCGATGCGGGAGCTTGCTGAGTTGGACTTACGGGTATTTTAAACAAAAAGCTTATTGCCGAGGGCAAATATGATGAAATAACAAAGCTCGCGGAGCTTTACGTATCCAAAATATAAATTAAAAAGGAGATAAAGCAAAATGGCAACAAAATCAAAAGTCGTAGAGACTTCCTTTCGTCTTGGGGCAGGAAGATATATTCAAGAGGAGGGAGCTATATCGCGAATTGGCGAGGAGATAGAGAAACTCGGCAAGTCCAAGCCATTTATTTTGGGAAGTAAAACAGCCATTAAAATAACAAAGGCGCGTATTGACAAATCGCTTGGCGAAAAAAATATGAGCGGTGTTTATTACACATATGAAGGATTTTGCAATGAAGATCATTGTGAGCGCATAATAGGAAGCGAAGATTTCCAAAGTTGTGATATCGTTATAGGTGTTGGCGGCGGAAACATGATGGACGCGGCAAAGCTTTGCGCGTGTCTCGCTAACAAATTTGTGATAAATATTCCGACGTCAAGCGCAACCTGTGCGGCATACACTCCTCTCAGCGTTACATATAATGAAAGAGGACAGAAGGTCAGAACTGTTCACCACCCTGTTGAAGTAAATGCGGTTCTTGTCGATATGAATATTCTTTGCTGTCAGCCTGTAAGACTTTTGGTTGCGGGTATTTATGACTCCATTGCTAAAACTCCCGAGCTTAATCAGCGAATTCTCGGTAAGAGTGAGGACGAGATAGATATAGGTCTTCGTTCTTCTTACGTAATGAGTAAATTTATATATGAAAGAATGCTCGAGGATCTTTCGCAAGCGGTTGCAGATACGAAAGAGGGAAAAAGCACAAGGGCAGTATACGATATGGTATATTTGACTATTGCCGTCACGGGAGTTATAAGCGGACTTGCCAGAGGCTCGAACCAGTGCGCTATAGCTCATAAGGTATATGAGGTGAGTCGCTCACTTTATCCCGAGATCGTTTATCCCGCGCTCCACGGAGAGCTTGTTGCTATCGGTCTTATATGTCAGTTGGCTTATAACGGCGAGAGAGAGGAAAAGGTAAAAGCTTTCAGTGCTCAAATGAAGTCTCTTGGAATGCCCATATCTCTTACAGATGTCGGAATAAACGCAGATGACGAATGTATGGAAGCGTTTTATGAGAAGGTCGTTAGCTCCGACGCTATGGCGGGAACGTCCGAGGCAGAGCAGGAAAGATTAAAAAAAGTGTTGAATATTATAAAATAAAAGAAGGGGCTGAGTCATTAAGATGCAGAAGCTATGATTGGGTTTTCGTCGGCGTACAAAGGTACGTCGGAGACCCCAAGCGTGACTAAAAAACAAATATAAAATCGAAATCCGCAAGGATTTCTACATTAAAAACCGATTTTTCCATTATTTTCTGATAGGAAAAGCGGTCTTTTCTTTATATTTTTATTCGTGTGTTTTTGTTCCGCGCCGAATGACGCAGTCCCCGATTTGCGTTGTGATGAATAATTATATTGGAGCTGTTACTCTAAATTGAAAATCGAAATCAAATATATATTTTAACGTTTCGGTTTCACCGTTTTCAAACTTTGTTATAAAAACGTCAACATACGTTTCAGCGTACGTGAAAGAATATGTGTAAATCAGATCCGTCTTAATAACGGAGAAGGAAAGGTTTTTCTCACCCGAATTGGAGGTGTTTGAAATAGTCAAGTGGGACATTTCATCTCCGTGGATCGGAGATTCGGTAATATAATCTTTCGTTGATTCCGCGGACTCCATAGATTTAAGTATCGTCGAAAGCTCGTTTGTTTTCAGCGGAGTATCATTGTTTATACATACGTATCCCTGTCCGTTTACAAGCCACATTTCATAAATAGACTCTGATTCAAGAACAGCCGTGTATTTTCCGCCAACGGCATCAACCTCATAGAATATATAGGGGCGTTCGTTCATTTCTATACTCATTATATAGCTCGTAGCGTTTCTGAGCGTATCAAGGATATCCTCGTAAACAGCGTAAGTTGCGTGATCTTGCACTCCTGGTCCAGCTTCTTCTTCGATAGGCTTTTCCACAAATTCGTCCGCATTTTCGGGCGTGGATATTTCAACGTCCTTGCCGTAGCTGTTTATAAGCACGGTCATAGTTTCCTTGGCATCCTTTGCGACTATTTTTTTGATAGCACCGTTGGAATCAAAGTACATAGTTTCGGTGTAGCCCTTTTCTCCAAGCTCCATCTCAACAGCTTCCTCATCGGTAACGGTTACCGAGAAGTAATACGTTCCCTTGTAAGAATATATCTGCGCGCTTTCCATTTTCTTCATATAAGCTTCGGGTATATCGGAAATGTCTGTCGGAAGCTCGGATAAAAGCTCGTCAAAGAAGTTTTCTCCCAATACGTCAGCAATATTTGTATTGGCGGCTTTATATTTTTCATCGCCCATTTCCAAGTATAAGGTGTTATCGACGAACCATATCGTCATGTCCTGCTCGCCCATCTCTATATCAAAGTACATTGAATTGCTGCCGATCTTATACTCCATCTTTTCGGTCGTTTTTGTGCCATTTTCCGTAGATTCCATGGTCATGGCAATGTCAAAGGTCGTCGAGCTTGTGTAAGAGGACATTGCGTCCTCGAAAAGCTGTCTTCCGTTCTTTCCCTTTACTGAAGGAATTGGCATAGGCTTTTCTTCGTTAACTGTATTATTTTGCGTTTGCGCAGTAGTTTGTTCCGATGATTTATTTTCATTATTATCTATTCTTTTTTCACACGCGGTAAACAAAAATGAAGATAACGTAAGTATACATGATATAGCAATTATAATGATTTTTTTCATAAAAAACTTCCTAAAATATTTATAATTTATTTCAGATTCCAAGCTCGTCGAAAATACTCTTGTAGCTTGCGATTATCTGTCCACCGTTGTCAGCGAATTCGATGATAGCCTTTTTGCTTTCGTCAATATTTCCCGAGGGGTGTAAGTGATCGCCTACCGAGATAAACGCGCCAACGGGAGCATAGCAGTGCACTCATAACGGAGAGTCTCTTTGTTCTTAAATATGCCAAATGGCATACCTGCGCGACAATCCTTACAAGCACAAGCATCGCTGATGAAGCAAATGTGATAGAAAATCCCGTGAGATACGTCAAAGTTTTCGCAACCCTCGCGAGTAATATCCTCAAGATGCTTGCTGTACGATCCGATAGGTCAAGCGTTATCCAATCACAGTCTTTTATAGGAGCTTTTGCACCAGCCTCGTGGATCGCGTCGATCTGCTCTTGAAGAAGGTTGAACTTCAAATGAGGGTGCATCGTGGACACCTTGGAAGGATAATATGTATAACCGTGGTGGCATTTTGCAAAAACGGTCATAAGATCGATATTCGCATCTTTTATAGTTTTTACGAATTTTTCTTTGTTGAATTTTTCACCGATTCCTTCTATCAAGGGGCTGGTGTGAAAATCAAGGTGAACACATCTCATGGCTTTTTCTCACTTTCTTTAAATAAAAATTGGTAATGTAAAAATACGCCTTATAAATGGGTATTTCCTTTTATATTATAAACATTTGAGTGTGATTGTAAAGTGTATTTGAAAAATATTGGATATATTTACAAAAAACAAAGAAGATATGACAAATAAAAAGTTCCCATCTCAAAGCGTAAATGCTTTGAGATAGGAATAGATTTAATTCAATGAATTAGTGCATAACGCCTGCGCCGCTTACGAAGATGTTCTCTCCGGAGAGCCAGCTTGCATCGTCGGAAGCAAGGAATGCTGCGACAGATGCGATCTCCTCGGGTTTACCAAGACGCTGAGCGGGAATACCCTTGATCATTCTGGTGAGGATCTCCTCGCCAACTGCACGCATCATATCGGTGTCGATATAACCGGGAGCGATGCAGTTCATACGAATGTTCTTGCGTCCAAGCTCCTTAGCCATGGTACGAGTAAAGCCTTCCATAGCAGCCTTGGAAGCCGCATAGTTAGCCTGACCCGCATTACCCATGATAGAGGTAGAGGTGATATTGATGATAGAACCAGCTTCCTGCTCACGCATAACGGGAACAACGTTTTTGCAGAGGTTGTAAACGCCGTTGAGGTTTATGTTGATAACGGTGTTCCAGTCGTCGTCGGTCATCTTGTGGAAGATCTTGTCTCTGGTAACACCTGCGTTGTTAACGAGAACGTCAATGCGTCCGAACTTAGCAACAACTTCTTCAACAGCAGCCTTTGCCATATCGGAATCAGCTACGTTACACTTAATTGCGATAACGCGCTCGCCTGTGGGGTCGAGCTCTTTAGCAGTAGCCTCTGCAGTAGCGAGATCCCACTCAAGAATAGCTACGCCGGCAGCCTGTTCCTCGATGAAGCGTGTAGCGATAGCCTTACCGATGCCTTTTCCCGCACCGGTAACGATACAATACTTACCTGCCAAATTTTTCATTGTTTTTTCTCCTGTTTAATTAATTATTAATTACTTACGAAGGTTTTCGATAAGAGTGGTAACACCCTGTCCACCGCCGCAGCAAGAAGAGAACAGACCGTATCTGCCGCCGCTGCGAGCAAGCTCTTTCATACAGAAGATACCGATACGAGCGCCCGATGCACCGTTGGGGTGACCGAACGAGATAGCTCCGCCGTTGGGGTTCCACTTAGCCTGATCGATAGTGATACCGCTCTGGTTCTCCATCTCCTTGATAACGCCAAGGTTCTGAGCAGCGAATGCCTCGTTACACTCGAATACGTCGATATCGTTTACGGTAAGACCTGCGCGCTTAAGCGCGAGGAGGTTAGAGTATGCAGGACCGATACCCATAAGGCGAGGCTCAACGCCAACGTCTGCGCCTACGACCCAACGAGCGTAAGGCTCGTAGCCAAGCTCTTTAGCCTTTTCAGCGGTCATCATCATAACGAAAGCCGCACCGTCGTTAAGACCCGATGCGTTACCTGCTGTGGTAACAGAGGTTGCAGTTCCGCGAACAGTACGGAGCTTTGCAAGTCCTTCCATAGTGGTGGTAGGACGGAGATGCTCGTCATAATCGAATACGATCTCGGGAGTCTTCTTGGTTGCGGGAATGGTTATCGGAACGATCTCTTCCTTGAAATAACCCTTCTCGGTGGCAGCTGCCGCTCTCATCTGGCTGCGGCAAGCGAACTCGTCGCACTGCTCACGGGTGATGCCCCACTTTTCAGCCATAACGTCAGAGATCTCGATCATAGAGATGCACTGTGCGGGATCAGCGTGGATTATCGGAATTACCTGCTGAGGACCGATACCCTTGTAAGCTTCTACTGTGGTAGAAAAGCTTACGACTTTGTTACTGTGAGATTCCATACCGCCTGCTATAATAACGTCAGCCGCACCTGCAAGGATCTTCCATGCAGCATGGTTGATAGAGTCGATAGCAGAGCCGCACTGCATCTCAACGAAGGATGCGGAGGTCTCAAAAGGAAGACCAGCAGCCATGGTTATGTAACGTGCAGGGCTCCATGCTTTAGAGCCTTGTGCAGCAGATCCGCACATTACGGAGTCTACCTTTCCGCCTCTCTCGAGGATCTGGGTCTTCTCTACAAGAGCTTTAACTGTTTTTGCCGCAAGATCGGCAGAGGAAATGGTTTTCAATGTGCCGCCCATTTTTCCAAAGGGTGTACGCATACCATCTACAAATACTACTTCACGCATTGTTTTTTCTCCTTTTTGTTTTTATTATTTTTTCGTTGCATAAGCAACTAAAAATTTAAATTTTAATTGGGTTATTTAGGCTGTACAGCCGCTCCGCTTGCTATCATAGCTTCGATCTGCTCTTCGGTATATCCGAGCATGCGCAATACTTCTGCGGTATCCGCGCCTACCTTGGGAGCGGGACGTGTGGGAGGAATACAAGCCGATCTCATCTCGATGGGGCTTGCGGGCATTACGTCAACGTTTCCGCTTCTGAATTCTACCTTTTCAAGATATCCGTTTGCCCATGCCTGAGGATCTTTGGTAACGTCCTTGAAATGTGCCATGTACGTTATGGGAAGGTCGTGCTCGTGTCCATAATTTACCCAATATTCCGCGGTGTGCTGTAAGATAGCTTCTTTGAAATAGTCGTGAAGAAGACCACGATTCTTCCAGCTTTCAGCGCCTTGGAAACGGGGGTCATCGACAAACTCGGGGTGACCTATCATTTCGAAATACTTGGGACGGTTTACTACGGCAATTCCGAGCGGGAAGAATATCCATTCTCCGTCAGCGCACTCGTAGTTGCCCGTGAATCCGTGATCTATACGCTTTGCGGGGTAGCTTCTTCCGAACGGGTCTTGCGTTATTATCGCCATAGTACCCATGCAGAATACGCCGTTGTGGAAGAGGGTCGAGGTAACGTAGTCACCCGTTCCCGTGCTTGTACGGCGGTAAAGAGCCGCGCATATCTCACCCATCAGCAAGTATCCTGTAGCGGTGTCTCCGACACTTGAGGGAGCGGTGACGGGCATATAGAAATTGTCTTCCTTAACTGCCATGTCGCGAAGGAATCCGCTGCGTGTCCAGAAAGCAGTCGTGTCGTATGCGGGCATATCCGCATCAGGTCCTTTTTCTCCGAAGCCAAGCACTGCCGCGTAGATAAGGCTTGGGAAGCGATCCTTGATATCGTCGTAGGAAATTCCGAGACGTTTAAGAGCCGCAGGACGAAGGTTGGTAACGAATACGTCCGCCTCTTCAAGAAGCTTGAAGAATGCTTCCTTACCCTCGGGGGTCTTAACGTTCAATGAAACGAATTTCTTTCCCGTATTGTAGATATCGAAAACGGGATTTTCGTCCTCGTTGAATCGAGGCAGGTAGGCAATACTTGCGGGACGCCAAGAGTCGCCTGCGGGGGCTTCTACCTTGATGACCTCAGCGCCCATATCGGCAAGAAGTCTTGCGCAAGCGGGAGCTGCTACAAAGACCGACATCTCAACGACGCGTACGCCTGACAAAGGTCCTTTGTTCATAAAAAATCTCCTTAAGTAAAGTATTTATAATAAAATTATTCGTAATCGTAGAAGCCGTGACCGCTCTTGCGTCCGAGCTTTCCTTCCTTGACCATCTGTTCGTAAATGTCGTACATATCCATCTTTTCGCCTGTTTTTTCGTAGCGCTCTTTGAAGATGGTATACGTAAGATCGATACCCGTAAGGTCGTTCATACGGAATACGCCCATCTTGTGATTGAAGCCCTTTTCAAGAGCGATATCAACTTCCTGGGGAGTGCAGTATCCGTTTTGAACCATGTAACGAGCTCTTTCTTGCAAGCCTGCTATGAGGAAGTTGCCTGCAAATCCGGGAAGCTCCTTCTTCATCCAAATGGGGCACTTGCCGATAGCCTTGCAGAATTCGTAAGCTGCTTTAGCGGTCTCCTCGCTTGTGTGAGGACCTTGAACGACTTCAACGAATTCCATAACGAGAGCGGGGTTGTAGAAGTGCATATTGCAAAGGCGAGCGGGATTGGAAACGCAGTCTGCGAAGAGAGAGGATACCATGTTGCTCGAATTGGTTGCGATAATAACGTTCTCGCCGACAAGCTTATCTAACTGACGGAATAAGTTTGCCTTTATATCCTGTCTTTCTACGATACACTCGATAACGCAGTCAACGTCCTTGACAGCTTTCTCAAGAGATGCTTCAACGCGGAAAAGCTCGCGGGTAGCCGCAACCTGCTCCTCGGTCATGCGTCCCTTTTTGATACGACCTGCGAGGTACTCATCTTCCCATGCTTTGACTGCATCAAGAACGTCTGTGCTGAGGTCGTAAACGGTTGCGTCGAATCCTTTGATAGATGCGCAAAGAGCGATCTGACGGCCCATAAGTCCGCCGCCGATAACAGCGATTTTTTTGATTTCCATTTTGTTCTCCTTTTCTGCCGTGTGAAATTTTTATAACGGCAATAAAAAATATAATTTTTCGGAAAGTGTATTCTTTCCGTAATTTATAAAAATATAAAATTTCTAAAAATATGCTTGACATACACAAACACACGCATTATAATTATAGCATATCTTTTTGCCATTTTCTTGCCAAAAAACAAGAAAAGTGTGCCAAATTCAATGATTTTTGCATTTTTTTGAGGAGAAAAGCCAATGAAAGCGGAATTTCTTTTAACAAGAGAAAAGAGAAGAGAGCTTGACGTGGTCGAGATCGAGAATCAAGAATACCGATTGCATTTCCATTCTCACATAGAAATATGTCTTGTTACCGACGGTGAAATGGAGGTCTGGATCAACGACCAAAGAAAGCTTCTTGGAAAAGGAGATATCTCTGTTGCGTGGAGCTATGACGCTCACGCATACTATACACCGAGTTATTCTTATAATATATCCGCTATTATTCCGCCGCAGATGTTCGAGGAATTTTTGCCGCTTTTAGAGAACAGACACGCGAGTTCACCCTTTTTGTCCGATCCCGTTCTTTTTGATCGGCTTTATGCGTTAATGAAGGAGCTTTCGAAGTGCGAGGAGGAGCTGACGCGAAAGGGATATATTTACGTTATTTTGGGAACGCTTATTAAGAATATGAATTTTGAGGAGAGCTTTGTTCGCTCGGATCGTCAGTTGTCATCTAAGGTGTTGATATATATGAATGAGCATTTTCGCGAAAAGATAAATCTTTTAGAAGTGGCACACGCCTTGGGATATTCGCCGAACCATATGTCACTCATGTTTAAAAATACGATGAGACTTACGTTCAATCAATATTTAACGCTTTTGCGTTTGCGCGAATCTGTCATTTTAATGAGAGAAGGGAAGAAGAGCATTACCGATTGCGCTTTTGAGAGCGGTTTTCAGTCCTTACGAAGCTTTTACAGGGCTTTTCAAAGCGAATTTGGCTGTACGCCGAGAGAATTTTTGAACGTGATAGATTCAAAAAAATAGTAGAAAACAAAAAATCGACAGGCTTCAAAAGAAACTTGTCGATTTTTTGGCCTGCCCGAAAGGATTCGAACCTTCGTCCTTCAGAGTCGGAGTCTGACGCGCTATCCAGCTGTGCCACGGGCAGATGATTATAAAGTGCAAGTAATATTATAGCATAATGAAAAACAATTTTCAACCGAGAAAGTGAATTTTATTTAAGATTTGATGCATTTTTAATACTAAACTGCAAATAATATTGTAGAGAAAAGAAAAAAGAAGAAAAATTTTGAAAAAATCTCTTGACAAAAGCGAAGCTATCTGTTATAATATGCAATGTTGTAAATATTGGGGCATCGCCAAGCGGTAAGGCAACGGACTCTGACTCCGTCATTACCTAGGTTCGAATCCTAGTGCCCCAGCCACCTTTTCTGACCTTAATAGATGCAGGTCGGATAAACCCAGATTCCATAAGGAGTCTGGGCTTTTTTTATCCAAAAAATAAGGTTGAAATTAAATAGATGCCAATGGGTGTTTTCGAGGGTTGTCAGGGATTCAAACCACTGTACTAACAAATTCAGGGCGATTTTTGCAATTTTTATTCGCAGACTTTGCTCTTTTTTCATCTGTAATTATATAAATATTCCGACGGAGATACCCCCACAATTTTTTTGAACTCAACAGAAAAATATTTATAATCGTTATATCCGGACATATATGCAACCTCTTTTAAGGAATAGTATCCCGTGGAAGTAAGTGCAATAGCATTTTGTATGAGCAGATTGATTATATATTTTTGGGGTGAAATAGCATATTCCTCTTTGAAAAGCTTTCTGAAATACACATCGCTCATAAATGACTTGTCTGCGATCTCTTTTATTGAGAGATCGCTTTTTTTATAGTTCTTTAAAAGATACTCTACAGAGCTGTGGATTTTGGGATTATGCTGCTTTGAAACGTAATTCTGAGTATAGCACTGCGCAAATATCTCACACAGGATAGCGGAGCATTTGAATTTATATCCCAGCTCCTTTTTGCTCCAGACGTCCGCTA
>JAZSIP010000008.1:0-10696 GCA_045533915.1 Eubacteriales bacterium
GTCCAAGACCGGTGATCTCACGAACAGCCTTGATAACGTCAAGCTTCTTAGCGCCGAAGCTCTTAAGAACAACGTCAAATTCTGTCTTTTCTTCTGCTGCGGGGGCTGCTGCGCCGCCTGCAACTGCAACAACACCTACGGGAGCTGCTGCGGATACGCCGAACTCTTCTTCAACTGCCTTTACGAGGTCAGCGAGTTCGATAATAGTAAGAGTCTTGATCTCTTCAACAATGTTAGTGATCTTTTCAGATGCCATTTTAATTTTCCTCCTTAAATTCGGATAATTTTTAAAATAAATTTTTTTGCGTGTGTCACGCGATGATCGGCACTATGCCGAAAGGGAAAGATGGCTTACGCCTCTGCAGCTTCTGCAGCGGGAGCTTCCTCGCCGTCCTTGTCGATAACAGCCTGAAGAGCGTATGCAAGGTTGTAGAGAGGAGATTTGATGCTTCCGAGGAACTTCGCGAGAAGTACTTCCTTGGACGGAATGTCAGCGAGCTGCATAACGGTAGCTTTGTCAACTACCTTGCCGTCAAGGTAACCAGCGAGGATCTCGAAAGACTCGATCTTTTCCGCATATTCCTTAAGGACTTTTGCGGGAGCAACAGCGTCGTCTTTAGCGATTGCGATAGCGGTCATACCGGAAAGGTACTGCTTCATATCGCCCATACCGACTTCTTCACAAGCTCTGCCTGTCAAGGAGTTCTTCATAACGGTGTAGTTAACACCTGCCTCACGAAGAGCCTTACGCATCTTTGTATCGTCTTCAACGGTTATACCCTGATAGTTAACGACAACACCTGCGGGAGAAGCTTTGAGCTGCTCGGCAAGATCAGCAACGATCGCCTTCTTTTGTTCGAGAATAGAATTGCTAGGCACTTTGTTTTACCTCCTGTTAGGATTGGCAACAGAAAACAAAAAAGCTTTCTTCGAAAGCCGCAAAAATGCGCGAAGAAAGACGTAAAAATCAAAAATATTCGACTTTGTCTCTCCTCGGCAGGAAAGCGACTTGGCTTTTACTGAAACCTGCTGTCTTTGGATAACGGATAGTATTTTACCACAAACTCTTTTATTTGTCAATACCTTTTTTAAAAAATCTAAAAATATTTTTTGTTAAAAAGGTGCTGTCTTATTTAGATGCAGAAGTCGTGGTTTGGTTCTCGTCGGCGTACAAAGGTACGCCAGAGAGCCAAAACGCGGCTAAAAAATACACATAAAAATTGAAATTCGTAAGAATTTCTACCAAAAACAACGCTTCCACTGTCGAATTTTGGACTATGAGAGCGGAATTTTCACTTATTATTTATTCGTGTATTTTTGTTCTGCGCTAAATGCGACAGCACCTTTAAATACGTTAAAAATCTGTTTCATCTATCTTAGAATTGTATTCAAGTACACGCTTTGCGAATTTTACGAGACGTGCGCGAAGCCAATCGGGCTCAATAACGCGGATATTCGCTCCCGTAGACATTATGATACCTAAAAACAACTCAATGCTCGGAAACTCGCAACGGTAACGGTGGCGAGGTTCTTCCGAAATAATAATGCTTCGCAGATTCATTACCGCCATTTTGTCGTTTATTTCAAGGAGAGCGGTGTAGGGGAGCTGCATCTGAATAAAGGACTGCGCGGCAGCTCGGTCATTGAAATCACGAAGTCCCATAAGAACGTCTCTGTAATCGGCATCGTTCGTCGTTCCCGTCATAACGGGGAGAACAAAATGCTCGGAATAGCTGTATCCTTTACGTTCAGAGTTGTATTCAAGAGGAGCTTCAAGCTTTTTGCGAAGATAATCAACGTCTCTTTGAGCTTGTCTGTGAGATATTCCAAAGCGCTCGGACAGGTGCGATGCGTTCGGAAAACAACCGTCGGTCACCTTTTTATGAAACCACTGTATGCGATCATTTGCGCTCATAATTGCTCCTTATCTTCTTCATTTAAAGTGTCATTTTTTTCATTTTCAATCACTTCGGTCTCTTCCGTTGGATCAAGCATTAATAAGCGTACAAGGCAGAAAATACCGAGTGCAAAGAATACGTAAGCCGAGGGGTCGGGCGGAGCGATCGTTCCTTCTGTAAAAACGCCCGAAAAGGACGCGATGATCGTCGGCAGAGCGCATGCGTTTAACGCTATTGCGGAAAATGATACGGAAAACAGATAGAAAGCTTTTTTTTCGACTTCGCAGATCACCCTCATTTCATTGATTATGACAAGCATAGCACATATACAGCACAAATGCGTTGAAAGCTTTTCGGGCGCGTTCATTTGTACGTAAATATCAAAATAAGAATTTGCAAGGGTGATAGTCATATATATGAGAGCAAATATTCCACTAACTAACGAAAGAGAAGGAGAGAGCTTTTTGAGAGCATAGATCACGAAATACGCGCAAGCTACTATCGGTGCGATAACGGTAAGTGCGGTAACAACGTGAAGCAACGGGCTTGAGGGGTATATCATAAAATATTCTGTAGAAGAAAACAGAGAAACAGCAGAGGATATCGCTACCGCGGCAAAAGAGAGCGCGACAAAGACCGCAGAGCATCTGCTTGAAACAGTATATTTTTCAGGACTTGGAGAATTTTTGCCAAACATTATGCACGATACAATTACAAATAGGGCAAAAAGAGCCAAAAGCACAGTGAATATTGTGGGAAGTACACTTTCTCTTTGATAATAACCTATATCGGCATCGTAAAAAAGTAATAGCGAAAGCGAACGCAGAACTGTCGAAATGCCCGTCGCGCATAGAATAACTATTCTGAATATCTTAAAAAAACGAGCGCTCTTTTCTGCTGAAAGTATTTCTTTCATATAAGATCTCCTTTTTGAAAGAGAAATTTTCAAATTTACATATAATTATATACCCAATTTTTGAACGTGTTGTAAACAAAATTGAATTAAGATAAATTTCATAGAAAAGAGTTGACAATTTTTTAAACATATGATAAACTATTCATATGATTGATTATTCATATGAACGGAGGTAAATAACGATGTTAAAGGAAAGACACAATTCAGAAGCTGTACTTTGCGAAATGAGTATGTTTTTTAAGATACTTTCTGATAAGACACGGCTGCGTATACTTACCGAGCTTCTTGAGGGAAGCTTATGCGTAAATCACATATGTGAGCGATTGAATATGAGCCAATCCGCAATATCGCATCAGCTTGCGCTTTTGCGAAAGGCAGACCTTGTGCGTGTTACACGAAAGGGAAAGACCGTTGTATATTCGATATCCGACGAGCACGTAAGGTTAATGCTCGATATGGCGCTTTTGCACGCTTGCGAGGAAAATAAGTAATATTAAGAGGTAAAAGAGAATTATGTCTGAACACGAACATAAACACGAACACGAGGAAAATTGCTCTTGCGGCTGTTGCGGACACGAACATAAGCACGACCATGACCACGACCATGACCATAATCATAACCATAATCATAACCATGACCATGAGGATTGTTGCTGTTGCGGACACGAACATGACGATGACGGTGATGAATGTGGCTGTTCCTGCTGTTGCGGACACGATCACGGTTATGAGCACGGTGACGGAAGTAAGCTGAAAAATATATTGTTATATACCCTCGGCGCGATTCCCGTTATAGCGGGATTTTTGCCGATCTCTCCGCGTTGGATAGCGATAGCGGCGGCGATCATTGGTTACGCGATATTTGGCGTAACGGTGTACGCAAATATGATAAAAGGATTCTTGAAAAAGAATATCTTTACAGAATTTACGCTTATGTGCGCGGCAACGGTAGGCGCTTTCTGTATCGGCGAATATGCCGATGCGGCGGCGGTGATGTATCTTTATTCGCTTGGAGAAATGATATCCGATGGGGCATATTCGCGTTCGAGAAAAAATATTTTGGAGCTTATAGAGCTTACTCCCGAATATGCATCGGTCCTCGTAGACGGTGAGCCTGTAAAGACAGATCCGAGAAAGATAGGTGTAGGAGCGCTTATCCTCGTCCGTGCGGGAGAACGTATCGCGCTTGACGGTACAGTTGTTGATGGCGGCGGAAACGCGGATACCTCCTCGGTAACGGGAGAAGCAAAGCCGCTTGAACTTTATGACGGTGTGTTTTGTCCGTCGGGCGCTATTCTTTTGGACGGTTCGGTAACTATTCGAGTAGAAAAGCTATATGAGGATTCGGTGGTTGCAGAGCTTACGGCGGCAGTAAGATCGGCTCAAAAGCGTAAATCGGTATCCGAAAAGAAGATAGCGCGCTTCGCCCGAATCTTCACGCCCGCGGCATTCGCGCTTTGTGCGGCTATTATGCTCGTCGGCGGACTTATTACGCGCGAATGGACACAATGGATACGTGCGGGACTCACCGTGCTTGTCATCTCCTGTCCTTGCTCACTCGTCCTTTCCGTACCGCTTGCGTATTTTGCGGGACTTGGATCAGCGGCAAAAAGCGGAATAGTATTTCGCGGCGGAGAGATAATGGATTCGGTCTGCCGACTGGAAGCTATTGCTTTCGACAAAACGGGAACGCTTACCGAGTCCAGTTTGTCGTATGACGGTGTAGAGCTTTATGATGAGATTTCAAAAGAAGAGTTCTTGAGACTTTCAAAAGCCGTGCTTTCACACAGTCCGCACGCGGCGGCTATTGCTTTTTGCTCTGCGGTTACAGATAATTGTGAAAAAATTGAAATAAGCGAGGTCGAGATAGTCGGCGGAAGAGGGATCGTTTGCCTTGCGGACGGGAAGAAAGCTCTTTTCGGAAACGCGGCGCTTTTGCGTGAAAACGGAATAGATATGGCTGATAGCAAGACAACAGCGATTTTCGGAGCGCTTGACGGCAAGGTGTTGGGATGTTTGAGCTTTTCATCGCATTTGAAAGAGGGTGCGGGAGAAGCTATTGCAAACTTGAGAAGTTCGGGTGTCTCTTCGATTTGCGTATTGAGCGGAGACGGGGAAGAGTCGGTAGCCTCTGCGTGCGCTCAAGCAGGTATAAATGAGTTTTACTCGGGACTTACGCCAAAGGAAAAGCTCGATAGATTTGAAGAGCTTTACGCAAATCAAAAATCGATCTCCGAAAAAAGCACAGTCGCATTTTGCGGAGACGGTCTTAACGATTCGGCTGTCATAGCAAGAGCGGACGTAGGAATAGCGATGGGACTTTGCGGCTCGGATCTTACTGTAACGAGCGCGGACGTCGTTATAATGGACGACGATCTTGCGTCGGTTTCAAGAGCGATACGTATAGCCAAAAGAACGGAACGCGTAGCAAATACGAGTATAGCGCTTTCATTGGGTATAAAGATTTTCGTTGTGCTTCTTGGCATATCTTTTGCCGTTTTCGGTATGGGAGAAATGCCGCTTAGTATAGCTGTTATTGCCGACGTAGGCGCGGCTATAGTTTCGGTACTTAATTCGGCGAGAGCGGGAAAAGGAAGCCGTTGACGGTTTTACGATAATAAAAAACAAAAAGGTTAGGTCGTTTTGAAGCGCACCTAACCTTTTTATGTATTACATCATTTTTTTCAATTTACCCTTTTTAAATTTACAGAAATACAAATAAAAGAAGAATATTAACGTTACGGTAAGAATCAAACACCAGGATACAGGCCAACACTGCATAAGTACAGGGAACGTCGGTGTTTTGGAATAAATGAATTGCATCCATACAACGCGGAATCCGAGAACGCAAATGATAGAATTTGCAGAGGTGAATGCCGAATAGCCAAAGGCTTGAACCGTGTGCGCAAACACAGTGTTTATTCCCAATGTTACTATGGGCAAAACAGTATATAACATTCGTATACTTCCAAAGCGTATAGCTTCCTCACCCGATACGAATAAAGACAAGAGAGGTTTTGCAAATAGCGTTCCAAGGCTTCCAAGGACGATAGAGCAGATCGTCGTGATTATAAAAAGATATTTAATACTTTTTTTCACTCGCTCATCGTTTTTTGCACCGAGATTTTGTCCCACGAATACCGATGCCGAATTTCCCCACGGAGTTGTCGCGACGGTGTTGATCAATCCCGAAATGGTTGACGATGCGGAGTTTCCCGCTATCGATGCAGCGCCAAAAGAGTTTATCGCGGTTTGTATTTGCAGGTTGGAGAGGGGATAAAGCGCGTTCGAGATGGCTAAAGGAGCGCCGTTGGCGAAAATTTTTCCGAAAGCCCTTTTATTCCACGAAATATTTTTCAGGTCAAGGTGACATATTCCGTCTGTTTTGCAAAGTTTTCTGACAACGAGTATTGCTCCTACAAGCTGAGAAACACCCGTTGCGATGGCGACAGCCGCAACCTTTTGCGGTAAAATGAAACAAAGAAGAAAGTTCAGACAGACGTTAAGTCCGCCCGATATCATCATATAATAGAGAGGACTTTGCGAGTCTCCCGACGTGTTTATTACCGCCGAACCGAAATTATATACCATTATAGCGGGAGTCGCGGCAACGTATATACGCATATAAATGAGCGCACCTTCAATACATTCGGGAGGACATTTTGTGAGCCGTAAAAATACGGGGGCTAAAACAAAAGAGACGATGCCGACGATAACGCCCACGCAAATCGATGATAGCATCGCAGTGGATACGGTCTTTTTGACGTTTGATTCATCGTTTTCGCCAATAAGACGCGCAAGAACTATCTTTACTCCGTTTGATAATCCGAAAAAGCTATTAACGAGAAAACTGATAATGGTCGAAGTTGCCCCGACAGACGCAACCGCTTTGTCCGAGGCGACGAATCCGAGCACCATAATGTCAACGGCATTAAACAGATTCTGAATAAGACCTACAAGTATTATTGGAATACTGTAAACAATTATGGTTTTCAGCAAACTGCCATGAAGTATATCAACGTTTTTTGCTTTAAACATAGTCTTACCTTTCTTATTGATTTACGGTGATCATATTTTCTTGAAGAAATGAGATAACTTCATTTTTGTAGCGCACAGGCTCTTGCATACAACAGCAAAGATGGTGCGCTCCTTCTACCGATACAAGCTTTGTGCGTTCGGAAGCTTTTGATATGGCTACTCCCATTTCATACGGAACAGCTTTGTCGGCTGTGCCGTATATAAGCAAGAAAGGGAGGTTTGATGAAGCGACGGCACGTGTTGAAGAAATATCTTTGAGTGAAAACTTGGCGATCAGTTTCGAAAAGAGGTCTTCAATATGCATCAAAGGAAAAGGAGATATCGAATGTTTCTGACGAAATCTATGCAAGTGGACATTCCACGGAGACGTATATCCTCCGTCGCATACGATAGCGCGGACATTTTCTGGAAGTCCCGTTTCGGTAGAGCATACTACGGTCGTGCCTCCCATAGACGCGCCAAAGAGCGCGATAGGAGAGCTTTCTCCGAAAAGCTTGTGCGCGTGTTCACACCAAGCTTTTACGTCAAGGCGCTCAAGTACGCCGAATGTGATATATTTGCCCTCGCTTTTACCATGCGCGCGTTGGTCCACACAAAGCACACGATAGCCTTTATCAAGCAGAAATGAAACTTGCATACAAAGATCGTGACGGCAAGAGCTGCGATATCCGTGCACGAGTATTACAGTGCCTTTGGCATTGCTTACCTTTGGTTCAATTATATATCCGAAAAGCTTAAGACCGTCGTGTGATATGATAGACGTCTCCTTTGCGGGATATTGCGGGAAGCGGTTGAATGCGGATTCGAGAGCCTCTCGCTCTTTATCGGTCATATATTTGACGCGGTAAGCCTCCTCAAATATCTCTGGAATAGGATATTTTGGCTTTTTGCAAGTGTTGAGGCAGGTGTAACAAGCGAAAAGCAGAAAGCTTATGAGCGATATTATTATAAAAGCGGCTATCGAAATAAGTATTATATAACCGAGCATAAATGCCTCCGTGATAAAATTTGTCAGTATTGAATTGAAGTGCGGAAAAATACATATCCTAACTCCGAACATACAAAAGAGATCGGAGAAGGTGTATGAGTGCTTTAAAAAAAAGAAAAAGGAGATATTTTTTATGGAAGCGTTTGCTTGATGTTCTGTTTTCCTTTTTGCTTTTGTTTTTTCTCGCACTTCCAATGCTTTTTATTGCGTGTGCCATTCGGTTTACTTCGCGCGGAGGAGCAATATTCAGGCAGAAACGGGTAGGCAGAAACGGAGATATCTTTATCTGCTACAAGTTTCGGACTATGTATTCATACGCGCCGAATAATCGTCCCACCTCCGAATTTTCGGATGCGGCTTTGTACGTTACTTCTGTGGGCAGATTTTTGAGAAGGACAAGTCTTGACGAATTGCCGCAGCTCTTTAACGTGCTAAAAGGAGATATGAGCCTTATCGGACCTCGTCCTCTCATAGCCGAAGAGGAAACGGTACACCGTCTCCGTATGGAAAAAGGGGTATATGCCGTCCGTCCTGGGATCACGGGACTTGCACAGGTCAGCGGAAGAGATCTTGTCAGCGACAGCGAAAAAGCCGAGCTTGACGCAAGGTACGTTGAGGGTATCGGATTTGCGTCTGATCTCGGAATATTATTCAAGACCTTTCGTCGTGTCGCGGGCGGCGACGGAATACGGTAAAGCTTTATATTTCGATATTATTTTACAACAAAAGAGGCATTAAATTGTCACGGAAATGTAAATTTTTTTAGTAGTCACATATAAGAGAAATGCTTTTGCATATAGCCTCATAATAATTACCGAGGACAATTTTTCGGAGGGGATATGAAGCGTTTTGTCGTATTGATCCTGACGGTGTGCTTTATTGCCGTTTTTCTTTTGTCGTGCGCTCGTGAGCAAAGGAGTGCCGAAGAAGTACTTTCATCGCTTATGGCGGACAATCAGGGGCTTCCCGCGGGGGAGATATACCAAAAAAACGCAAAGGAGGGCGAGAACGCGTATTTTTCGCAGAGCCTTTGCGAATCGATGTACGGCTCACGAGCCGCCGAGCTTTTGACAGTTACCGAGGACTTTGCTATTTATATGTCATCTGTTGCCGCACCGTATGAGATAGCGGTGTTCAAGTGCTATTCTTCGACCGATGCGGAAAAGCTTGCCGCTGTTTGTATGAGCCGAGCGGAAGACCTCAGAGTGCTTCTCTCAAAGACCGAGTGGCGAGAGCTTTGCGACAGCGCGAAAATAAAGGTGGACGGAAGAACTGTCATAATGACCGTAACGGGAAATTGAGATAAAAAAGGACGTATCCGCGTGATATTATGCGGATACGTCGGTTGTCTTAGGTTTCTGTTATAAATTTTATTTATGTAGATGACGGCTCTGCGTTTGAGCCGTCATCTTTTTATCTTACAAGCGTATAGATATAATATATCACTCCATAGACAGCTCCCGAAAGCGTTCCGTAAAGCAGGACGGGCCCTGCGACTGTGAATATTTTCGCGCCCACGCCGAGAACGAGCCCCTCGGCTTTACTGTCTATGGCGGGAGAGGCGACCGAGTTCGCAAATCCCGTTATTGGAACAAGCGTTCCCGCACCAGCGAATTTTGCTATATTGTCGTATATTCCGATAGCCGTTAGAAGTATCGACAGAAAAATGAGCGACACCGACACAAGAGCCGCCGAGTTTTCCTCGCTCATTTTGCACAGGTCTGTGTAAACGTGCAGAAGTCCTTCGCCGAGGGCGCATATCGATCCGCCTACTAAAAACGCGTGCAGGCAGTCCTTTATTATCGGAGATTTCGGCGCGTGAGCCTTCGCGTACTTTTTATATTGCTTTTTATCCATATTCATATCAAATACCCCGAATATATCTTTTTTCATATTTTTTCCGAAAAGTAAATTTTTTATTCTTCTATTTACATTTTCTGAAGTTTAGTGTATAATGAATATTAAGAAAGACTTTGCGAATATAAAAAATAAATTCGGAGGATATAACAATGGCAGATTGGAATACGGTACGCGACGGGGCTACCCGCGCGGCAAATAAGGCTATACGTAAAACGGGCGAGGTTGCGGACGTTGCCGCGATCTATGTCAAAATAAAAATGGCGGAGGCAAAGCTTGACGGCTACTATACGACCCTCGGAAAGCTTACCTATAAGCAGCTCAAAACGGGTGAATCGCAGGCGGAGAAGATAAAGCCGATAGTGGACGGAATCGATACGACTCGCGAAAAAATACGTTTGCTTCGCCAGAAGATCGAGGAAGAGAAGCAGAGAAAAAAAGAAGCTAAGGCAGCAAAGCCAGAGGATATCGCCGATATCGAAAAGGCTATAGAAGAAGCGGTCGAGGAAGGCTCTGCGGAATAAATGACGGAGGACGCGGAGGGGACGCGTTCGACCCTTTCTTGAAAGAAAGGGTCGAGCTCCAAAGAACTTCACTAAAAAGGTTTTATATGTAGCCAATTTGTTTGGTTTTAATTGAATAAAACGGACAGTCGAGGACGCCTGTTCCTACAAGATTTGAGAAATCGTTTATATATTCCTCGCCGTAAGGCGAAGAAGAAACGACTCATCTTTATTTAGCTCTGTAGGGACAGGCGTCCTCGACTGTCTTAAAAAACAAATAAATTTTAATTTTCCAAACGGTTATTAGAAATAACCATATGTATTGCTTTTTCTTTTGCTTACTTTTCTTTTTTAAAAGAAAAGTAAGTCGCGTCCCCGACTAACCGAATTTATTTAAATATTCACTATTACAAAACAAAAGACACACCGCTCGGTTTACCGAAATGATGTGTCTTATTTTTATGAGAGGGATCTGACGTATTCTATATCCTGCTTT
>JAZSIP010000052.1:0-12131 GCA_045533915.1 Eubacteriales bacterium
TATTTGAGCGTTATACAATAGGTTAAGTTGACAGCAGTCAGTGTTTTTAACGCAAAGGGTCCACCCGTTCCCATTCCGAACACGGAAGTTAAGCTTTGCAGTGCCGAAAATACTTGTCTGGAGACGGACCGGAAAGATAGGTCAACGCTGACACAAAGCTGTGCCGAATAAGTACAGCGAGTCGGTTATTTTAACGCAAAGGGTCCACCCGTTCCCATTCCGAACACGGAAGTTAAGCTTTGCAGTGCCGAAAATACTTGTCTGGAGACGGACCGGAAAGATAGGTCATAGCCGACAGCTTTGGGATACGTTACAAGTTAATGTATCCTAATTTTATTCCTCTTTAGCTCAGTCGGTAGGCGACCGAGAAAAAGGATTGAGTATCCTTTTTCGACGGGAGATAACGAAAACAAGAAGCTTTGAAGCCGAGTGTATCGAGGCGCGCAAAGCAACTATATTTTCGGAAGTAAACCTGACTGTTAATCAGGGAATGAAAAACGGGTTCGTCCCGTAATATTCCTCTTTAGCTCAGTCGGTAGAGCACCTGACTGTTAATCAGGGAGTCGTTGGTTCAAGTCCAACAAGGGGAGCCATAAAAAAGCACTTGCAATCGCAAGTGCTTTTTTCAACGAAATAAAACCCTTGCGGGATTTGTGAAATGCACTTCGTGCGTGAAATACGCTTCGCGTGTGAAATGCGCTGCGGCGCGTGTGGGGATTTATTTCATTTCACATTGCGACCAACGGGAGCAATATTTCACAATTTTCGTAAGAAAATTATTTCACATTCACCGCAGGTGAATATTTCACTAAATATTTCAAGGTCCTTGCTCTCGGGGGACTTTTCGTGTTTTTAGGGGTAAAAAACATCCCTCTTTCGTCATTGCACCTTTTCTTGAACCTTTTGGACTTGAACCTGCGACTTGTCTGTCTTTGTTCAAACTGTGGAATTGACATTTAAAGATAAATATGTTATAATAAACATAAATAATTGTTGATAATTGCGGAGGTAATATTTATGACAATTAAGCAAAATAAAGGGCAGACAATTTTGTTTGCAGTAATTACTTTGATTGCCGTTGTCGGACTTTTTTGCTTTGCTATTTTTGATATAAGAAAACTTCATCACGATTATAGCTTTATTTTGGACAATGCAGTTGCATATTGGGTATTTAAATTGCTATGTTTTGTTGGTTGTTTCTTTGCAACTGCCGGAGGTATTTATCTTTTCAAACAAATCTTTTCAAAAGAACCCCTGATTGTAATATGCGATGAGTATTTTTACGATAATTCGTCCGCTATTTCGTTAGGAAAAATCGCTTGGCCTGAAATGGAAAGGGTGTATGTAAAGAGTGGTTTTTTGAATATCAAATTGAAAAATCCAGAGCCTTACCTTAGGAAAAAGAATTGGCTTCAAATGCTAATGATAAAAGTAAATTACAAGCTCGGATATGGCGACGTTTGCATTAGCCCAGAGCGATTTAAGAAAGAAGCCTCAAATTTTATCGAGGAATTTAGCAAGAGAAGAGCAATAGATCAGTAATTGCTTGAATTTTGGTATAAAAAGACGGATCATTGAATAGTTCGAATTTGTTGGGGCAACTCAAACGCAGACCGCATTTGCGGTCTGCTTTTGTTTGCTTTTTTATTTAACTCAATCCAACAAATTCTTGTTTGACAGTAAATTGCTCTCAGATTGAGCTAAGCGAAGTCGGTAGGCGACCGAGAAATCTTTGACTAATTCGCTAAAATTTATGGGAAACTATTGACAAGCGGCGGTCTATATGATAAAATAACAAATGATATATAACAAATGATATATTATAGAGGTGAAATATGCCGCCAAAGGTAAAGATAACAAAAGAAGAGATCATAAAAACCGCCGTTGAGCTTGTACGGGCAAACGGGGAAGATTCACTTAACGCGCGTACAATTGCTGCCGCTCTTAATTGCTCTACTCAACCTGTATTCTCAAATTTTGCAACTATGGAGGAACTGAAAAAAGCAACAATAAAAGCCTCATACGACCTATATCTCGATTATTTGAAGCGTGAGGCGGAGAACGGAAAATATCCGCCGTACAAGTCGTTCGGTATGGCGTATATCCGCTTTGCAAAGGAGGAAAAAGAGCTTTTCAAACTGCTTTTTATGTGTAACAGACAGGGCAAAGAGCTAATACCTACACCTGATTTTGAAGCCTCTATTCAAATGATAATGAATGCAAACGGTATCTCAAAGGAAAAAGCAGAGCTTATGCACCTTGAAATGTGGACTTGTGTTCACGGGATCGGAACAATGCTCGTAACATCATTTTTGGCACTTGATGGGGAGCTTATCAGTGATATGCTGACCGACGTATATCAGGGAATACGAGCAAGGCACTTATCGGAGGAAAACAAAAATGAATGCAATTAAGATAGAAGGTCTTACGAAACGCTATCGTGACGTTCTCGCTGTCGATTCGCTGTCTCTCTGTATTGAAGAGGGAGAATTATTCTCTTTGCTCGGCGTAAACGGAGCGGGTAAAACCACAACTATAAAGATGCTTTCCTGCCTTACAGAGAAGACAAGCGGGAAAGCCTATTTGCTTGGAAAAAGCATTAGTAAGGATACTTCCGAGGTAAAATCATTTATTGCGGTATCTCCGCAGGAAACCGCAGTTGCCCCCGGACTTTCCGTTCGGGAAAATCTTGAGCTTATGTGCGGTGTTCACGGATTTACAAAGGATAAGCGAAGCGCCAAGCTCTGTGAGCTTACGGAGCTTCTCGGACTTGAAAGCGTGATAAGCAGAAAAGCGGGAAAGCTATCGGGCGGTTGGCAAAGGAGACTCAGCATAGCTATGGCGCTTATCAGCGAACCGAAGATCCTTTTTCTTGACGAGCCCACGCTTGGGCTTGATGTTATTGCGCGGAGCGAACTTTGGGATATGATCCGCGCCTTGAAAGACAAGGTCACGATTATTTTAACGACTCACTATATGGAGGAAGCTGAGGCGCTCTCAGACCGTATCGCAATCATGAAGGACGGAAGGCTTCTCATATGCGATACTGCTGAAAATATAAAAACAATTGCTTGTGCGGAGACCTTTGAAAACGCATTTATCCGTATTGTAAAGGGGGAAGTACAATGAGAATGCTTTCGTTCGCAAAGAGAAATACAAAAGAAATTATCCGCGATCCTCTGACTTTGATTTTCGGTTTGGGTTTTCCGCTTATTCTGATTCTACTGCTTAGCGCGATCCAATCAAGTATTCCCGTATCGTTGTTTGAAATAGCGCATCTGACACCCGGTATCACCGTATTCGGACTCTCGTTTATGACACTTTTCTCTGCAACTCTGATATCAAAGGACAGAGGGAGCTCACTGCTTCAGAGGTTATACACAACACCGCTGACTTCTCTTGATTTTATACTCGGCTATACCTTGCCGATAGTTCCGTTTGCCGTAGCGCAAAGTATTATCTGCTATATCGTTGCTCTCATTCTCGGACTTGATATTACGGTAAACATTTTGTTTGCTATACTTTTTATCATTCCAATATCCGTTCTTTTTATTTCTCTTGGCTTACTGTTCGGCAGTATCCTGACCGATAAGCAGGTCGGGGGAATATGCGGAGCGTTGCTTACGAATCTGTCTGCTTGGCTATCGGGCACTTGGTTTGATCTTGAGCTTGTGGGAGGCGCGTTTAAGAAGGTCGCGTATGCACTTCCGTTCGTTCATGCGGTAGAGATGGAACGCGCTGTTCTTGCGGGAAATTTCGCTGATATTTTCCCACATTTATGGTGGGTACTCGGATATACGGTTGCCGCTCTCGTTATAGCCGTATCGCTTTTCTTGCGGCAAATGAAAAAACAATAATTTTAATATAGTATATATATGTAAGAGTTCAAAACAGATTACTTTTTACGATTTTTTTATAGCGGTATGCAAGGCGGTCTGTTTTGGCTCTTTTTTATTATTTTTTCGAATAAATATTTTTAGCAACGTTTATAAAGCTTTTGATCAGCGGATTGTTTTTTGATGAGTAATTATATACGAGAAAAATTTTTCTATAGGATTCCTCGCTTTTTGGCATAAAGAACAATATGTTTTCATCATATGGCTTTTGAGCGATGGCAAGGGAGCTTGTGAGAACAGCGCCTATCCCCGCGCTCATCAGATTATAATGCATTTCGCTGTGCCTTGCGTTTTGTATTTCGTAATGTGAGGTTTTATAGTTGCCAAGGATCTTTACCATACGCTGTTCGGTGTCCGATCTCCGCGTGATAAGTGGTGTGTGGTAGAATGGCCGCAAAACTTCCGTCACGGCTATTACGTGGATATCAAAGAGGGGCAGGTATGTGAGCAGGCGCACGTTTCTATTAACGCTTACTACTTGAACGCGGTAAATACTGCCAACTCAATGGCAAGTATCATTGGAGCAGAGCCGTACAGAGACGCCGCTCCTTTGACAGAGGCTTTTGAGCGAGCCTTTTACGATTCGGAAAAAGCACTCTTCCGCGATGGAGAAAATACTGAGCACGTAAGCTTGGTAGGAAATAGCTTTGTTTACGCGTTCGGACTTTATCCTGACGAGAGATGCCGCGAGAATATATTGAATATGTTTGACGAAAACGGTATCGATTCGCTTTCGCTGTTTTGTACGTTTCCGATCCTTTCGGGGCTTTCGCGCGATGGAGAGGACGTAAGAATAAAGACCGCGCTTTTGAATTCTGGCGCGTGGAAGCGAATGCTTCGCGAGGACGCTACCACAACATTTGAGGGGTGGGGCAAGGATACTAAATGGAATACCTCGCTATTCCATTTAACAATGAGCTACGCCGCGGTATTTATGGCGGATGCGGATTTGAAAGCTTTGTTCGAATAAACGGTATCAATATAAGATAAAAGCGTAACGAGATATTAAGGAGAACTATTATGAGCAATTCAAGATTGATCAAAATAGAAAATACGGGTGTATTATGTGATTGCGGAAAGATACATTCATCGTCGCTAGAATATCTCGCGGTCGGAAACGGAGCGATAGATGAGCTTTCCAATTTGATAGCTATCTACGGCGGTAAAAAAGCTTTTTTGATATCGGATATCAATACAAACAGCGCTGCGGGGGAAAAAGTAAGAGAGGTACTTTCTGAAAACGGAATAGCGTTTTCTGAATATGTATTTCAAAGCAAAGAGCTTGAGCCTAACGAGTGGGCAGTGGGCTCAGCTGCGATAAAAATGGATAAAAGCGCGGATATACTCATAGGTATCGGTTCGGGTACTGTAAACGATATCTGTAAAATAGTCAGCTTAAGGGCAAAAATTCCATATATTATAGTGGCTACCGCGCCTTCAATGGACGGATATGCTTCGGGAACGTCGTCGATGATAGTTGACGGGCTGAAAGTGTCGGTAAATTCCAAGTGCCCTAACGCGATAGTCGGAGATACCGACGTGCTCTGCGCCGCTCCGACGAAAATGCTCGTTTCGGGTCTTGGAGATATGCTTGCAAAATACGTAAGTATTGCAGAATGGCGCATCTCAAATCTGATAAACGGCGAATATTACTGTGAAAATATCGCGCAGGACGTAAGAGATTCGCTGGGAGAATGTATAAAAAACGCGAGCGGATTGTTAAAAAGAGACGTTGTAAGCGTAGAGGCAGTATTTATGGGGCTCGTAAAAAGCGGCTGTGCGATGGATCACGCGGGAGTGTCGAGACCTGCCTCGGGCGTGGAGCATTATATTTCTCACGTGCTTGATATGAGAGGGCAGGAGTTCGCTACTGCGGTAGAGACACACGGAATACAGTGCGCCGTTGCTACACTTGCGGTAGCAAAGCTTTATCATAGATTGACGGACTATTCTCCGAATATAAATGTTGCAAAGGAATACGTTGCAAGATTTGATTTTGATGTTTATGCAAAAGAGCTTCAAAAACTTCTTGGAAAATCTTCCGAGCCTATGATAGCGGCAGAAGTTAAGGACGGAAAATACGACAAGGCAAAGCACAGTGAAAGAATAGAAAAAATCGTTGATGCTTGGGGCGATCTGATCTCAATTATCAAGAATGAGATACCCAATCCCGAAAAACTGACCGAATTGTTCACGCTTCTCGGCTTGCCGCAGAAGATCTGCGATATCGAGTCCGATATATCTATCTTGCCCGCGATTTTTAAAGCAACGAAAGATATACGTGATAAGTACGTTTTGTCGAGACTTCTGTGGGATCTCGGAATTATAGATGAATATTCGAATATGATCGAGTGATAAATAAAAAATCCTGAATTTTTTGATTCGGGATTTTTTTGTAATCTCTTGACAGAACGAATTGTGTTTGATAAAATAATATTTAGAAAAATTTTTCAAAATTTCCTTATTTTGTTGAAAATTCAACAGACTTTGGCGTATATATGGGGTATAATAATATCACAGATCTAAAGGAGATTTTGAAATGAAAATAGCATTTTTTGATACAAAACCATATGACAGACCCTCTTTCAACAAATTCGGTGCGGAACAGGGAATAGTTTTTAAATATTTTGAGACTAAGTTAAACGAGGATACGGTAGATCTCGCAAGCGGATTTGACGGAGTTTGCGCTTTTGTAAACGATACGGTAAACGATAAGGTCATAGACAGACTTTATGAGTTGGGTGTCAAGGTGATAGCCTTACGCTGCGCGGGATATAACAACGTGGACGTAAAGCACGCGTTTGGTAAGGTCCATATCCTTCGAGTTCCCGCTTATTCCCCTTATGCCGTTGCGGAACACGCAATGGCGATGCTTCTTACCTCGATACGCAGAATACACAAGGCGTATATCCGTACAAAAGATTTCAATTTCAGCCTTGTTGGAATGACAGGCTTTGATCTTTACGGTAAAACGGTAGGTGTTGTCGGTACGGGACGTATAGGCAGAGTTTTTATCGACATTTGCCGAGGCTTCGGAATGAACGTATTGGCATATGACAAATTTCACACGCAGGGACTTGATAACGGCGATACGGTCAGATACGTTGAGATCGATGAGCTTTTTGAAAAAAGTGATATAATCTCGCTCCACTGTCCGCTTACTGAGGAGACTTACCACATCATAAACGAAGAAACGATCGATAGATGCAAAAAGGGAGTAGTGATCATCAATACCTCGCGCGGAGCTCTCGTTGATGCGGAGGCGCTTCTTTCGGGTATAAAATCGAGAAAGATCGGAGCGGCTTGTCTTGACGTTTACGAGGAGGAATCGGATTTCTTCTTCGAGGATTTTTCGGGGCATATATTGGAGGATGACATTCTCGCAAGGCTCATATCGATGCCAAACGTCATAGTAACGTCGCACCAAGCATTTTTGACAGAGGAAGCTCTTTCAAATATCGCTGAGACAACTGTCAATAATATTGTCGGATTTTTCAAAAACGATCAGTGCGATAATGAGATCTGTTACAGATGCGGACTTGAGGGCGACTGTAACGGCGGTAAAAAATGTTTTTAAAAAAAGAATAAAATAAATAACTTTGGAGGACAATTATTATGTTAAACGCAAAAGTTCACGAGCTTCTTAACGCTCAGATCAACAAGGAATTTTATTCCGCTTATCTTTATCTGGATTTTTCCAACTACTTCAAGGCACAGGGGCTTGACGGATTTGCTAACTGGTACATGGTACAGGCGCAGGAGGAAAGAGATCACGCAATGCTCTTTTACACCTATTTGCAGAATGAAAATATGCCTGTAACTCTTGAAGCTATAGCAAAGCCCGATAAGGTTTTTGACAGCCATATGTCTGTACTTGAGGCAGGTCTTGAGCATGAGAGATACGTAACCTCTCTCATCAACGATATCTATGGCGCGGCTTATGACGTCAGAGATTTCCGCACTATGCAGTTTCTTGACTGGTTTGTAAAGGAGCAGGGCGAGGAGGAGACCAACGCTAATGATCTTATCTCAAAAATGGAGCTTTTCGGCTCTGACCCCAAGAGCCTTTATATGCTCAATCAGGAGCTTGCGGCAAGAGTTTATACAGCGCCCTCGCTGGTACTGTAATAAAATAAAAAACAAAATAATAAACGGAGGTAATCTATTATGAAAAAATATGTATGTGAAGTTTGCGGTTGGAAGTATGACGAAGCAGTCGGCGATCCCGAAAATAACATTCCCGCAGGAACGAAATTTGAGGATCTTCCCGCTGACTTTGAATGTCCTCTTTGCGGCGTAGGTAAAGACCAGTTTGCAGAAGCATAAAAATATAAAATAAAATCTGGAGGAAAGAAAAATGGCAGAAAATAAGTACAAGGGTACACAAACAGAAAAGAATTTGATGGCGGCTTTTTCGGGCGAATCTGAGGCGAGAAACAAATACACATATTTTGCATCGGTTGCAAAGAAGCAGGGTTTTGAGCAGATCGCGGCTCTCTTCTTAAAGACGGCTGATAATGAAAAGGAACACGCAAAGATGTGGTTGAAGGAGCTTGGCGGGCTTGACGATACGGCTGAAAATCTCGTATCTGCGGCTAACGGTGAAAATTACGAATGGACCGATATGTACGCGGGCTTTGCAAAGACCGCGCAGGAGGAAGGATTCCCCGAGCTTGCGGCAAAGTTCAGACTTGTAGCACAGGTCGAGAAGCATCACGAGGAGCGTTACCGCGCGCTTCTTAAGAACGTAGAGACCGCACAGGTCTTTGAAAAGAGCGAAGTCAAGGTATGGGAGTGCCGCAATTGCGGACATATCGTTGTTGGAATGAAAGCTCCGCAGATCTGTCCTACTTGCGCGCATCCTCAGGCTTACTTTGAGATACACGCAGAAAATTATTGATAGATTCAAAAGGAACTGTCTTATTTATGTGAAGTAAAAGTTAAAGCCTCCTCTGTGCAAGGGGAGGTGGCTCGCAAAGCGAGACGGAGGGGTTGTGTAAAATCAAAAATAAAGTAAAAACAATCCCTCAGTCCGCTTTGCTGACAGCTCCCTTTACACAAGGGAGCTTTTTAGTTCTTGTTTCGTGTAAAAGAGACAGCTGCTTCAAAAATAACGGAGAAACATTATGGAACTTGTACTTTTGACGGCGCTCGGAGTTGGAGGCGCGACTGTTATCGGCGCGATAATCGGATTTGCATTCAAAAAGATATCACATACGTTTTCGGATATCGTCTTGTCATTCGCGGCGGGTGTTATGCTTGCGGCGGCGGTGCTCGGACTTATAATTCCGTCGCTTGAGTACGGAGGAAAATACGGTCTGCTCATCACGGTGGTGGGCATCTTTGCGGGAGCTCTTTGCTTGAATCTTATAGACAAGCTTGTTCCTCACCTGCATAAGCTTGCGGGGGCGGAAGCGGAGGCACATCATAACGCAAATCTCGGAAAGGTTCTTTTGTTCGTCAGTGCGATAGCGATACATAATCTGCCCGAGGGTATTGCCGCGGGTGTTGGATTCGGCTCGGGTAATACGTCACAGGCGTTGATCATTGCGGGAGGTATAGCTTTGCAGAATATCCCCGAGGGCATGGTCATAATCGGGCCTATGCTTGCTGCGGGTGTTAAGCCGAGAAGGACGCTTTTCCTTGCAATGCTTACGGGACTTGTAGAGGTAGTGGGTACGCTTATCGGATATTTCGCGGTCAGTGTGGCGTCGGCTATCTTGCCGTTTGCACTTGCATTTGCGGGCGGTACGATGCTTTACGTAATAAGTGACGAAATGATACCCGAAACACACGCGCACGGACATCAAAGGGGAGCGACCTACGCGCTTTTAGTCGGCTTTTGCCTAATGCTCGTGACAGACGTGCTGCTTGGTTGATTGCCAACATTTGTGGTTTGAAAAACTACTCCCGATATGGTATAATATAAGAGTGTTGCGGATTGTTCCGACGCACAAAAATATATATCGGGAGGTATCGCAATATGAAAAGATTTTTATTGCTTGCCATGACAGCGCTTATGCTGTTCGGTACGTTTGCTATTGCAACGTCAGCCGCGACGACGAGCCATAAGGTCGTATCAGGCGACACTATGTGGAAGATCGCGGTCAAATACGAGGTGGGACTCAGTGAGCTCAAAAGTGCCAACCCTCAGATCAAGAATGCGAATCTGATCTATCCCGGTCAGGTACTTGCAATTCCCATGACGGACACATCGGTCACTGCATATGAGCAGGAGGTCATACGGCTTGTGAACGAGATAAGAGCGCAAAACGGGCTCAAGGCTCTTACATACGACTGGGAGCTTGGACGCGTAGCGCGTTACAAATCGCAGGATATGAAGGATAATAAATATTTCTCTCATACAAGCCCCGTGTACGGCTCACCCTTTCAGATGATGAAGAGCTTCGGTATATCTTACAGAAGCGCGGGTGAGAATATCGCAAAAGGACAGGCAACTCCGCAGGCGGTAGTCAACGCATGGATGAACTCCTCGGGACACAGAGCAAATATTTTGAATTCCTCGTTTACCCATATCGGCGTCGGATACGTTGCCGACGGAAAATATTGGACACAGATGTTTATAGGTAAATAGAAATAAGGTTGATTCATAGTATTAACAAATTGTGAACGCTATGTGCAGCCATAACAAAAAACCAAGTTCAAATCGATTGATCTTGGTTTTTTTTTCTTATATATAGTGAGAAAATCAAAAAAATTAATTCGACCCAGCCCAATATTCTTAGTGTTGTTAAATATAGCCTCGTTATATTTTGAAATAAAGTCAAAATAAAAACAGATAAATTGCCTGTATACAGATATAATAATAATGAGAAACAAAAATTTACAATACAGGTTGATAATAATGATAGAAAGAACATACCTAGAGAACGAAGATACTATTGGCAGTAAGATGACCGATAATTATATATCGATAAAAAAGGGAACAGACGTAAGGGGAGCTATGAGCGCGCTTATAGCGCAAGCCGCAAATAAAGATAACGTATCGACGATATACGTAGTAGATAATGAAGAACGATTTGTTGGCACTATCGCACTGACCGATCTTATAGTCGCAAGGCAGGACACTTCGCTTGAAAAGATAATAAATACATCATATCCTCGAGTTTTTGAATATGAGCTTACTGACGAATGTATCGAGAGGATAAGAGGTTATTCGGAGGATCAGATTCCCGTGCTTGATGTAAACGGTAGGCTAATGGGTGTATTGACGGCAAATGAGATAACACAGGTAATAGAGGACGAGATAGGTGACGATTACGCAAAGCTCGGCGGTCTTAGCTCAGAGGAGGAGCTTCAAGAGCCGCTTATGCGAAGCCTTGCAAAGCGTTTGCCGTGGTTGTTGGCACTCTTTTTTATGGGATTTTTGGTTTCTGGAGTTATCGGTGCGTTTGAAAACGTAGTCGCAAGCCTTACGCTTATAGTATCGTTTCAGTCACTTATACTCGGAATGGCGGGAAACGTCGGTACGCAGTCGCTTGCGGTCACCATACGAACGCTTTCTGACGAAGAGCTTAACTCAAAAAAGAAATTTTCGCTTGTATTAAAGGAAGCGAGAGTCGGATTTTGTAACGGATTGCTTATAGGTCTGCTTTCCTTTGTTACGATAGGCGCGTATCTGTTTTTGCTAAAAGGCGAGATCGCATCTCTTGCCTTTTCGGTGTCGCTTTGTATAGGCATAGCCATGCTTGTTTCAATGCTTTTGTCTAGCATATCGGGTACGGCGATACCGATGATACTTGAGAAAATGAAGATAGACCCCGCAGTCGCGTCAGGTCCTTTTATTACAACGATAAACGACCTCGTCGCCGTCGTAACTTATTACGGACTTGCGTGGGCGCTTCTTATAAACGTGTTTGGTATTTGAAAGGACGCGGTTACTTTTTCTTTTGAAAAAGAAAAAGTAACCAAAAAGAAAACAAATACAGGGGGTATTTTTTAATCCCGTATAGTTGGCTTCAAATTTTGATTTATCGGTGAGATGAAGTAATGAATAGAAGACGCAACAAAGTGTGTTTTGCGTAGCAAATTTGCGGGACGCAACCGCGAATCACTTTGTTGACGGAGGTGGCGAGTTTTTAACTCGCCACCGACAAACCGTAATTTGTATGTCATGGAATTAAAAAAGCAGAACCAAGTGCAATCAGAATTGGTTCTGCTTTTATCTATGCTTATTTCAGTTTATCTTTGGCAGAGATGCCGCCGCGACCGATT
>JAZSIP010000005.1:0-24165 GCA_045533915.1 Eubacteriales bacterium
CTTTTTTGTTTTTTTCTTCAAATTTTTTGTTTTTTTTCGCTTATTTATGTTTAATTTCATTCCTTATTGCCTCAAGCTCATACATAGACACATTTTCTATATCCAAATTTTGCTCGATCACCGCATTTTCTACCTTTTCGAAGCGGGAGATAAATTTATTGGTTGCATTATTAAGAGCCACCTCGGGCTCGATTCCTGTTTTTCTGCAAAGCGAAGTAAGCGTTAACAACAGATCGCCCATCTCCTCCTGCATAGCCTCTTTATCGTTTTTCTTATAAGCTTCTTCAAATTCACCTATTTCCTCATGCACCTTGCATATAACGCTTTCGGCATCTGCAAAATCAAAGCATTTGGCTTTCTTTCCTACCTTTTCGGCTCTCATCAACGCGGGAAGCATAGGAGGAATTGCTTTAAGCTTATCGGTAACCGTTCGTCTGTCTTTTTCGTCGCTTTTGATTTTTTCCCAATTCGAAAGAACCTTTTCCGATGTATCTGCCTTTACGTCTCCGAATACATGAGGATGGCGGTGTATCAATTTTACGCATATATCGTTAGTAACGTCGGAAATGTCAAATTCTTTATCCTCATTCCCAATACACGCATGGAAAACTATTTGAAGAAGTACGTCTCCAAGCTCCTCACGCATAAGAACGGGATCGTCGGTATCTATTGCTTCTATAACCTCATACGTTTCCTCAATAAGATCCTTTCTTATACTTTTATGCGTCTGTTCCCTATCCCAAGGACAACCTTTTTCAGAACGAAGAACCTCTACAAGTATAACAAGATCCTCAAACGTATACCGTTCTTTTGAAACAAGATATTCTTTCTTTTCATCGATCGTTATTACTTTTTCCATGCTTTTGATTTTCCTTTTCTTTATATTTATTCAATTATTATTTTTCTTTTTTAAAAATGGTATCAGAGCAAGATCATCTTTTGTTACAGCCCGTGTAAGTACCGCAAAAGCGAAATAACCTATCAATGCTATCGGAAGCACAACTATAAAGCTTAGCGCTTCGCTTTCAAAAAGCGAATTTAACGGTATATAGGCTGCTAAAGATAATACTATTCCGCCAAGAGAAGCCAGAAAAGGTCTGCTCCATACCTTAAGAATACTTTCGTTCTTAAACACTCCCGATATAAAATACAAATTCATAGCGGTTATACATACATTACACAAAAAAGTACTTATAGGCGCTCCGTAAACTCCTATTTCCTCAATTCCTATAAGAATATAAGCACTTACTATCTTTATTGCCGAACCTACAGCCATAGAGATTATCGGCAAAACCGTTTTTCTGTATGATTGCAAGACAGCATTAGTCGTTGTAATAACACATGAAAAAAGAACAGATCCTCCAAGTATTGACAATAGCGGCGATGCTATTTCTATTGCTTCGTACTGCCCCGAAAAAAGTATGGACAGTATCGGTCTTGCGTAAAGCGCTATTCCCATCGAAGACGGTATTGCAAACAGCACCGTCAGTCTCATCGAATCCGAAAGCACTCTCGCCTGTCCTTCGCCCGATCTTTTTTCAATAGCGGCAGAAAGCTGCGGAACTAAAGAAAGAGCTATCGGCGTGATAAGTGACGGAACTAAACTGAAAACGGGAAGCGCAAGCGTTGTATATGATCCGTAAATTTCATTTGCGCGTGAAGAGCTTACTCCTACGTCAGAAAGTCTGCGAAGAATAAGCGACATATCTATCATACGCGTAACGCTCAAAACCGCGGAGCTTATAGTTATTGGAAAAGCTATTTTCAGAAGTGTGCGAACAGTTTTTTGTTCGATTGATCGTTGTGTCAGATCTCCAACATTGTAACGCTTATTTTTTATCTTTGAAACAAGCAAATACATTGCCGAAACTGCTGTACCGAGCGTTATACCAAATACAGAATATGCCGCGGCAACAGGTAAGCTTTTTCCGCTATCAAGCGCCAAATGCGCAAAAAGCACTCCAAAAGCAAGCTTTCCCAAAGCCTCTATAAGCTGAGACACCGCGGTAGGCGTCATATATCCAAAGCCTTGAAAATATCCTCTTACAGCACTCGCGAAGCATACGAAGAAAAGCGACGGAGCTATTGCCGTAATAGATGCCGCCGCATCGGGATTTCCTACTCCGTCTGCTATCGCTTGGGTAAAGAAAGACAATGCTAAAGTTCCAATACCACCGATAAGCAAAAATAATGCAAGAGCCGTTCTCCATATTTTCCGTATACCCGCGCCATCGTTACGCTCTCTGCACGATGAAACGAGAATAGAAAGCGCCACCGGCAGACCGGCAGTAGATATAACGCACAGCAATGCGTGTATCTCTACTGCCGAGTTGAAATAGCCCATTCCCTCCGCTCCAAGTAATCTTATCAGGGGGATCTTACAGGCAAGACCTATTACTTTAACTATAACAGTTGATAATGAAAGAATGAAAACTCCCGATAAAAATCCGTTTCCGCCATTCTTTTCTTCTGCTATTTTTTCTGTTTTCTTTATCATGGATAGCACCGCCGTTTCCTTTATACCGTTATATCCGAATTATATTCGCATATTTCTGCGTATATTACGGCAGAAAAGGTATGTAAGGATAAAACGTGTATCCATTAAATAAAATTTTAAACAAATTCCTTATAAAGCGAATCTGCTCCTATAAGCGTATCTGAAATAATTTCCACGTTCTTTACAAAAGAAAGTATTTCCATTGCCTTTTCATAGCAAGGCTCTTCTTTTTTTACGTCTTTAAGTATATCTTCCAAATAAGGTCTTAATACACCGATCTCATACGGCATAGTGGAATCGACCTTATATTCACACGTATCTACAAACGGGAAAATAGATATTTCCTCGTTTTTTCTTACGTTTTTCCAAAGGTCAAAGGTAAATCTCGGATCGGTATTTCTATATTTATAATCACGCACAAGACGTCTCATAAGTCTTAGTTCATTTGGTGTTATTCTTTTATCTCCCGTGACTATATCCGTCATCGGAGCAATAAATATACCCGCTGAGCTATGTTTTGAAAACATAGCTGTTATCTCGGGATAAACGACCTGTATACCTTCAAAAATGAAGATATCGTCCTTGCCTATTTTTATTGATCTGTATCCCGTCCTTCTTCCGCTTGTAAAGTCAAAGATGGGACAATGCACCTCGTTCGATTCGAATATCTCCTCAACAAAACGAGATAGATCGTCAAGGTCTATCGTATCGACCGAATCATAATCTATACCGTCAACACCTTTTTTCTTTGAATTGCTTTTTAAAATATGAGTATCAAAATAAAAATCATCAATAGAGACCGTAATAGCACGCTTGCCTTCTTTTTCAAACGTTCGGACAAGCATTGCAGCAGCCGTCGTTTTGCCCGAGCACGTAGGACCGCTCAAGCGTACAAGACGAATGTCCTTTTTTGCAAGTATATCTTCCGCGACTGCCTCAAGTTTGCCGTCAAAAGCACGGTCATACTCTCTTATGACAGCTTCCATACGTATATTATCATCTCTCATAAACAAATCCGCTCCTTACAAACGGGTAAACAAAAATCACAACATTTCTCTATCGGTATAAAATTTTATTGCCGCGTCTCTGAAAGCCTCGCTTCTATCCTCTGCTAAGTACTCATAAGGATATTTTTGATTGAAAAGTCTTTCTATAGTTCGTTTGTTCGCGGTAGTTCCGACACTGTCAACGAGCTTCGTTACAGCACCTGCTCCCGCTGCGAATATAGAATGGATCTCTTCCATCATATAAATGTTATATAATCCTTCGTGACCTTCTATCGAAAATCCAACGTTTTCATAGTTTCCCACCGTATTTTTTTGTCTATACATATAATACGGCATATATCCCGCCTGTCTTGTCTTTATCTGAGAATAATCCACACACTTTCCGACGTCTCCGCCGCTTGCCGAATATATCTGAGCATTACTGCGAAGAATATCCGCCGCCTTTTTTACGCAAAAAGTATGTACGGTTATATTTTGCGGAGCAAGAGCTATTATGTTATCTACCGTATTGGAAAACCGTCTGAAATTGTCTCCGGGAAGTCCTGCGATAAGGTCAACGTTTACAGTCTTTATATCCGCTTTTACCGCCGACTCGAAAGCCGTATAAAAATCATTTACGGTATGCTTTCTTCCTACGCCCTTCAAAACGTCATCCGAAAGGCTTTGAGGATTTACGCTTACTCTCGTAACTCCGTATTCCTTTGCTATTCGGAATTTTTCCTCTGTAATAGTATCAGGTCTTCCCGCTTCAAGCGTATATTCATCTAAAAGTGAAATGTCGGTCTGCTTTGAAACAAATGAAAGCAGATCTCGAAGCTGCCCCTCGTCTAATATAGTAGGAGTTCCTCCGCCAATATAAACTGTACGCACACGGAGACCAAGCTGCTTTATAAGCTCAAAATTCGATCGAATATCAAGCTTTAATCTTTCCAGATATTGTGGAATAAGATCAAGAAGTCTTTTAGAAGTATATGAAACAAAGGAACAATACGTGCATCTTGACGGACAAAACGGTATAGAAATATAAACACTGCAATCCTTAGGAGAGGACGCACCAACGATACGCTTTTCCGCAACCGCTATATCAGTAGCCAAAGCCGCTTTTTTAGGAATAACAAGATAGTCGGAATTAAGATGTTTTTTTACACGTGTCTTGCTCATTCCCTTATCAAGCATCTCGGACGCTACCTTGGACGGACGAACACCTATAAGCATTCCCCACGCGGGTCTGTAACCCATCAAACCTCCTGCGGCGGCAAGGACCGCTCCGCCGACCGCAAGCTTCAGTGTACGTTCTTCGGTTCTTGCTTCAGTATATTCAGCAAAATATTCAGCGCTGTTTTCCTTTTCTCCAAGCGTTATCTTAGCGTACGCACGGATACCGTTTTCCTCCTGTGTGCTTTTAACATACAGTGACGGAACGTCGACATCCTCGGATTCCTCTTCATCTTTTCCGAAATGTTCTCCAGGAAAGAATATCATTCCAAGGGTCTGTACATAGTATTTATTTATCGGGGATTCAAGTATGACTTTCATAGCCTTTTCTCCAAAAATCCGAATTTAAATTTTATCTTTTGTTTTGCGCAAGAGCACGTCACTATCCATTACGATAGTAACAGGACCGTCATTTACGATCTCAAGCTCCATTTCCGCTCCGAAAACGCCGTTTTCCACATGTTTTACTTTATTTGAGCAAAGCTCTGTGAAATATTTATAAAGTCTTTCCGCTTCTGCGGGCGGAGCGGCGTTCATATAGTCGGGACGATTCCCTTTTTTATACGAAGCAAGCAGAGTGAAATTTGACACAACGAGCATCTCACCGTCAACATTTTCTATTGAAAGATTCATTTTATCGTTTTCGTCTGTAAATATTCTCAACCCTACTATTTTATTTGCAAGTGCAACAGCATCATCCTCGGTATCGCCACGTGCCACACCGAGAAGAACACATATTCCCTTTTTACACGCGCCTACTATCTTTCCGTCTACGCTTACCGATGCGCGTTTTACTCTTTGAAGCACTGCTATCATTGCTTTTCTCCTGCTTTTTACGTATTATGAAAATCCTCTGACAACGTCACTGACACCGTCGATCGATTTAAGGCGACTAACTATAGAATGATAATGATCGACGTTTTTACAGCTTATCTTCAGATGGATTATAGAATTATCGCCTGTACTCTTTACTGTATTTATCTGCAACAAAAATACTTTCATATCCGATAAAGCTACAGATATATCCGCAACGATACCCAAACGGTCGATTACGTGTACCGTTATAGAAGCCTCGTACATTCTCTGATCGTTCGCATCCGCGCTTTCCCAATGAGCCTCTACCCATCTTGATTCGTTTTCGGGATTTTTTCTTCCGAGCGCAACATTAGGACAATCTACCTTATGTATAGAGATTCCATAACCCTTTGTAATAAATCCGATAACATCGTCTCCAGGAAGAGGATTACAGCAACGGGCATACTTGACCATACAACCGTGCTCTCCGTCAACAACGATTCCGCCGTTGGATTTAAGATGCTTTGGAACTGTTGTTGTCTTTACCTTATCAACAGTAAGGTCTTCCTTTACTATCTCGGCCTCAGGGATACGGATCGTCTTTTCAAATTCATCATGAAGCTTGCCTGCAAGCTTTGACATAGATACTCCGCCATATCCGAGCGTATTATATACATCATCGGCGCTCATAAATCCGAGACGAAGTCCGACCGTTCCAACTATCTCATTTCGCTGAGTTTCGGTATAAGGCCTCGACCAACGCTTGAATTCGGTATCGACCATAGCTTTTCCCGCAACGATATTGTCGGCACGCTTTTCCTTTTTGAACCAATTTCGTATCTTGGTTTTAGCTTCGCTCGTCTTTACGATATTAAGCCAATCTCGGCTCGGTCCTTTTGATGCCGAGGACGTAAGTATCTCTACTATCTCTCCGTTTTCGGGGACTCTGTCGATAGGAACGATCATTCCGTTTATTTTTGCACCTATCATAGAGTTTCCTACGCCCGAATGTATCGAGTATGCAAAATCTATAACGGTAGAACCTTGCGGAAGCGCTATAACGTCTCCCTTAGGGGTAAACACAAATATCTCATCGTGGAAGATATCTGTCTTTATGGCATTAAGAAATTCATCGGGATCACTTGTCTCATTTTCTGTTTCTACAAGACGAGATATCCACTCAAGCTTTTTATCGATATCATCGTTTGACTTTTCTCCGCTCTTATATTTCCAATGTGCCGCCACACCGTATTCTGCTATATGGTGCATATCCCACGTGCGTATCTGAACTTCAAACGGTATTCCGTCGCTTCCTATTACAGTGGTATGCAACGAACGGTAGAGATTGGGCTTTGGTGTAGATATATAGTCTTTAAAGCGTCCAGGGACGGATTTAAACATCTCGTGAATAAGACCAAGTGCCGTATAACATTCAAGCTCGGTATCTACGATTATTCGCATAGCATAAAAATCGTAGATCTCATCAAAGCTCTTGTTCTGATTAAACATCTTACGGTAAATGCTATATACCGATTTTATACGCCCTTTAAGCGTAAAGTTTATATTATTCTCGGTAAGCTTTTGATCTACTATCGAACGAACGCGCTCGATAAAGCCTACACTCTCTCCATATTTTTCTTCAATGTAATTTTCTATCTCGGCGTAACCGATCGGGTCAAGATAGGATATACACAGGTTTTCAAGCTCTTGTTTTATCTTTTGTATTCCAAGTCTATGTGCAAGGGGCGCATAAACGTACATTGTTTCAAGCGCGGTTGCACGGCGTTTGGGATCGGGCTTAACATCAAGCGTTCTCATATTGTGCAAACGGTCGCAAAGCTTTATGAATATAACGCGCACGTCCTTTGACATAGCGAGAAGCATCTTGCGAAGATTTTCGATATGTGCCTCTTCCTTGTCCTCAATATAAAGGGTAACGAGCTTGGTCAAGCCGTCAACAAGCATTGCAACCTCTTCGCCGAATAGCTTTTCTATTTGTCCAAGGTCGGTCTTATCCGAACAATCCTCGACTGTATCGTGCAAAAGCGCGGCGCATATGGAATTAGTATCGAGACCAAGTCCCGCGGCTATTTCGGCAACTGCGACAGGATGACAGATATAAGGATCTCCACTGACTCGGAACTGTCCTTCGTGCAAAGCTTCTGCGTATTTAGCCGCCGCTGTTATTTTTTCAATATCATAATTTTTACCCGATGCCTCGAGTATTTTTATCAATTCGCAAATGCAACTTACCTTTTCGGTTGACACAATAATTCACCGCCCTTTGTAATTTGTCCAGATCACTGAGCGTCTTTATGGACACGATCAGAACACTGACTCTTAAGTTTACGCAAAATAGACGATTTATCGATATTGGTCTTGGTAGCGTTAAATACAACGCTAAAGCTGTAAATATCGTTATTCAGCTCTTCTATTTCACATATTTTCAGTTCATTTAAAATACGCAACACGTATTTAAATTTGGTATAATTTATCGATTCTTCCTCGGAATGATTTACAAGACGCATCATACCCTTTAGATCCAATATACCGTTTCCGTTTCTGTATTCACGGCGAAGCATAGTATATACGCGCGCAAAATCATTGCGATCGGGAATTATAGCTTCAGACGCCATAAAAGAACCGCCCTGTCTTATCTCCTCATAACGTCTTTTTTCGATATTCATAACATCTACGTAATCCTGAGCAAGACGCGCGTCCTTAACTATGATCTGAACACTGCAAACGTTTTTGTAATCGTTTATCTCCACGTTAAAGAAAAGATCTACGCTATCTCCTGCTTCGAATCCCAATTCTCCAGCTCCGACTCCGTAATACATACCCGTAACAAAAGCTCCGTTCTGCTCAAGCTGAAGGATAGTATGATTTCCGTCGCGCGTATGTGTTACGCGTTTAACATTAACGTTACGCATAATAAATGCGGGAGTCGGATTTCCCGTTGCGTTGCTTGTTCCACAGGGCTCAAGCAACTGTATTTCCTGAGCAAGTTCCATACTGAGATCTGTCATATTAAGCTCACAGTCTGCTTCCATATGTATGCAGAATATATCCTCAGTCAGATGCTCTTTGGCATATTCGTTTATCTTTTTACGGAATTCGGGAAGACTTGCGCGCTTGACTGTAAGTCCTGCAGCGAGCTCATGTCCGCCGTATTTTACGAGAATATCCTCGCAAGCGTTAAGCGCCCCTACAAGATTCATACCCTTTATACTGCGTCCGCTTCCCTTACCGTCGTCCATATCGTGTTCTTCGCCGCCGACTATCGATCCCCTGAAGGATACAAGAATAGAGGGCAGTCCATATTTTTCGGTAATACGCGAAGAAACTATACCTATTATTCCTTGTTGCCAATCGTTACTTTCAAGCACTATAACAAGATCGTTATCAATATCAGGATCATTTTCGATCATATCGTAAGCCTCTGCGGCAATACGATTTTCCTCATACTGACGTTTACGGTTGATCTCGCAAAGCTCCTCTGCGTACTCATCAGCTTTTTTTCTGTCCTCTTCAAGCAAAAGCTTCACAGCTATAGTCGCGTCACTTATTCTTCCTGCCGCGTTTATACGGGGAGCTATCCCAAAGCCGATCATTCGCGAGGTTATTTTGCGTTTCTTTGCCGAATTATCCTGACTCTTTTTTGTAAACGATGCCTCTATGAGTGCATCAAGTCCAGGACGGCAAGACTGCTCCATTCGTGACAATCCCATACTTATAATAAGTCTGTTCTCGTCAATAACAGGCATAACATCTGCCACAGTTCCAACTGCGGCAAGGTCGGAATATTCATATGTTACGCGCTTGATCCCGTCCAATATCGGAATACCCCGATCCAGACACTGTCTTATCTCACAAGCGCAAATAACTTTAAAGACCACACCTACGCCCGCAAGCTCCTTAAACGGATATTCACAATCTGCTCTATGCGGATTTACCACAGCGCAAGCCTTGGGCAACAAGCTATGACATTCGTGATGATCGGTTATAACAAAATCCACGCCAAGAGACGATGCGTACGTTACCTCATCATTGGCAGTAATACCCGTATCGACCGTAATTATTAAATTAACGCCTTCTTTTGCAAGCTGTTCTACCGCCATACACGAAACGCCGTAGCCTTCTCCCTCACGCTTGGGAATACGAAAGCACACATCTGCGCCAAGCTTTTTCAAATACAGATAAAACATACTTACAGACGTGACACCGTCGACGTCATAGTCGCCGTAAATACATATTTTTTCTTTATTTTTAACAGCTAACAAAATTCTGTTAACTGCTTTTTCCATATCCGCAAGAAGATACGGATCATGAAAATCATTTTCTTGATATTTAAGGAAGCGTTCCGCTTGTTCGGGCGTCTGATATCCTCTGTTATATAACAGAACGGCAAATTTTTCAGAAATACCCATATCCTGAGCCATCTTTTTTATTTTACCGTCTGTCAACTCATCGCCAAAGGTATATTTACATTCCCAAACCTTCTCGCCTTTCTTTTCTCTCATGAGTTTACCTCTATTAATTATTTACCTGAATCAATCGTTTTGATCAAATGGTGCAAAGCGTCCCATTATGGCAAGAGCAACACGCAAACCGTCAACCGCGGCGCTTGTAATACCTCCCGCATATCCCGCACCCTCACCGCAAGGATATATTTTATCCATTCCCTTTGCTACCAAGGATTCCTCTCGCACTATCCTTACAGGAGCAGACGTTCTGCTCTCAACACCGCAAAGAATAGCCGAAGGCTTTGCAAATCCATTTAATTTTTTATCAAAAGAGAGAAGCCCTCTTTTTAGTTCCTCCGAAACAAACGAAGGCAATACCTCATTCAGATCGGCAACCTTGACCTTGCCGCCACGGTAGGTTGGCAAAATATCGGTCGGTTCTGTACCCGATCTTTTATTTAAAAAGTCTCCGACGGTCTGCATCGGCGCGTAATATTCGCCGCCTCCCGTAAAGAACGCCGCACGTTCCAATTTCCTTTGAAAATTAATAGCGCCCATCGGAGTTCCGTCAAAATCGGTTGGACGTACCGACACGGCAACCGCGGAGTTTGAATTTCTTCCGTCACGTGCAAATCGGCTCATACCGTTTACAACCACTCCGCCTTCTTCCGAAGCCGCGGCAACGACCTCACCGCCCGGACACATACAAAAGGTATACACGCCTCTGCCCGAGGAAGTATCGGAAAGATGATATTCTCCCTTTCCAACACGCGCGTGACCCGCAAATTTTCCATACAACGCAGTATCGATATCCTCTCGCTTATGCTCTATACGCACACCTACCGAAAAAGGCTTTGCCTCGATTATGAACCCAGAGCGCATAAGCATAGCATAAGTATCCCTTGCGCTATGTCCAAGCGCCAGAATGACAGAAGAACAAACTATATCGCCATTATTTGTAATAGCTTTTATATTGCCGTCATTCATACGCTTGATACCGTCCAAGCGGCAACGGTAACGAACAGTTCCGCCACGCTCTTCGATACGCGCTATCATTCGGTCAACGATACCACACAAAAGATCCGTACCTATATGAGGCTTCGCCGCAACAAGTATTTCATTAGGCGCACCGAAATCACAAAATTTTCGAAGAACGTACGCGATTTTAGGATCATTTATACGGGTAAGAAGCTTTCCGTCCGAAAACGTTCCCGCGCCACCCGCGCCAAACTGTATATTTGATTCGGTATCAAGAATACCGAATTTTATAAATGTATCGTGCTTTTTCACGCGCTCTTCTACAGGATCTCCGCGGTCAATAAGTATCGGGCGATATCCGTTCTCCGCCAATAACAAGGCAGAAAACAAGCCTGCGGGTCCCATTCCGACAACAAGCGGTGGGAACGCGCATTTTTCTTCTCCGCGCGGTATACTCAGCGCTTCGTCACGAAGCGGAGTTATGTTATATCTGCATTTGATCGGAAAACGAACTCTCCGCGGCTCTGAAAATCTTGCGGACACCGACCACACTATACGAACATCGTTTTTCTTTCTCGCGTCTACCGATCTCTTGCAAACTTCAAAATGAAGTTGTGCAGGGTCTAACCCTGCACGCTTTAATTCAGATACACACTTATCGCAAGCATCTTCTTCATTTGCATCAGGAGAAAGGCTTATGCCTCCTACCAAAATGCCGTCTATCAAATCCGAAGTATTTAAAGACACAGACCACCTCCGTCAGCTTACTTGTGCTGACGTATCTGCGGTTTCTACGGATTGAACAGTTTCCGTATCTTTAATTTTTATTTCTTCACGCTCTTTGTTTGCGGCGTACACCCAAACCAAAAAAGCCACAAGAAGACAAACTATAAAAGCCAATATATTATGCTTACGGCTTTTCTTTACAACATATGTGCCGTCATCGTATACGTTTTCTTTTTCAACTGAATTTGCCATCATTTCCTCCGATCATTTCAAATAAGAGACTTTATCGATCGTTATTCTTTTTCTGATGCTTCCCCGTATGTCTGCGTTTACCTTCGGCTTCCTCTGTCATCTGAGCAGTCAACAGAGCGTTAAGCTCCTGCTTCAGCGACCTGTAATTATAATTGCGCTGAAGATTTCCGTCAACCGATAATGATATAGTTCCCGTTTCCTCTGAAACTATAATCACCACAGCATCACTTGCTTCCGACATTCCGATAGCGGCACGGTGGCGTGTACCAAGATCCTTATCTATATCCTCTTTCGTCGACAAAGGCAAAAAGCAACCCGCCGCGCATATACGGCTGTTTCTTATAATTACCGCACCGTCATGCAAGGGCGCTTTATTGAAAAACAAATTTCGCAAAATATGAGGAGAAATAACTGCATCAACAAGAACACCTGACTTTATATATTCTCCAAGCTTGGTAGAACGCTCTATAACTATAAGCGCTCCTATTTTTTCTCTCGAAAGATCGCTTGCCGCGGTACAAATAGCATCTATTTCTGCGTTTATCGTAGCAAGATCCTTTGATTCTGACGTTATATTACGAAGTCCCGAAAGCGGAGTTCCTCCCACCTTTTCCAAAGCGGATCGAAGCTCGGGCTGAAAGATTATCAATATTGCAATGACTCCCAATTGTCTGAAGTCGCTGAATATAAACCGTGTCGCTCTGAATTCAACAGCTTCCGCAAGTATAGTAAGAACAAAGACGAAAGCAAGTCCCATAAGAAGCTTACCCGCGCGGCGATCACGTATAAAACGATACAGAAAGAAAAGAATAACCGAAAGCAAAACAATATCGATAATGTCTTTCCACTCCATACTTTTTGCTGTATTTATAAAATATTCTTGAAAAAAATATTTCAGGTTTGCCCATAAAGCATCTAACGTAAGCATTACTGTTCCTCCTTTTGAAAAAGGCTTATGCTACAAAGTAATAGTTATTATTTATTATATCATATTATATTAAAAATTTCAATAGCTTTTTAGAGATTTACACTTCAACTTTTTTACAAAAAAAGAGCGAATGCAAAATAACATTTTAACATTCGCTCTTGTAGTTTTTATATTTATTTGTGTTTTCTGTAAGATGACAGCATTTCGTGTTTGATATCCCAAAGCTTTTGCGAAAGGTCGACATAATAATTATGCGGATTGGTAAATCTACGGACCTCGTCCCACATTCCTTCGATCTCGTTTTTACAGTGCTCACGAATTTCTTCAATAGTGGGAATATTATAAACGAGCTTTCCGTTTTCAAAAACCTTTACCTGAAGCTCAGTTGCCGTAAAATTCTCAAGCATCTTACGCTTCCAAGTGTGCTGAGGATCGAACAATTCTATCGGTTTCGTATCGTCTACTGTTTCATCGTAAAGACAAAGAAGGTCAGCTTCCGCTTTTCCTGTTTCTCTTCCGCGCAAACGGTATATCTTCTTGAAATGAGGTGTCGTTATCTTTCCGACGTTTTCACTTATCTTGATCTTGGGTTTAATATTTCCGTTTTCATCCTCGATCGCGCAAAGCTTATAAACGCCGCCGAACACGGGATCACTCTTTGCGGTGATAAGACGTTCGCCCACACCAAAAGCATCTACACACGCGCCCTGACGTATAAGCTCACGTATAATATACTCGTCAAGAGAATTGGAAACGACTATTTTACAATTTTCAAGTCCTTCTTTATCGAGCATCGCTCTTACTTTTTGAGTAAGATAAGTTATATCTCCCGAATCAATACGAACGGCACATTTGGTTATTCCCTTTGGCAACAACACTTCCTTAAACGCGCGTATAGCGTTTGGAACACCGCTTTCAAGCACGTTGTACGTATCTATAAGCAAGGTCGCGTTTTCGGGATATATCTCACAGTAAGTCTTAAACGCCTCATATTCCGTATCGAACATCTGAACCCACGAATGAGCCATCGTACCTGTCGCGGGAACACCGAACGCTTCGTCCGCTATAGCACAAGCGGTAGCTCCGCATCCGCCTATATACGCGGCTCTTGCGCCGAGTATAGCTCCGTCCGCGCCTTGTGCACGACGAGATCCAAATTCGCTTATCGCTCTTCCCTTTGCCGCTCTCGCGAGTCTTGAAGCTTTGGTTGCAATAAGAGATTGGTGATTTATCATCATAAGGACATATGTCTCTATAAACTGAGCCTCCATAACGGGAGCTCGTACAGTCATAAGAGGCTCACCTGGGAAAACGACAGTTCCTTCGGGAATAGCCCAGATATCCCCGCTGAAACGAAAGCTTCTCAAATACTCAAGAAAATCCTCAGAAAAGATCTTCTTTTCTCTCAAATACTCAATATCCTCTTCAGTAAATTGAAGATCCTGTATATATTCGATTATTTGTTCAAGTCCTGCCGCGATGGCATATCCGCCTCCATCGGGATTCTTACGGTAAAACACATCGAAATAAACGATCTTATCGCTCATTCCCGCCTTATGATATCCGTTTATCATAGTCAATTCATAAAAATCGCATAACATTGTAAGATTGCGTTTAATATTTTTCATTGTTTTTTACTCCTTTTACATCTTTCTTGCCGCAAATTTTCAAAAAAATTTAAAATTGCTCTTGTAATTTTGACTACAAAATTGTATAATAAATTAAGTATGTGCGTGATATGTTCTCGCCATAGCATTTGTGTTTACAGAAAGGATATCCCAAAAATGAAACACGGTTTTATCAAAGTTGCCGCCGCTACGCCCAACATAGTCGTAGCCGATTGCTCGGCAAACCTCAAAGAAATGCTTAAAATATGGAAAAACGCCGACAGTGCCTTTGTTGATCTTCTCGTATTTCCCGAGCTTTCGCTCACGGGCTCTACGTGTGCAGATCTTTTCCTTTCGGACACCCTTTTGGAGTCTGCCGAATCCGCACTTTCTCTATTTTTAAAGGAAACCGCAGATTCCTCTATGATTAGTATAATCGGTTTTCCCTCGCTTGTCAATGATAAAATTTATAATTGTGCCGCAATTTGTCAAAAAGGTCAAATTTTGGGCGTTGTTCCCAAGATTTTTTTGACAAACAACAAAGAAAATTGCGATTCGAGATATTTTGCTTCATACTCGGGAGAGACTATAGCTATTGAGCTTTGCGGAAGTACCGTTCCGTTTGGCTCAAAAATCATCTTTAAGTGCAATGAATTATCCGAATTCCGTTTTGGCGTTGAGATAGGAGCAGAGCTTTGTGCTCCTGTTCCTCCGTCAACGTATCTTTGTCAAGCTGGTGCGCTTATCATAACTGCCCCTGCCGCATCTTGCGAGACGGTCGGAGCTGACGACTATCGTAAGCTCACTATCCGGTCACTATCCGCACGTAACCTCTGCGGTTACGTATACGCAAACAGCGGAAACGGAGAATCCACTACCGATCTTGTATTCAGCGGACATTCTATGATAGCCGAAAACGGTGTTGTTCTTTCTGAACGTGCGCCTTTCTCGCAAGAAGAACAAGGCTTTATCTCTACCGAGATAGACGTTCAGAGACTTTCGAGCGAAAGACGCAAGCAAAGCAGTTTTACCTCTGTTCCTGACGCAAATGTTGATAAAATTTATTTTTCTATCCCAGTTCGTGAGACAAAGATCTCAAGATACATCGATCCGTCTCCGTTCATTCCAAGCGATCTGAGTGAACGCGCAAAGCGTTGCGATATGATCCTTGAGATACAGAGCCGCGGTCTTGCAACAAGGATCGAACGCGCGTATGCTAAAAAATGCGTTATAGGAATTTCGGGCGGACTTGATTCGTGTCTCGCAATTCTTGTAGCGGCACGCGCTCTTGACTTGCTCGGTCGTCCGAGGACAGATATTATCGGGGTGACTATGCCCTGCTTTGGCACTACGAGGAGAACGCGCTCAAACGCGGAGATACTCTGTGAGGAGATCGGGGCTGATCTGCGTTGCGTTGACATTTCCGAGGCTGTAAGACTGCATTTTAGAGATATCGGTCACGATGAGAGCAACCGTAACGTAGTTTACGAAAACTGTCAGGCACGTGAAAGAACGCAAGTCATTATGGATATCGCAAACGAAGAAAACGGACTTGTTGTCGGCACGGGCGACCTTTCCGAGCTTGCTCTCGGTTGGGCGACCTATAACGGCGACCATATGTCTATGTACGGAGTAAACGGCGGTGTTCCAAAAACTCTTATTCGTCATATCGTAGCATTTTGCGCAGATACTGCGGAGACAAACGGAAAGAAAAAGCTCGCCTCTGTTCTCCGTGATATTCTTGATACGCCCGTGAGTCCCGAGCTTCTCCCCGCTAATGAAAACGGAGAGATTGCGCAAAAGACCGAAGACCTTGTTGGTCCTTATGAGCTTCACGATTTTTATCTCTACCACATGCTTCGCTGGGGATATGCCCCCGACAAGCTTTACAGGATCGCGAAAATAGCTTTTGTGGGATCTTACAGTGATGAAGAACTTCTCAAATGGCTGAAAAATTTTGTTAAACGTTTCTTTAGCCAACAGTTCAAGCGCTCTTGCTTACCCGACGGTCCTAAGGTTGGTTCGATCGGTGTGTCTCCGCGCGGAGATCTGAGAATGCCGAGTGATGCATCATCACGCGAATGGCTAAAAATAACCGAAGAATTATAAGCATAGAATTCCATTTAAAAAACCTGTTTTTACCTTTAATATTGCAAGAATATCTGTCAATATTTTCTTAACAGTGTGATGATTTAATCCCCCGAGGAAACATTCCTCGGGGGATTAAATCATTATAATCTAAATCCTATACTAATCTCAAAAAGTTATAATCCTATTCGTTCCAAAAGCTCGGTTGCACTTTCCTTTTTATCGTCGGACATCTTAGCGTTAACGTTTATCTCATTCATTGACCTCTTAATTCCTCCGCGTAAAATAAGTTTCAGCCATCGACGTACTTGCATTACGGGTGTCAGCCAACGATGCTTTTGCAGTATTGGATATTGAAATTTTATTGTGTTATACGGTAGAAAAAGTCTGGATACTATGTACTTAAATTTTCCGCCTTTTTTCTGCTGCTGAAGTGCGACGCGGTTCTCTATATTGCCGTATACTCCGCCAAACAGCAAATATTGCTCCATCTGCGACGTGGTCTCCGTATGTTCCATACCGTCAAACCATACTGACGATAAGCTACGCGCGGCAGTAGTAAATTTCAAAAGAGCTCCACTCTCAAGCAGTGCGTCTCGGGTAACCTCATCATACCCGTTTTGTTTATCAAGTATCCAAAGGTCAAGCAATGGGCGGACTCCGCAGCCTCCGTTTTCAAAGTGCTTTGCCATATGAGCGATATGATAAAAGTAAAACATTGCATCCGAGAAGTTACAGCGATAAGCTCCTTCGGATATCTGCTCTGCGTAATCCCAAGCCTTTTTTAGTATATCGCGGCAGTTGTTTGCTCTATCCTCTTCCACAAGGTCATAATGCAATTCAACATGAACCCCACTCGGTGAAAACAGAGAAACATCGTGCGAGCCCCTGCCCTCAAAGTCGTATCCTAAGTCGTCGTGTATGCATTTCATCGCTCGGTCTAAGTCCTCGGGTCTTACCAATATGTCGATATCACAGCTTGTTCTCATCCAAGGCTCTGGATAGTATTTACGTATTATAGAGCCTTTAAGCGGTATAAATTGTATTTTCGCGTTTTCAAGTGTATTACAGATTTTCTCGAGCTCATAGTTTATACGCTCGTATCTGAAAATAGCTATCATATGCTGCTTACGGAATTTCTCGCTTATTTCGTATCCATTCTTAAGCAGCCCCTGAGCGTCAAGCTCTGCCGACACTATATGAGCCATATCGTGCGACTTGGATAACTCGTACAGAGAACGCATTTCCTTCTCGGATAATTCCCCGTATTCTACTCTTTCGGCACTACAAACCTGAGTACGTATTGCCGAGAGCATTATCGCCGTTACAGTCATATTGCGTTCTCCTTCAAAATAAATTAATCTCTGAAATACAAATCTCTTGTATAAACCTTATCAAGCACGTCGGAAATATCGTCGTTATAGCGGTTAGCCAAAATAACGTCTGCCGTCTGCTTGAACTCCTCCAAATTGCGAATGACACGGCTGTTGAAGAAGTTGTCCTCCTTCATGGTAGGCTCGTAAATAACTACCTCAATGCCCTTTGCTTTGATGCGCTTCATAACTCCCTGTATAGAAGACTGACGGAAGTTATCGCTTCCCGCTTTCATGGTAAGTCGGTACACTCCAACAGTCTTGGGGTGCTTTGCTATAATCTGGTCGGCAATAAAGTCCTTACGGGTACTGTTCGCCGCCACTATTGCGGAAATAATATTCTGAGGTACATCGTTATAGTTTGCAAGCAATTGCTTGGTATCCTTCGGCAGACAGTATCCGCCGTAGCCAAACGATGGGTTATTGTAATGAGTTCCGATTCTTGGGTCAAGTCCGATGCCCTCGATAATGGATTTTGTATCAAGTCCCCTGACCGCTGCATACGTATCAAGCTCGTTGAAGAATGACACACGCAAGGCAAGATAAGTATTCGCAAAGAGTTTTACTGCTTCAGCCTCGGTAGGATTCATGTATCTGATCTCGATATCTTGCTTTATCGCCCCCTCGCAAAGAAGCGTCGCAAACTTTTCTGCCACATGACGAAGTCTTGCGTTACGAACGGGTACACCAACGATTATACGGCTAGGATAAAGGTTGTCGTAAAGCGCTCTGCCCTCTCTTAAAAATTCGGGGCTGAACAGAATATTATCGCAACAGAATTTTTCTCTGACAGTTTCCGTAAAGCCAACGGGAACGGTTGATTTTATTATCATTACCGCCTCGGGATTTACCTCGATAACCTGTTCAATAACAGATTCGACGCTTGAAGTGTCAAAATAGTTCTTTGACGGATCGTAATTGGTAGGTGTTGCTATAATTACAAGCTCCGCATCCTTATATGCGGATTCTCCATCCGTAGTTGCTCTGAGGTCAAGCTTTTTAGTAGTGAGATATTCCTCAATTTCCTTATCAACTATGGGCGACTTGCCACTGTTTATCATATCCACCTTTGCGGGTATGATGTCCACCGCCGTAACGGTATTGTTCTGGGATAAAAGTATTGCCATGGACAGACCTACGTAGCCTGTTCCTGCGACTGCTATTTTCATTTCATATTCTCCTTATTCGGTTAGTTTTGCTATAAAGCTATATGTAATGATGCAATCCGTCCCTACGAGTGCTTCTCCATGGCAACTGAATAATGCAAAATTATATAATATTAGTTTTGGGGGAATTTTTGTCAAAAACTTTCTTTCGATAAAGTTTCCGACACCTTTAAAGAACTTCAAAAGTATATAGAAGCTTATTTATAAAATTCCTTATACCACTCCGCAAATCTTCTCAGACCTTCTCTGAGTGAGGTGGAAGGCTTGAATCCGAAATCTCTTTCCAATGCGGTTGTATCCGCATAAGTGATTGGAACGTCACCCGCCTGCATGGGTACGAGCTTCTTATGAGCTTCAAAATCGTAATCCTCGGGAAGAACGCCCGCTCTTACAAGCTCATCTTGCAATATATTAACAAAGTCCAGAAGATTTTCGGGACTATTGTTTCCAATGTTGTATACGGAGTACGGAGGCACGGGAAGTCCGTCCTCGCCGTCCATTCTTTCGGGGGCGTGTTGCATAACTCTCTTTACGCCCTCAACGATATCGTCAACGTATGTAAAGTCTCGCTTACAGTTTCCATAGTTAAATATCTGTATAGTATCGCCCTTTATCAGCTTATTGGTAAAACCGAAATACGCCATATCGGGACGTCCAGCAGGACCGTAAACCGTGAAGAAACGCAAACCTGTAGAGGGTATATTATAAAGCTTTGAATACGCGTGCGCCACAAGCTCGTTGCTCTTTTTAGTAGCGGCATAAAGGCTCACTGGATTGTCGACCTTATCGTCAGTTGAGTACGGAATCTTCTTGTTAGATCCGTACACCGACGAGCTTGACGCATATACCAAATGATCAACGGGATAGCGTCTGCAAGCCTCAAGTATATTATAGAAACCGATAATGTTGGATTCTATGTAAACGTCAGGGTTAGTGATGGAATATCTGACTCCCGCCTGAGCCGCAAGATTGACTACTACTGAAAATTTATATTTTTCAAACAGCTCATCGATAAGCGCCTTGTCAGCAATATTTCCTTTAATAAAAGTCCACTCTGTTTCGAGACTGACCGCCGCAAGCTTGTCTATTTCGGCAAGGCGGTAATCCTTTATTGAAACGTCGTAGTAATCGTTGACGTTATCAAGTCCCACGATATGAATATCTCCAACAGCACGGATAAGCTCCATTACGAGATTAGAGCCAATAAAGCCCGCAGCTCCCGTAACGAGAACAGTGCTTCCCTTTAAATTAACGTTTTGTGTCAGCATATTCCGTTATACTCCTTTTTGACCTTCTCATAACTTTCAAGATTTCCGATATCGTATCTCTTGCCCGGCATTTCCATAGCGTGTACTACAGTCTCACCACATAACCACGCAATATAGCTACCCGGGGCATCAATACCGCACCCCGCTGCAATTCCCTTTTTAACAAGTTTTGCGTCAGCCTTTGTATAGTAGTAGAAGGGCGGACAGCACCAATGTGACTTTGGCAAGGCAGGCTTTTCTTCCATTCCAATTATTCTATCGTTGTCATCTATCTCAACGACGCCACACTTGGTAAGGCGCTTTTCGTCAGCCTCGTAGTATCTCATGATACATGACGTATTCTTGCTCTTTGCGTATTTTATAAATGCTGTCAGACTGAAATCAAGCAAATTGTCGCCCGCTATGACGATCATATCGTCGTCAAGTCCCAGCTTATCAATTGCAAACTGTATATCGCAGACCGCTCCAAGACGCGTCTCGTTTGTGCTCGTTCCATCGTCAACAACGGTTATTTTATGTATGTTTTTAGCCGCCCATGCGTCAAAATGGTGAGCGAACTTATGATTGGAAATAACTACATATTCGTCTATTTCTCCGCAGGTATCAATATCGTCTATCAGCCAATCAAGAATAGTCTTTCCGCCAACCTCAAGCAATGGCTTGGGGAAATTTTCTGTAAGCGGATAAAGACGTGTGGCGTATCCCGCCGCTAATATCAAGCATTTCATAATAATATCCCTCCTTAAGCCAGATGTACGCCATCGGCGCTATCGCATATATGTACGGAATATTTGCCCTCAAGCAACGGAAATTCCTTGAGATATTCCTCTGTCACCTTACGAACAATAGATTCCTCGTAATCGGGAGCTATAAGCGCCATACAACAGCCCTTGAATCCCGCACCCGAAAACCGACCTCCGTAAATTCCGTCCGTAGTTGTCATTATCTCGTAAAGTTTTTTAAGCTCGGGAGAACCCGTCTCCCAATTGTAAATAGAGGAGTGGCCACTTTCAAAAGACAGCCTTCCAAATTCCTCAATATCTCCTCTTCTCCAAGCCTCAGCACCGCGCTGTACTCTGTCAAATTCAGTGTACCAATGCTCTGCTCTCTTGGCGAAGTTTTCAGGCAATCTTTCCTTATATTTTAAATATACCTCGTACGGTACATCGCGAAGATTTGACTCGTTGAAATTGCCGTATTCCATACCTGCATAAGCCCTCAATGCGTAAGCTGCGCTTCTGCACTCGTCAACTCGCATATTAAACGCAGACCCCGCGAGACTTCTCTCGAGACCAGAGAAGAAAATGGCTATCTTGTAGGGCTTCATATCCGAAGACGTAGGTATCAGCTCATAGCTGTCATCCTTCATATCCATGTAAAGCAAATGGTTCTTGCGACAGTATATCTCGCATGATTGGTCAAGCTTGCCGCAGCTTACACCAACGTATTTATTCTCTGCCTCCTGAGCTATGGTAATAAACTCGCCCGACGTCAACATTATATTGTTCATAGTGCAAAGAGCGTACAAAAAGGTGATTATAACCGCCGCGGATGAGGAAAGTCCACCGATTGGAAGCTCTCCATCAATAACGGCGCAAAGTCCGGTCCTCAAGGGATAGCGCGCATTCAACGCAATAGTCGCTCCGCGAAGATGATCCGCCCAATCGTTCTGCTTCTGCTCGGGTGTGCTCATAACGTGCCATTGCGCCCTCTTGGGAAACTGCAACGACGCTATCTCAATAACACCATTCTGCTTAGGACCATACGCCATGTGAATACCTTTGTTTATCGCAAATCCCGTTATTTTTCCGAGCTGATGGTCGCTGTGTGCACCCAAAGGACAAATGCGGTAAGGCGTAAATGCCGTATGCAAAGGCTCACGCAAATACGTATTTTCAAACGCCTTGACAACATTTGTTTGTGCGCCTATTTCCGTATATCCAACGGTTGCAGTCTTCTTCGTAGCCGTCTCCTCAAATTTAACATATTCCTTAGTCCGCGCATCTAATGGCTTGTCTGCATCATCGGGTATAAACCACAGCTTGCCGATCTTCTTCGCACCGACTATTCTGCCGTCTCGACACAAAGCCGTAACACGTCTCTCAGTCATTTCCCAAATTTCCGCCGCCCGACGTACGTCAATATATTCCATAAGTAATTACCTCGCAGAAAACATTGTAACAAAAGTTATTATACCATAAAAAAAGCCAAATGTCAAGATATATCTTGACATTTGGCTTTTTTACAATAAAATTATGCTTTAGCTTTTAATCTACGGGATAGTTTGGATACAAATGACTTTAAATAATATCTGAAATCTTTATCAAGAATTATCATTCCAATAACCACAACTATAGAAATTGCTATAGAAATTCCACCGTTAATAATCATTTCCACCCAAGGATTAGCAAAGCTACGCATGCATACATTTAGGACAACAAGTGCTCCTGCAAAAGTAGCTATACATAAGTAATTTTTTATACAGTGTCCTTTTACTGAAGAATTAAAAGCATACTTATATAACACATAAGGCTCCACGATATGACAAATAGTCAAATTCGTTATAACAGTAGCGGCAATAACACCTACAATACCAAAATCCTCACCGAACCATTTTGTAAACAGAATCACGAAACTAATAGACAGTATTACATTAAGCAATCCTTCAAAAAGAGGCTTCCACCTATCGTTGTAAAACGTTCCTGTTGCATCTCTGAAAAGCAATGTCGCCTGACGCATGAACTGAATGAAATAGTTAAGCGTTATAACAAATGAAACCGACTTAGATAATTCTAAATTTGAGCCAAACAACAGTAATACTAAATTATCAATAACCGCATAATACCCAAGGAAAAATACGACACCTACTACATAATTAAATGTATAGAAAAAATTATAATACTTCTCCGCTTGTTCAGATTCCGATACAAACATGTGTCCGATGATCGATGTCAACGGACTGAAAAATAACATTATAACTGACATCATGCCTGTAACAACAACAGTGTAATTGGAATATTTGCCAAGCATCACTACTCCAATAAAGGCGGAGATGATCATACTATCTGCCGAATTTACTAAAACACCGCCTATTTTATGCATAAACATCGCTTTGATATTTTTTATCACCTGCGATTTGGTCTCACCATCAAGCTTCTGCTTATCAAATGAAACAATTGTTTTATGACGATTGCGCACCAATATTTCCGTTACAATCCATTGTAACAGCACTGTGATTATACGACAACCGAGATACCATACAAACGATTGAGTAAGTATGAGAACCAATATTTGAAGAACATATTGCAAAATCATACCGCAAGACGTAACCGTTGTCGTAATATAGTTGTCTTTATAGGCATTGATCAAAGACGTTTTTGCGCTGAACATATACGTCAACACGATAGAAATCAGCATTAAGAAAAACGTAAGATACAAATTTATATCAAGTGAGGCATAATCCTTGGCGAGATACGGTAGTAATGGCATTACCGCCAGACCAACAGAGAAAATTATTGCGCCAATAATAATATATGTTTTTGTAAATAGCTGATATAGCGCCGAGACCTTAGCATTATCCTTCTCGACAATAGGCTTGTACATACAAAAGGTTATTGCGCTACCAACACCTAATTCTGCAACTGACAAAAATCCAACTATACTTAAATATAAAGAATCAAGACCGTTAACTTCGTTTCCTACGTACTGTATTAGAAAGCGCCTTACAATTATTAAACCAATAGTCAAAATAATTTTAAAACAAATTGAAACCAATATATTGATAAAACTTCTTCTTTTA
>JAZSIP010000120.1:0-8482 GCA_045533915.1 Eubacteriales bacterium
TCAGACCACTGACAAAGCCTATCTCAAGCAAGGGATAGGCTTTGTTTTTTGTGAAAAAAGGAGAAAAGTGAAGAAAAATGAGAGATTGCCGGTACACCACATGGCAATCTTTTTCATATTCTGCACAGCGGCAGTGAGCAAGCACTGCTCGGCAACCTTAGAAAGCCCCCGCATACGACAATAACGGAGACCGTGTAACTCTTTGGAATCGGCAAAGCTACGCTCCACCGTTTCTTTTCTTCTCTTGTAAATCTTCTTACCCTTTTCCGTGTGGGTAAACTCATACGCCATATCCTTAAAGTCTTCCCATACGTGACGGCGTAAGCTCTTTCTTTGCTGTTTCGCACTTAAACATTCCTCCCGTCTCGGACAATTTGCACATCTGTTGCCTTTACATTTGTATTCCTTGTAACCGTTTCTATCAGTGGTTACATATTCAAGATACCTATGCTCCGGGCAGATATATACGTCCCATTCGGGAATATATGTGAATTTGTACTTTCCGTATTTGCCTTTTTGTTGGTTACCGCGACGATGTCCCATTGCCGCTTCAATTCCCATTTCATAGAGATATTTGCAAATGTTCGAAACATTATAGCCTGCGTCAAGTCCTACGTATTTCACCATAAATCCAAAGGTTTCGATCTGTCTTTTTAATCTTCCAAGATAGGGCTTTACATCATTGGTATTTCCGGGAGTTACGAATACGTCGGTTATGATATTGTGCTTACTGTCTACGGTTCTATGATCCAGATAGAAAAAGCCTTGTGGTTTACCGTCTCTGTGCATAAATCCACTGTCGGGGTCTGTCGTACTTGCCTTGATCTTCTTAATCTCTCCTTTTCCTCCACTTGTGCTACCGCCTTGACTGTCGTCGTCGAAGTAGTTTTCTTTTTCTTCCTCTGTTTCTTCTTTCAACTCATCGCCATTGAACTTTAAGGGCTTTTTGCCGTGCGCAGCTCTGTCTTCATTGATAGCACGGTTCAGATCATCTATGTAGTCCTTGGACTCTGCTTTTGCTTGCTTTTCCACAAACTTGTTTTTGTTGGCATTTGCTTTCAGGTGGGTACTGTCCGAATAAAGTATTTTCCCACCTACAAGTCCTTTTGCCATTGCTTGACGGACTATCTCATCGAATATCTGCTGAGGAACGTCAGTTCCGTTGTATCTACGGAGTCTGTTCTGCCATATTACGCTTACGTCGGGGAGCTTTTCGGTCAGATCGTAACCGATGAACCAACGGTACGCTACGTTTACTTCAATTTCCTTAAGCAATCTTATTTCACTTCTTATTCCGTAGAGATATCCTATGAACAGCATACGGAAAATAACCTCCGGCTCTATTGCGGGGCGTCCGTTATTCTCACAGTAATACGGCTTACAGATCTTGTTGATGAAACTGAAATCTATTGCCTTATCTATCTTTCGAAGAAGATGATCCTGTGGTACAAGCTCCTCCAATATTACCATTTCCAGTTTGTTTTGCTTTCCGCTTCTTTCTGTAAACATAGGTGTTCCTCCGCTTTTTTACTTCACCTATATTATACCATATTTCAAAAAAACTGTAAAGTACGACAAAGGGCTCAGAACTTCCGTCCTGAACCCTTTGTCAGTAATCTGGCACACTGTCTCAAGACAGTGTGCTATTTTTATGGCGGAGGGAGTGGGATTCGAACCCACGTGCCCAAAGGGCAAACGGTTTTCAAGACTTTTTGTCATAGATGATTTTGCCCGACTTTAAGAGAAGATAACGGAAAGAAAAAGAAGCTGAAACCCTAGTAAAATCAAGGGTTTTCGGCACTTTTTATATTCGAACCCTCAAAAAGCCTTATACCATAAGGAATACCCGCATCTAAAAATTTATCTAAAAATTTTTAGATTTTGCGTTAGATTTGACCCCTCGTTTGTGTAGTTTGTGTTGCCACATTATTGAATAATCATCTGATAAGAATATAATATTTTTTATATTCCGAATAATAATTTTTTAATCTGTTGAATAATTTTTCATCTTCAGATTGTACAATCCACTTTACTTTATAGTCTTTTATAATATCAAATATAAGTAGGATTATAGTTTTATCATCATTGGCATTAAATGTATTACTATACTTGGAATCCCACATATTACTGTCTCGTGTTTTTTTATTATCGTAGACATCTTTCAAGGTAGCTTTTATATATTCGCCTAAAGCCATTGAAGAAAAGCGAGGCTGGAATACAGAGTTAAGTTCTAAATATGCACCTCTTGTTGAAGATGCAAACAGAGTACGTATGATGTACGCCATGTATCACAAAACGCAAAAGGAATCTCTTTTGGATACGGTTACAAAAAAGGGGATACACAGGAGATCGGGATGAAAATCTGCGGAGCGTTTTCTAATATGGAAGAAGTGTTGGAGCTATGCCGCAAGGAACTCCCGAGTTTTCAGATCCCGTCCAAGATCGAATTGGTCGATGAGACCGAAGTGTTTTCGGGCGGTAAAAAAAGAAGAAAAATTTTTTGAATTATTTTTCTAACCAAGACAGATTGTGTCTTGGTTAGGAGATATAATGTGCTCAGTTAACGCAGCAGAGCTCCTGCGCTAACGAAAAAACAATTGGAAGGAGGAAGTCATGACAGAAAAAGAACATGAACTCAAAATGATGCTGACCAAAGACGAACATCATTTTCTCTTGCATTTCTTTGATAAACTCATGGTAGAGTCGGGACTGCAGACCAACTACTACTATGATACCCGGGACGAAGTGATGCGCAAGAGGAACGTGACGGTTCGCGTAAGGCAGAAAAACAACAAGCTGATCGGTACGGTCAAAAGGTATCTGGAGACAGATCATTGCAGCATGGAAGAACGCTTTCAAGTGGATACACTTCCGCGTGTGATTATGTGGGATGGTATGCCTCTTTGGTTGAAGGGATCCTTGCAAACCGAACGGAAGGTCTTCAAGGTCTGCGATGGAATTATCCTGATGCTGGATCTGAATCAATATCTCGGTACAGTCGATTATGAATTGGAGATCGAGTATTCGGAATCGCTTCGCGATCAGGCTGAGGGAATATTGATGCTGACTGAAAGTTTGTTGAAAAAACAAATGAAACAAAAGTCTGTTTCAAAATCGGAAAGATTTTTCCGACGATCGTGTAGTCTTGGGGGTGGATATTATGCTTAAAGCAAAAACACCTCTTGAAATTGTGGCAGAATTGTCCAGATCAGCAAATTTGGATGTGGATACCAATCAAGCAAATCGATACTGCATTAAATTAAATTCAGCAAAAGGAAAAGATGCTTATTACTTTGGTACACCGATTTATAACACTGACTCTCGTAAAATGATTCGATGCAAGTTTGTAGCAGCCAACGGACATTACCGATTTATTGGAAGTAGCTGCGAGGTTACTGTGACAGCAACGCAGATCAAGCTGACGCGCGGCAAACAGCACTTTACAATCAATCTTGGAAAGACATATTCATGGGTTGTGCGCGATGGAGTTTTAGTTTCAAACCAGTTATCGATTGCTCCAACTTATAATGGAATCTGCATTGAGGGAAATCTTATGCCTATGTCTTTTGATACAGTTGTAAATTTCGGATATCAAAATATTCGAACGAGTCAAAACTGTGTTTGCTTTATGGAAGGTCGTTTCAAACCTGTTTTGGTAATGTCGGCGCTGTTTTCTGCAAAACAAAAAGTAGGATGTCATCCGTTGCAAATCAGATACCGCGAGACTACACCCAAGGAAGGGAATCTTTCATTCTTGTCGGAGGATCCGTTGTACAATTACGGCATTTGTGAAATTAATTTTTACGAGCCGAAATTGATACAAGATACCCCCGTTTCCGGAAAACATCCAAAAGAAAACAATGCCTTTGGTCCGATTGCATTTATCGGAAAGAGCACATTCTATGGGACGCAATGGTTATATACAAGACTTGATGTCAATAAACTGCCGGATTTACAACACAAATATATCCGGGAGATAAAACTGTATATTCCGCGATTCACGAATACATCTGTTGCATTGGATACTTTTGAACTATCAAATCGGTTTTGCAGCTTTGGCTCTACATGGAGCAATAAGATTGCAAAAGAAGGTCGGCATGATGCCGTCAAAATCGATGGTGGTTATATGTGTGTTGATCTCACACGCCATTACACCAATCGAGGTCTTTTGACCGAATCTGCGGGAGTGGTTATAACACCTACCCGTGCAAGCGAGCTTGGATATCAAGCAATTTCTACGGGAGACTCGTATATTATGCCTCCCATCTTATGCGTAAAATACGTAAATATTTAAAACAACAAAAAACAAAAATTAAGGAGAATTTATATTATGAAAATCAATGATTTTAATTCCGAATTGGAATTGATGAAAGAATCGGATGTTCGATCCGAAGAAAGAGAGGTATCGGTTACGAAAAAGCCGATGCCCGAAAAGATCGAGATCCTTGAAAGAAGAGGATCTCATTCTAAGACCTTTCAGAAAAAGAAGGGCAAATTTGAAACGATCTTCTACAATGTCCCCGTACATCATTATGACGAAACGGAAAAGGTATTCGTTGAAATGAACGAGGACATGGAAGATACCGAAACTGCTTTTGAAACAACAAAGCATGATTTCGCAGCTGTTTTCCACAAGCAGGAGGATAGCAAAGCACTATTCACAATGAAGCGGGGCAATTATCAGGTATGCGTTTCCGTGAAAAATCAGTTTGGCAATCAGACCAAACGTCCAATGCCTATTTTTGAGCAGGATCATAATCGGATGCACTATGCAAACGTATCGTTGGATACCGATTATGATTGCTCTGTTACTGCATCCGGCATTAAGGTCGCAGTGGTTAAAAACTCCCATCAGAATACCAGAAGCACTTTTGTCATTACGGGTGATGGGGTGCGATACGCTTGGGATGAAAACGATAAAGTCTTACGCTTTATCTCGGAGGAAAGTGATGAAATTGTATTTGAAATTCCTGCACCGTTTATGGTTGACGCATCCGGTGTATGCTCTGAAAATGTGTCTTTCGAGATTGTATCTGTAAGCGATCATGTTTGCGAGCTGTCTGTTGTTCCCGATATGGGATGGCTTACTAATAAGGAGCGTGCATATCCCATTTCAATGGAATGGTCGATGCTCAGTGCTGAACCTGTAAAGAATGGCTTTGTATTCGATCGCAAAAATGTTTCCGCAGATGGTAAGACCGCAATTGGCGGAGTTCCGACTGCTTTCCGCATGTATCTGCCCGAGCAAAAAGCAGGTATAATTACGAAGCGCGTAAAGGCACTGTTCCATTGTGAGACTGTTCCTGTTGCTGAGGATAAGGATTATCTGTTGGTGTTGAATCGCGTTACCGCGTCTGATACTGAAGCTGAACCTGTAATCCGGAGCATGGGTGTCAGTACAATGAGCATCGGCAAGACTGAATATGCGTTTGACGTAACATCCGAATATATTGCTGACGAAAACACTACCTACTCACTTCAGTTGTGCGAGGAGCAGGAAGGAGAACTTGTGGCAACCGAGGATGCTTCCGTGGCATTGATGACGCTTTCTGCCGATTCTGCAATCTCGACGTTCTCTGTCGAAGAAACTGACGGAACAACCGAAGAGGATAAATCCTCCGGCGAATCCGGCAATATCGGTAGCGTAGGAACTTACGCGGTCGATCTTGCCACCGGAAAGCTGAATATAGAGTTTAAAGATTTCGCATGGGAAGGTAACCGTATGCCCGTGGCAATAACTCATTATCTCAAAGGTCTTACCGCAGGCACGGATTGGAGTAGTGTTCTATACGGCGGTACGAAAATCGGTAACGGTTGGCGCTTAAATATTATGCAAAATATTGTAAATACAGGTGTGCAACTCATCAATAACAAATATAGGGACACATATACCTACACCGATGAGACGGGCGGCGGGATAAAATTTGCCCAGTGTGAATGTGAAAGCGGAAGTTCTTCATGTACAATTTATGAAGATGTTGACGGAACGGGATATACCTTTGATGCAAGCACGGGTATTATGAAAAAGGGAAGTAAAAAATATTACTTCACGTCTAATAGATTATCTCGTATCGTAGATGAATATGGAAATACAATGCATATTAATTACTCCTCGGGTAAGATTACGAGCGTAGTTGACGGCGTTGGAAGAAGATTTGAGTTTAATTACATAGGAAATGAGCTTGTTTCTATTTCTTTGCCGAATAATACGTCTATTAACTATCAGTATTGCAATGGCTGTTTATGTTGTATCGGTTATCCTAACGGTCAAAACGTATCTTTCAAGTACGGTGAAAACAGTATGCAGCCTACCGAAATAACCGTTTCGGGAAATGGAATTTCCAACCACTCAACTTGCTTTGCATATTCAAGTGGAGAAATAACCCAAATCACAACCAAGGTTGACGGTAATGTTTCTAAGAGGTATACGGAGTTTAAGTATATCTCTAAGGGAAAGTTGGTAGAAATTATAGATATCGATGAAGATGAGGGTGATGTAAACTTCAAAAAAATGAAACAGCATAGGCTTTGTTATCTCGAACAACCTGAATATAACTATTCTTATTTTGAAAGTAACGCCCCCGATGAAAACGATGGAAACGGTGATGACAACAAGATAGACGTATCAGGCGGTTCAGTAATACTCCCATATACCGAGCCGGGAATGAATATAGGAAATATGCGTTGTCAAAATCTGCTTAATAACCATAATTTTATTAGGAACAATTCCTCTATTGCAATGAGTTATTGGAACACCAATTTAAATGGTGATTACAGAGGTATTCTGTATGATCCGCCCGAAGGAATGCCCGGAGCAATCGCAGCATATCTTTTTTCATTGAAAAGCTCTGATAGAGAAAAAGGCATGTGGCAAGAGAAATCCTTGACACCTGACACAGATTATGTTTTCTCATGTTATCTTAAACTTGATAGCAGTAATTCCAATAGTAATTATGGAGTATACTTGATGGTACAAGATATAGACGGCAACTTACAGGCAAAATCTCCAAAGATAACGACCAAAGGGGAGTTTAAGCGCGTGGCTATTCCGTTCCACGTAGCAGCCGATAATCCTAACAAAAAACAAAGCTCGTCGGGTTGTACGGTAACCAGAAATAACATAAGAGTTGGCATTTACATAGACGGTAACGTAAAGGCAAAGGTTATTGCGCCTCAGCTTGAAAGAGGTACTATGCTTAGCCCATATAACTATGTTTCTTATAACGATTGTAGCGGTTCGTTTTATACAACAACTACGGATGGAAAAAAAACATTGACAACTATAGTAGTTCCCAGTGTAAAGGACGCAAGAGAAACCTTTACGCTAAGTGGAGAAATCAAGGGCTATATAACGGGTGATACCCAGCTTGTAGCGAGGATCAATTATTATGGTGCTGATAAAGATGATTTTTCACTTCCTATTTACTCGGGAAATAATGAGTGGAAATTCGTAATGCTACAGTTTGCAAAGAAGAAATACGCTTCCATAGAGAATATTCAGATACTTATGCATAATGAAAATGGAACGACCAATATTAACTACCAAAAGCTTCAAGTTGTTCGCAACAAGTTGGAAACGGGACTTACCGAGGAAGACTTTTTGACCGCTTCCTCAAGCTCCGAAAATGCAACAGAGGATATAGAGGAGACTACCTCATCAAACGGAGAAGACGTCGAGACTATCGTATTCAAGGAATTGCTTGACGACTTTGGAAACGCCCTTACCGGCACCAACTTCAAGAACGGTGAGCTTGGAGCGATATACACAGAATACAAGTATGAAGAAACAAGTTCAAATGATGAATACACCGACATAGGAAACAACAAAACGGTAGAAATAGATGCAAGAGGAAATGAAACGAGGTACGAGTATGATTCGATTACCTCAAAGCCTACGGCAGTGATTGACCGTTTGGATAACCGCACCGAATACATCTATGACGGAGCAGGCAGGACCACAAGCGTAAGCGTAAAGGGAGCTATCAAAAATGACAGCGGTGAGGTCACCGGGTACAATCAAGAAGGCATGATAAGCTACGAGTACAACGTATATGACGACCTTACCAAGATCACGCGAGGTGACGGACAAGCTTATACTATGGGATATGATGGATACCGAAATCTTACAAGCGTAAACGTCGGCGATAATAATCTCGTTACGTATGAATACAAGTCAGGCGGAAACCGCCTTAAGAGCATGGAATACGCCAACGGTGACAAGCAGACTTTGAGCTATGACCGTTTCGGAAACGTTATCGGCGAGGCTTGGAACGGCGTGATGAAATACAGATACTTCTATGACGCTTCCCAGAACTTGGTAAAAACTCTTGACATCTCAAACAAAAAGATGTATAATATTAATAGAGTCGGCGATAACATAGCGTCTATTGAGGAATACGATACAGCAAACGGAAATACACTCGTCGGCACGATGTATTACAGCTTCGACTCTGACGGCAAGCAGTTCCGCAAGAAGTATATA